>JAKBCS010000109.1 GCA_021807595.1 Planctomycetota bacterium | reverse complement strand
TCTTCAAGAAATTGCTGTTTTCGCCTCCGGAGTCTGGTACAATCGAGAAATAAAATCCCTTCCGTCGCGGTCCACCTTTAGGAGACGCGCTCATGAAACGCTGGCTTTTAGCGGGACTGGTCTTACCGGCAATCTGTCTGGTGTTATCGGAAGTACGCGGCGACATTGCTGGTCCCAGGCGTCCGGGACCTCCCGTGGGTCCGCCGGTTCGACCCATCATTCCCCCCGGAGGCGGCGGGGCGTTGCCTCCGGTCAAAGTCAAATTGGTCGTCAAAGTCGACGAAAAAGCAAAGCACGCGATTCTGGAAGTACCCATCAATCTGGCGATGGGCCAATTGCGCGACGGCAACCTCGGTCTCGCTCCAGAAGCCGACCCGGAAGGCGGACGACGCTTTGGCTTGGCCACGGTGGTGGCCGGCTTGTCGTTGACTATGGCCTTCGCGTCCGGCGGTTTATGGTTGGCACGTCGCGGCAAAAAAAGGATATTAGCCGCGCTTATTGTAGGTTTCATTTTTACGGCGGGTACGGCGGCCGTTTGGAGCAATGCTGCACCGCCGCGTCCGGTTGGCCGACCGCGCCCGCCGGGCAAGGAAGGTCTATCAACGCTCAAACTGCCCGCCGGCTTGGAGATCGGCGATACCCTGATTCTGAAACCGGTTGCGCCGGCCAATTACTTGACATTGATCGTACCCAAGTCGATGGTGCTGGATCGGGAGAAAGACGGCAAGGCCAAGGAACCAACTCCACGAGACAAGCGCACGCGCTAACATGAGCAACATTGCCGGCCTCAATTATGCCTCTGTTCGCGGTACGAATGCCGTGCCGTGGCGGTTCACCTGCGCCGCGCTATCGCTGACTCTAGCGGCTGCGCTGTTGGCCGGGTGGATGCCGTTGCGCTTCTCCATCGTCACCGTCTTTCTGTTCGCTGGACCGCATAACTGGCTCGAATTTCGCTATTTCCTCACGCGATTGCCGGCGCGCTGGGGGCGATTGAGCGGCTTCTTCCTGCTCTCCTTCGCTGGCATCGCCGGACTAACGACCGGCTTCGCCGTCTTGTGGTGGCTGGCCGGCAGCGAACGTTTCTCCGCCGATCTGCTCGACCTCGGTTACGCGCTGCTCAACACTTTGCTGATTTTGTGGATCGCTTTACTCGTCCATGAACGCAGCCGGCAGAACCCGCGCCGCGATTGGGGGTGGATCTGGCCGTCCGCCTTTGGACTGATCGCCTTGGCCTGGCTGATGCCGCCGCAATGGTCGTTGGCTCTGGTCTATTTGCATCCATTGATGGCCTTTTGGCTGCTCGACCGCGAACTGCGCCGCAGCCGGCCGCAATGGCGTCCGGCGTTCCATTTCTGCTTACTTTGTCTGCCTCTGTTTCTGATCGCCCTCTGGTGGCGTTTGGCCGATGCGCCGCCCTTACCCGGCGACGATGAATTATCAAAACGCATCGCCCAACATGCCGGAGCGGGGGTCGCGCCGTTCTCGTCGCATCTGTTGGTATCCACGCATACCTTCTTGGAGATGCTGCACTACGGCGTTTGGGTGTTGGCCATTCCAATGATCGGTTTGCGTTCCGCGCCCTGGCGGCTACATACCGTCCCGCTGGCCCGTCGGTCGCGGAAATGGCATTGGGGAGTAACGGCGTTCCTGGGTGCTTCGCTTGCCGTGGTCCTGGTCCTGTGGGGCTGCTTTCTCGCCGATTACACGACCACGCGCACCGTCTATTTCGTCGCTGCGCTGGCCCACGTCTTCGCCGAGGTGCCATTTCTGCTCCGCGCGCTGTAACCGACACGGAGGCCGACGTGACACCCCAGGAACTGTGGCAATTCTTCCCATTGGGCTATCTTCTAACCATCTTCATTGAGACACCCATCTTGCTCGTGGGTTTGTCGCACCGGCATTCGTGGACGGTTCGTTTCTTCGCGGGCGTCTGGCTGACGGCCTGCACCTATCCCATCGTCGTCTTGGTATTGCCCTTGTGCTTCGATCTGGAATCACAGCGCCCACTCTATCTCGCGGTAGCCGAGATATTTGCGCCGGTCGCGGAATGCGCGCTATTCTGGGCGGCGTTCGGCACGCGGCAAGAGTGGGGTCGGCGGTCGATGGCGCGCGATCTCCTTGCCGTCACGTTGGCGAACTTGGCCTCGTTCGGCATCGGAGAAGGGTTGCGCTGCTGGGGTTGGTTGGAAGGATAACCATGTCGAAGCCGAAGGCGACTGCGACGGTAAATCCTCCGCTGTCATCCACGGCTCCGATTGGGCCGCGTTACCGACCCTCCGCCTCGACCCTGCGGCTTCGCTCAGCCAGGCGAGATATTCCTGAACGACGATGCTCGATTCCAAGTCCAAGTAGGAAACAGCTTATTTATAGGAGAGGATGATGAAAGGGCCGATCGGGAAGCGAGGAGGTCTTCGGCGGATCGTCCCCCTCACCCCGAACCCCTCGCATTGAGTACAAGGGCGAGGGGAGTAGCCATCCTTTCCATGACTCCGAGGGAGAAGCGAGAAGCGCCGTACCGCTAGTCGAGTGCGGGAGCGATCCAATCGCCACACCACAAGCGCCAGGTATGTCCTTCGACGGCCAACGCGCCGACGAATCCCTCCGCTGGAGCAAGGTGACGCATCGACCAGCGTTGCGCGTCGGGGGGGTCGAATCGCGTTGCCAGCAGCGCCGCCGGTTCGCGCGGATGCAGCGACACGTCGAATTGTTCCAAAGGCAACGATAACCCCTCGCCTTTGGCTTTGATGTAGGCTTCCTTCCGCGTCCAGCAGCGGAAGAACGCCTCGCGCCGCTGTTCGGGCGGCAGAGATCGTAAGGCCGCCGCTTCGAAAGGCGAGAAGAAGCGTTCGGCCAACGGTTCGCCGTCGTTCTCCATGTCGCGGAGGCGCTCGATATCAACACCGATTTCTCGAACGCTCGTCACCGCCAAGAGAGCCAAGCCGTGCGAATGCGTGAGATTAAAACGAAGTCGATCCGTATTATCCTCATCGACCAGGCGCGGTTTGCCTTGATTTCCGTAGGCGAAACGCACTTTTTCTGGAGGACATCCCAGATAGGCAGCGATCAAAAAACGCAGACTGCCTCGTCCGGCGATGAAATGACGGCGATCCTTCTCGAAATGGAACCGGGCGGCGCGGCGTCGTTCGTCCTCGGTGAGCGATTCGTGCAGCCGTTCGAGCGACGCCTCACCGATGTCGAGCGCGAAGCGCCAAACGTGAACGTCGTCGTTCGCCAATAGCGGCGGCTGAGCGGCGGGTAGCCATTCCGGAAGCACGGAAGCCTCTCCTTATCTCCACACTGCATAGAGCGTCAAGGCCCGATAATCGCGCACGAAACCGGCGGCCTCAAGCAGTTCGCGCCCTTCCGAAGAGGTAACGGGTCGACCGTTCCACTCTTCGACGGTCAACTTGTGCCGCGACGACGCGCTGCCACGATGGTCGAGAATGCGGGGCAAACAAGCGACGGCATTGGCCACCTCGTCGCGACTGGCGCTGGCCAATGCCGTCAGACGTTTCCCGTGTTGTTCGATCAATAATACCGGACGACCCGCGCGCAGCACTAGCCAATTACCCGGTCGGCGCAGCAAGGGGCGCGTGCCGCCGTCGAGCAAGGGAATGTCGAACGGTGCGCCGGAGCCGTAGAGATTGGCCGGGTCGATGCTGTGCAACAGAACGACCGGCGCATTTGCCGTGGAGGGAACGTGCGCTTCGGCCAATTGGCGCGCCGCATCTAGGGAGGCAAACTGCGCTCCCGACAGCCCTTCGACGAAATAGCCGCGTCGTACTTCTCCGGTCAATTCCATGCGGCTGAGGACTTCGTAGAGTACGCGCCACGGCAACAGCCACGGATCGAGCAGCGCCAACTCGCGGGCCACAATGCCGTAGCGTTCCAACAACAATCCGGCCTCAGCGACCGCGCGCGCTTCCGGTTCGGGTTGGCCCCACGCCAGGGCGGACCAACGGCCCTCCGGACGCTGCGGCGCGCGGCGCGAGCGCGATGGCGTACGGGAGCCGTCATCCCCCTGATGTACCCTCACAACCGGCGACCGCCCCCCGCTTGCCGAAACGGTTAGCTGGCGAATCACGTCGTAGCGATCGTTCGTCGCCAGGCAGCGCCGGACTAATTCGCCGAGAGCGCCGCGCGTCTCGCCCGGAGAGATGCCCAAATCCGCCGCTAGATCCACCAGGAACGAGGCACCCCGATTGCGCAAACGATCGAGTATTCGATTGGCGTTGTCGCTTAAAGGCGGTGCCTCCGCGTTCGCTGGGAGGGAACATTGCCTCAATGCTTCGCGGCTGAAAAACGCGATGCGCCCCGATTCGCCGTCTTCGTGCCCCCTCCCCTGACAGACCCACACGCCTTCGCCGCCGGCAATCCATTCGTCCAGCCAGCGCGGTTGATATTCCGGCACGCGCGCCGGCAGAACCGTTTGCTCCCACGCCTCAGCATCGAGCGCCAATCCTTGAAGTCGCCGCAAGGCATCCGCCAACCCCTCGCTTCCCCCGTGCCGCGCCTCCGGATGAACGCCTTGCCACCGAAGCAGAAAGTCGGCGAACTGCGGCGGCGAACACGTCACCACCTCGCGGCGCAAGATGCCGAGGCTGCCGCGCCGCACCTGCTCCCAATTCTCCGGATCGGACCACGTCGTCGTTTCCGCTTCCGGGGCCGACACGACAACGACACGACCGGAGGATGCCCATTCTTCCAATTGCCGCCGCGCCCATCCCGGCTCAAACGGATAGCGCGTCAATAGATCCGCAAGGCCGACAAGGGCATGAGTGTTTAGGAAGCGCCGGAGAATCGCCGCTGCCGCCTCTTGCCGTTCTTCAACCTCGGCCGCGCCGTTTTCCAATCCGAAAGCTCGTCGATATTGCTCTAAATCTTCGACGGCGATCCATCGCTGTGACGAAGGCGTGAGTTGCAATCGACACGCGCGCCCCTCGCGTTCCAACTGTTCCAAGAAAGCGGCCATGGGTCCTTCCAACTCTTCCGCGGTAAGATCGCCGAGTCGTCGCAGCCATTCGGCCATCTCCGTCGCCGACCGCGGCGGCATCCCGACGCCGCGCAAACGCCGCTCCACTTGTTGCACGGCACGCGGATCCAGCAAATGTCTCTGACGCATGGGGGCGACGAGCTGTTCGAGCAATTCACGATCGAGGACATGTGCGCTCTCTCCGTCCGCTTCGACGCTGTCGTATTGATACATGAACGCGGCGGTGAAGGAATACATCAACCCGGCGGCGAACGGAGACGGCGTGTCGGCGCGGCGCGTCACGACTCGCACTTCACCAGACCGAATGGCGGCGAGCAATTGTCGCAGCCGCTCCACGTCGAGATGATCGTGCAAACACTCGCGGAATGTCTCGGCGACGATGGGGAAATCGGCGTAGCCGCGTGCGACTTGCAGTAAATCGCGGCCGCGCAGTCGTTGCAGCCACAATGGCGCGCGCTTCCCCGGCTGCACGCGCGGCAAGAGCAACGACCGCGCCGCATTTTGCCGAAAACGGAGAGCAAAAAGGGCACTATCGGCCAACTCGTCGAGAATGCGTCCCTCCACGCTCTCCGGCGTCAGACCGTCGAACAGATCGAGGATCGGTTCGTCGGTATCGGTCAACCGAATGAGGATGCCGTCGTTGTGATGCAGGCATTGCGGACGGTAGCCCAGCCGTTCGCGCAAGCGCCCCTCCAGCGCCAGACGCAACGCCAGATGTAGGCGATTGCCGAGGGGGCTTAGCAGTATCACTTGCCAATCGCCGAGTTGATCGCGCGATGCTTCCACGAAAAGGGTGTACTCCGTCGGCAAGCAATCGGCGGCTCGAAGCTGTCTCTCGACCTGATAGCGGACATTACGGGCGGCGTTTTTCTCTAAATAATACTCGCGCTGAAGCCAATCCAGACAATCGGGATCGTCGATTCGCTCTCCTACTTCGCGGAGGAACGCTCCGAGAGCGCGGCCGAGGTCGTAACTGCGGCCCGTGCTTTCGCCGCGCCAGAACGGCACGATGGCCGGCGCGCCCTCTGCCGGCGTCACCACCACGCGATCCGCCTCAATGTTCTCGATGCGCCAAGCGTTCGTCCCCAAGAGAAAAGCATCGCCGACACGACGTTCGTAGATGAACTCTTCATCCAACTCACCGATGCGCGTACCGTTGCCGGTGTAGACGGCGTATTGTCCCGTGTCCGGTATCGTTCCGCCGTTGACCAGTGCCATCTGACGGCTGCCCGGTAGCGCGAGCAGTCGATTGTGAACGCGATCCCAACTCACGCGCGGATGGAATGCGGCCATCGGCTTTCGGCTTTCGGCCCTCGTCGCTCGGTTCTCATTTTGACTTCGTTCGTCTCCGGATCGCCGATTGCCGAACTGATAGCGGCCGGAGATCATCTCCAACGTCGTCTCGAAAGCCTGTGGTGACAGATCGCGGAAAGGATAAGCGCGACGAACGAGAGAATAAAGGTCGGTGATATTCCAATCGTCCACGGCGGCGCAAGCGATGAGTTGCTGCGCGAGGACATCGAGGCAGTTAATCGGCACGCGGATCTCTTCGACGCGCCCCGCCGCCATTTCGCGCGCCAACACAGCTTGTTCGAGCAGATCGCTGGGCATTTTGGGGATGAGTCGGCCTTTGCTCCGCTGGCCGACGAGATGACCGGCACGTCCCACGCGCTGCAGGGCGCGGGCTACGTTGCCCGGCGATTCAACCTGGCAGACGAGATCGACGGCTCCCATGTCGATGCCCATTTCCAGAGACGCCGTCGCCACCACCGACGGCAGGCGTCCGTCTTTCAACGCCGTCTCGATCTGCTGCCGCACTTCCAATGCGATACTGCCGTGATGGGCGCGGGCGATTTCGTCGTCCTCGTTGAGGCAGGAGGTGATGCGTTCGACGGCTCGGCGATTGTTGGCGAACACGATCGTCGAACGGTGCTGGCGAATCTCGTCGCCGAGTAAGCGATAAATCGACGGCCAAATGGAGCGTTCCGGCAGCGGCCCAAACTGTTCGACGGGACTGACGACTTGCAGATCGAGATCCTTGCGCAGCCCCGCATCCACAATGGTCGCGGGGCGCGGCTGCCAATGGCCTTCGGCGTTCGGTTCGCTCCCGCCGAGATAGCGGGCCACTTCTTCGAGAGGTCGCTGCGTCGCCGACAGTCCGATGCGAACGAAACGATTCGCCTGAAGGACCTGCAGACGTTCGAGCAACAGCGACAAAAAGACTCCGCGTTTGTTGGTACAAAGCGCATGAATCTCATCGACGATACAATGGGTGATGCCACGAAGTGTCTCCCGCGCCCGCGAGGTCAACATCAGATGCAGCGATTCCGGTGTGGTGATGAGAACGTGCGGCGGCTTGCGAATCAATCGTTGCCGTTCCGCAGCCGGCGTATCCCCGGTACGAACCGCCGCCTCCAGGAGCGGTAGAGACAAGCCCATGTCGCGCGCCGCTTGCGCCACGCCTTCCAGCGGCCGTTGCAAATTGCGATGGATGTCGTTATTAAGCGCTTTCAACGGCGAGATATACAACACGCGAACGCCGCGCGGCAACTCCGGCTGCCGCCACAGCGCATCGAGACACGCCAGGAACGCGGCCAACGTCTTACCGGAGCCGGTGGGCGCGAGAATCAGCGTATTCTCTCCCCTCGCAATCGCGGGCCAACCCATCCGCTGCGCCGCTGTCGGTTCGCCCAGCGCAGAGCGAAACCAGCGTTCAACGGGAGGTAAAAACAAGGCAAGAGGGTCGAGGGCATCCATGAGGGTATTGTACAAATATCTCGCTATCTCTCGCTCGCAAGAAGAGGGCGGCCTGGATTGCTTTTACTATCGACTCGGCCTGCGCACGGAACCGTTGTCATTCAGGTGAGCAGGCATCCTGCTTGACGGCGACGATCCAATCTTCTTGCTTGGATCATTTTCAAGCGAAATGTCCAACGGATCGGCGTTGTCACTTTCGCCGGCTTCACGCTACAATCCACGCCATGATTACCGTTCGCGTTGGTTTGGGACACGATACCCATCGTCTCGTAGAAGGCCGGCCGTTGCTGCTCGGCGGCGTTCTCGTTGCCCATGCGCGCGGCTTGTCCGGACATAGCGATGGCGACATCGTGTTGCACGCCCTCACCGACGCGCTGTTGGGGGCTGCCGGACTCGGCGACATCGGCGATGCCTATCCCGACAGCGATCCGAAGTGGAAAGACGCCGATTCGAGGCTGTTTCTGCGCGAAACACTCGCGCGGCTAGACGGCGCGGATTGGCGCGTCGTCAATCTCGATGTCATAATCTTCGCTCAGGAACCGAAACTCGGCCCGATCAAGGCCGACATCCGCGACAACTTGGCCCGGCTGCTCGGACTCGACGCGGGCGCGGTCAACGTCAAAGCCAAGACCGGCGAACACGTCGGCCACATCGGCCGCGCCGAAGCGATGGCCTGTCAAGTCGTCGCGCTGATCGAACGTATCCAGCCATGAAGGAATCCCTATGGCCTTGCGCGTTTACAATACGCTGACTCGTCAAAAAGAAGACTTTCACCCCGTCGAACCCGGTAAAGTGCGCATGTACGTTTGCGGACCTACCGTGTACAAACCCAGCCACATCGGACACATGGTCGGGCCGGTCATCTTCGATACGGTTAAGCGATTTTTAACCTACCTCGGCTTCGAGGTAAAGTGGGTGGTCAACATCACCGACGTGGACGACAAGCTCATCGTCCGCGCCCGCGAGTTGGGAACCTCGGTCGAGGCGTTGGCCCACCGCATGACCGAAGACTATCTCGATTGTCTGAACAAGCTCAACGTCACCGGCATCGACGAATTTCCCAAAGCGACGCAGCACATTACCGAGATGATCGAGATCATGCAAGGACTCATCGACAAGGGCCACGCCTATCCGTCCGGCGGCGATGTCTATTTCGACGTGGCAAGCGATCCGGACTATGGCAAATTGTGCAACCGCGATCCCGAGCAGCTAGAGGCGGGATCGCGCATTGAGGTCAGCGACAAGAAGCGCAACCCAGGCGACTTCGCGCTGTGGAAGGGATCGAAGCCCGGCGAACCGTCGTGGCCGAGTCCGTGGGGACCGGGCCGTCCCGGCTGGCACATCGAATGCTCGGCCATGAGCATGAAGCTGCTGGGCAAGACGCTCGACATTCACGGCGGCGGACTCGATTTGCAGTTTCCCCATCACGAGAACGAATTGGCCCAATCGGAGTCGTTCACGGATCAACCGTTTTCGCGCTACTGGATGCACAACGGCTTGCTCAAGATGGGTCAGGCGAAGATGGCCGGCTCGGTGGGCAACGTCGTCAACATTGTCGATCTGTTAAAGAGACATTCGGCCGAGACGGTGCGCCTGCTCCTGCTCAACACGCACTACCGAAGTCCCATCGAATACAGCGACGAACGCCTCGCCGAGGTGCGCCGCAGTCTGGACAATTTCTATCGCTTCTTCGAGCGCTTTCAGCGCATCCGAGGCGGCGGTTTCTTCGCACTGACCGCGCCGGCGAAACTCGCCTCGTTCGACGAATCGCCTCCAAGCGAGTTCCTCAACGAAATCTCGCGCCTGCGTTCGACCTTCCTCGATTGCATGTCCGACGACTTCAACACCGGCGGCGCGATCGGGGCGCTGTACGAACTGTTGACGGCGCTCAATCGCTTCGCCGACGCCCAGCAACTCGAAGGGGCGGGGAAGACGAAAGAAGCGCTCGCCGAGTTCGAGCGTGGCGCGGTGGTGCTGCGCGAATTGAGCCAAATCTTAGGACTTTTCGCGCAAGCCCCGGAAAGTGGCGGAGCGAGCGATGAACTGGTGCAAGGGCTGATGCAACTGTTGATCGACTTGCGTGCCGAGGCGCGCAAAGCCAAAAACTTTGCCGTGGCCGACACCATTCGCCAGCGTCTCGGCCAGTTGCACATCACCCTCGAAGACCGTCCCGGTGGTACCGGCTGGCGGAAGGAATGACCGTTATTGGAAGAAGCCAACGCGTACGACTCGATAGCCATTTGCAAGGCGGCTCCGGACACACGATCGGGGTTCGCCTGGAAGGAGATCGAGCCGAACCGCATCCCTTGGACTGCGCTGAAATCGGCTCGGCGATGCACGACAGCTCCGCTCCGCCCGAATTGCGACCCGCCAAGAATTCGGGGCCATTTGCCCTGTCCCAGGTGTGTGGGACGTTCTATCGCACAACATTCTTCATTTAGGGCTGCGAGAGCAGCAATAAAAGCCCGTGGCCTGATGCGGGCCAGAAGAGTAGAAAAAGAGCAGAGCCTGAGCGAAGGAGCGGCGGGAAAAAGGTAGCGGAGAATGGCACGCTGGATTCGCGGCCTATGGCGACAAACTTATCCGAGTCGTTCAGAGCGTTTTAAGGGCGAGACAGGTTCACTGCCTCGTACCCGTCCGCCGCGCTGGTCCGCCAATGGATAAAACCCGCGAACCGAAGATCCGGTTTTCCCCCTTCCGGAGATTCTCATTCGTTCTTCTCATGGATGTTGGAATTTGCACGGTCGTCTTTGTTTCTTGATGTTTCTGCTCTATGCACCGGCCGGCGCGGTTCTGCCGTTGTATAGCCTGTATCTGCACGAACAACTCGGATTCACCAGCATGGGTATCGCCGTGTGCTGTGCCACACAGGCGTTGGCGACGGCCGCGGCACCGCTGTTCGCCGGTCACATTGCCGACCGCTGGATGCCAGCCGAACGCTTGCTTGCCGTCTGCTCGCTGCTTGCTGGCTTCGATTTATGGTTGCTTGCCGATGCCAGTCAACCCGTCCTCGTATTTGCCGGCACTCTCGGGTATTGGTTGATGACCGGCCCCATTTGGATGCTCGGCGCGACGATCGGCTTCTCGCACCTCAAACAACCGAGATTGCAATTCGGTCGAGTGCGGTTGTGGGGCACGGTGGGCTGGATGATGGCCGCCTGGACGGTTTCCTACTGGTTCGGAAACTTTCAATGGATGGGTCATCTTCTGGGCCGAAGCGTCGCGGAAACCCCTGCGAAAGAGTTGTCCGACCTCTTTCGGATCGGCGGGATCCTGTCGTTCGTGCTGACGGCCTACGCACTGACGCTGCCGTACACTCCGCCGCGTCCGAGTTTCGACCATCGGCCCGCGCCGTTGGACGCCCTGGGGTTGCTCCGTGGCCGCGCCTTCTTCGTCTATGCTCTGTGCCTGTTCGGTGTGTGCATCACCTATCCGTTCGGTACCCAGGGCACGCCGTTGTTGCTTCGTCGTTTCCTGACGCCGCAAGAGGCGCTGCCGGGCCTCTTAACCATCGCCCAAGGCACGGAAGTGATCGCCTTGGCGCTGTTGCCGACGATGTTGCGGCGCATGGGGATTCGCGGCACGATCTTGGCTGGCCTCGCGGCTTGGACCCTGAGTCTGAGTTTTCAGGCATTGGCGGGCCGACGCGAGTGGGTGGTCGGCTCGTTGGGCTTCAATGGAATGTGCGTGGCCGGTGTGTTCGTGGCCGGGCAGGTCTTCGTTAACGATATGGTTCACGACGGGCTGCGCGCCAGCGTGCAATCGCTGCTGACTCTCGTGACCGGAACGGGAATGCTATTGGGAAATCTGCTGTTTGGAGCGTTGCGCCACTGGGCCAGCGAGGAACTGCAACCGGCATTCGCGATCGGTTCGATGGTCATGGTCTCGTTGGTCGTGGTGTTTCTATTCGCCTTCGAGTCGTCTCGCAAGGAAATAGCCTGAACGGGTTCGGGCGATGCGCCTACGTCAATTCCGCCGTCCCTCCGGTTCCCTCTTCCTGGATGCCGTGTGGATGATGGTGATCGTAGAAGCCCTTGTGGCCGCCGAAAATCTGTTCGAGCATTTTCTCGTCGACGATTTCGCGCGGGTGTCCTTGGCAGGCGATGCGTCCGTCCTTCAAACAAAGGACGTGATCGGCCATGCGATCGACCACATGCGTATCGTGGGAGACGAGGAGAATGGTTGCTCCCGTCGCTCGATTGAGATGGGCGATGAGATCGTAAAACTTCTCGCCCTCCTTGAAGTCGATACCGGCCGCCGGTTCGTCCAACAACAAGAGTTCGGGGTTCGGTTCCATGGCCAAGGCCAGCAAGACGCGCTGCAATTCGCCGCCGGAGAGTTTCTCGACGGGTTGATGCATCAAGTTCGAGGCATTCACTCGTTGGAGCAGATGCGCCATCTGTTCGCGCACGACCTTGGTCGCACCCAAAAACAGTGGGCGGCGCTGCAGGGTGATTGCAAAGAGATCGTACACCGTGAGCGGGAGATTCGCCTCGATGCGAAGGCGTTGTGGCACATACCCAACGTGATTGGGATTGGGTCGGCTGTGATCGTGGCCACAGTGAAACTGGATGCGGCCAGTATAAGGCACCTCTTTGACCAAGGCGCGCAGCAGAGTGCTTTTGCCCGCGCCGTTCAGGCCGATCAACGCCGTGATTTTGCCCCGCTCCAAGACGGCGTCGACGCCGCGCAGAATCGGATTGCCGCTCAGCGTGACGCGCAGATCGGTTATCGTCACTAACTCGACACTCATCGCAGGCTCTCGGCCAGATTGTTCAGGTTGATCCGCAGCTTCGTCTCGTACCAATCTGGATTTTTCAACTCTTTTTCATCTTCTGTTAGATCCTTCTTGTCCTCGACCGTTTCCAGCGGATCGACGACCACCATTTGGATGTCCTTCTTCTGTCGTTTCAACTGTTCCGCCGAGGTTTCCTTGGGATATTGCGGCTCGACGGCCACGACGCGAACATTCTTCTCTTGGCATTCTTTAACGAGCTTAACGAGGTGAGACGGCGCGGCCTCCGCGCCAGGAATCGTCTCAATGACATCGACGATATTCAGATCGAAACTCTTGGCAAAGTAGCCGAGCGACTCGTGAAAGGCGATCGCATTGCGGTTCTGCTTGTCCTTCAGTTTCTCCTTGCCGTATGCGTGCAGCTTCTTGAGCTTTTCGATGTACGCGGTCGCGTTCGCGTCGTATTCGGCGGCGTGGCCGGCATCGACGGCTTTCAATTCGTCGCGGATAATCTCGACCATCTGAATCGCCTGCGGGATGCCCAGCCAGACGTGCGGATCGTATTCGCCGTGATCGTGGTCGTGGTCGTGGTCGTGATCTTCTTCCTTGCCGTGTTCGTGGTCGCTTTCGTTGTGCTGCAAAAGATGCTTGGGCAGCCGTTCGCCGAGTTTGACATATTGGAGACGCGGATTATGGCTTTGTACCTGAATCGGATCGGCAAACTTGTTGTCGAGGGTCAGTCCGATGGCGAAGAACACGTCGGCTTCGCGCAGGAGAATGGCGTCCTGGGCGTTGAACTGATAATGGTGCGGTCCCTGGGTGGTGCAAAGACAGACAATTCCGACATGCTTGCCCCCGACGTTGCGGACAAAGTTGTCGAGCGCGGGAATGGTCACGACGACTCTCGGCGGCCCGCCTCGTTTGCTCCAGAGCGGCGTCGATCGCGTACAACCCGCCAATCCCGCCGCCAGCACCATCGCCGCCGCAAATCCCAACGCCTGAACTCTGCGTGGCCTCGTCATCGCCAGAACCTCAAGAGGAAATACTTTGTAATACCAATCGGGCTATTTGGACATGGTAATGCGCGGGGGGAAGGTTGACAAGGCAAACCGTTCGTTGGGCAGCGGCAGCGAACGACTTGGCAAGAATCCCGTAGACAACCCTCCCATCGACGGCGTAACATTTTATCGTTCGTCGTGGTTGCGACTCGCTGCCGGATTTCGGTCGGTGATCTATTGGGCACGCGACTTGCATATCGTCCACCGTACGCACCGACAAGGAAACCGTTCGCCAGGAGGAGCCTCCGACATGACTGCAACATCCTATTCCGAAACCACCCTTCAACTTGCCGAAGGCGTCAGCGTCACCCAGCGAGCAAACGGTAAGGATACGATTCTGACCATCCATCTGAGTCAATGCAATGAGGCGGTTCTGCACTGGGGGCTGAATCGTCAACTCGGCGGAGCGTGGAGCCAGCCTCCAGAGGACAATTGGCCGGAAGGAACGAAAGCCGTCGAGGGCGGAGCCGTGCGGACCCCATTCTCCGGCAACGGGCAGAAAGAAGTGACCATCCACCTCGAAGCGCCGAACCGCTGGCGCGGTCTTTCCTTCGTCGTTTATTCGCCCAAGGAGAATCGCTGGATAAAGAGTGGGAGCGGGGATTTTGTCGTGCCGCTGCCGCGCGGCGGACGTTCGCCGGAAGAGGCGTTGACGGCCTGGCTGGAAGAAGAGCCGACTCTCCGACAGAGGTTTGCACTCGACGGCGGCGACCGTCTCGCCGTTGCCGTCGTTCGCACGGCGGAAGCGGCGCGCGTCCGCTTCGTTTGCGATGCCGCGGGGCCGATGAAGCTCCATTGGGGACTAGCCTGCCGATTTCAACACGAATGGCTGGCACCGCCGGAAGCCTATCGCCCTCAAGGAACCGTTCTTGTCAACGAGAAAGCGGCGGAAACGGCTTTTACCGAGAGAGACGGCCTTCAATATCTCGAACTGACTTTTGCCAAACCGTTCGACCGTGGGGGACCGCTCGGCTTGCGGTTCGTTCTGCTGCAGGCCGACGCCGTTTGGCTCAAGAGCGGCGGCAGCGATCTTTTCGTCTCCTTGTTCGAGCCGGAAAGGGATAGCCGATTCACCTCGCCGGTCGTCGCCGACCTCGCCGAGCAGATCGTCGGCGTCGAGATGGGGTCTGGCTCGTGGACGCTGATGCACCGGTTCAACCTGTGCCACGATCTGCTCGCCAAAGCGGAAGACGACGAAGATGGGTTGGCACTGCTGTTTGCCTGGCTGCGTTTCAGCGCCATTCGCCAACTCGATTGGCAACGCAACTACAACACCAAACCGCGCGAATTGAGCCACGCGCAAGATCGCTTGACCGCGCGGCTGGCCGGCGTCTGGCGCTCCCATCCGGCAGATTCGCATTCCCGCTTCTGGGCGCGGCAGATGTTCACGACGTTGGGACGCGGCGGCGAAGGGCAGCGCGTGCGCGATGAGATTTTGCACATCATGCACCGCAATCACATTAAGGAAATGGCCGGACACTTCATTGAGGAATGGCACCAAAAGCTGCACAACAACACCACGCCGGACGACGTGGCCATCTGTCGGGCCTACCTGGCATTTCTACGCAGCAACGGCGACGGTAACACGTTTTATCGCACCCTGGAGGCGGAAGGCGTCACGCGGGCGCGCCTGCAAAGTTTCGAGCGGCCCATCAAGAGTGAGCCGTCGTTCTACGCCGACCGCAAAGATGTATTGATCGGCGAGTTCGAGAACTTCTTGAAAATCCTCAAATCGGTGCATTCGGGCACGGACCTCGATAGCGCCATTGCCGCAGCGCGAGGTCGGCTCGATGGCGGGATGAACCAACGACTCGATACGATCCTCGGAATTCGCGGGAAAGTTTCGAGCGCGCTCAGCATGGCGCGCGCGGTTGCCGAGGCGCGCTCTAACATGGCGAGCATCATGGCGGGGGCGAAAGACGATGCCGCGCTGCGCGATTTGCTCTTTCTCGATCTTGCCTTGGAAGACTGCCTGCGCTCGGCTGTCGAACGGCAAAATATCAGCCAACTCGGCCTCAACGAACTAACGGACTTGGTTCTTTTTGCATTGCAAAACCTCAACTTCACCGTCGGATCGAAAGAATTGAGCTTCTGCGCCGGCCACTGGAAAAAGTTGCAGATCCTGTCGCGCGACGAGTACGAGTGGCCGTTGCACGCGCTGAGCGTGAGCGATCGCATCGGCCGCTGGGTGCAGGATTTTACGCACGTTCTTTACCAACACCTTCAATCCAAGGCCGAGGGGTTGGGCGAGGCTTTTCACGCCGAAAAGTGGACGATCCCACTCTTTAGCGAAGATGTGATTCGAGGCGGGCCTGCCTTTGTTTTGTCTCTATTGTTGCGCCCGCTCGAACGCTCGTTGCGCGAAAAGGCGGGACTCGGCGGATGGCAGGTTGTCAGCGCCGCTCACTCCGTCGGCAGGGTGAGTTGCATTCCACGACTCCACGATGTGCAGAGCGAGCGCTTCGCCGAGCCGGTCGTCTTGATCGCCGACGAGGTGGGCGGCGACGAAGAAATTCCCGAAGGAGCAACGGCGGTACTCTCCTGCTCCACGCTCGATCTGGTTGCCCATCTTGCCGTCCGAGCCCGTAATGCCGGCGTTCTCTTCGCCACCTGTTTCGATGCCGACGAATATCGACGCTTGAAGACTTTCGCCGACAAAACCCTCTCGCTCTCCGTCTCGCCGAGCGGCGATTTGCTCTATGCCGAAGGAGCGAACAACACCGATCCGGGCGATCGAGGCGAACCCTCCAAGGCGAGGAAGGTGTCTCATCCCTCGATCCAACCGGCGACGCCACCCTTTGTCGGTTGGGTAATTGGGCAAGACGAGTTCGAACCGGGCGTCGTGGGCGGCAAGTCGAACAACCTGAACGGTCTGCGCGGCCGTTTGTCGAATGGGATTCATTTGCCGAATTCGATCGCTCTGCCGTTCGGCATCATGGAGCGAGTGCTGACCTACGAGAGCAATCGCCGTTTGCGAGAAGATTGCGAGGCGCTGTTGGCGGGTGGCGGAGACGATCCCTCCTCGAAACTTGTTGCCGTGCGTGCGAACCTGCTGCAACTATCCGCTCCGCCGGAATTGCAGGCGGCTCTGAACGAGCAATGGCAACGCGCCGGCTTGCCCTTGGCGGCTTGGGAATCGAGTTGGCATGCCATCCGCCGCGTCTGGGCATCGAAATGGAACGACCGCGCCTATCTTTCGCGCCGTACTCGAGGCGTCGCCCACGCGAGTTTGCACATGGCCGTTCTTATCCAGGAGGTCGTTCCCGCCGAGTACGCCTTCGTTCTGCACACGGCGAATCCATTGACCGGCAACCGAAACGAGTTGATTGCCGAGGTCGTCATGGGCATGGGCGAAACCCTGGTCGGCAATTACTCCGGGCGAGCGCTCGGCTTCCTATGCGACAAAAGCGATCTCAGGCCGCGCATCTTGTGCTATCCGAGTAAGAAGGTCGGCATCTACGGCACGGGAGTGATTTTCCGATCCGACTCGAACGGTGAGGATTTAGAGGACTTTGCCGGTGCGGGACTCTACGATAGCTATCTAGCCCAGGAGCCGGAACATCGGCTGCTCGACTATGGCGACGAGAAACTCGTGTGGGATGCCGCCTACCGAGAACAATTGCTGCGTCGCATAGCCCGGATTGGCGTGGAAGTCGAGCGCTTGCTTGGCGCGCCTCAAGATATTGAGGGTGCCGTGGTTGGCGATCGTTTTTACATCGTGCAAACGCGACCGCAAGTTGGTCTCTGATCGATGCGGGATTCGATGATGTCGTGCAAAGAAAGGTATTCCTGCGATGCCCCGTATTCGTATCGGGAATCAAACGGCGGTTTCCAGCGCCAATCCGTTCGAGCCGTTCGATTTCGCCCTGCAAAAAGGCTTCGATGCCTTCGAGTGGTTCGCCGACAAGAAGGTTTACGAAGACGGGAGAGTCCAGGGATGGGATGAGGCCGACATGAATCCCGAGCGCCGGGCCGAGATCTGCTCTGCCGGCATCGCCCACGATATTCGCTTCACCGTTCACGCTCCCTGGCAGGCAAATCCCTTGAACGAGGATGGTGTGCCCCTCTTGCTCCGCAGCGTCGAGTTTGCCCGCGACATCGGGGCCGATCTCGTCAATCTGCACCTTTACATGGACCGAGGATCGCGCGGCTACGTCGAGGCGCTGACGCCGGTTCTTCATCGCGCATCGACGTTGGACTTGCGAGTGAGCATCGAGAACACGCCGGAAACGACCCCGGACGACTTCAACCGCACCTTCGAGGAGTTGGCGAAAGTGCCGAGTCTTCCCGGTGGCGCGGTGGGAATGTGTCTCGACATCGGCCACGCCAACTTGTGCGAGCCGACGCACAATAACTTCATCCGTTACGTCGATCTCCTCGCCGCCGATCTTCCGATCATCCACCTTCACGCGCACGAAAACCACGGCGACCGCGATCGCCATCTGACGCTATTCACCGGACCTTCGCGCGAAGACGACTCCGGCATCCGAGCCTTGGTCAAGCGTCTCCACCGGCGAGCCTACGAGGGAGTCATCGTCCTCGAACAGTGGCCGCAGCCTCCGCAGCTTCTCGTCGAAGCCGCCTCACGGCTGCGTGCGCTCTTGGAGTCGCCGCAATCGGATCCTTTGGCTCCACCGCGAAATGCGCTACACCTGCTGCAAAATGATACGGTTTGATCGCGGGTCGTCTTTGCCCCATCGAATCTTTTCAGCGTCCCCGCGGACGCTGATTTTTTCTCATGTTTCGTGCCGTTCCTACCGATGGTGGTTGCGCTCCCTCACGCATTCAGCTGTAATCTGCGAGGAAGAGTGAAAGTGTGCGAGCAACAACACCTGAACGAGCGACTTGGGAGATTTCTTGCACAAAATTCGCGGGACGACTCACGCTCGCTTCCGGTTATCGGCCATTGTTGAGTTAGTTCCAACGGCGCGCTACTTGCTCACTTATTCCGATGGGTTCCTACTCCGCTCGTCGGAAAACTGCCGGATTGTGAGTTCGGCGCGCTTTCAAGGGAGGGCTATGTAGGCGACATAGCCCTGTTTGAAGCACATCGTAGACGAGCTGGAATGCGGTATACCTGGGAGACGCCGCGTTCCCTTTTCGAGGGCGGACGAAAATATGCAACAAGAGATTCGAGTGCCATGGGTAGCTGTCGTTTCTTATCCCCAGGGTCAGACCCCGGCGGAAGAGAAACACTATATCGGTAACGGTCGAGATATTTTGTTGGAGGGCTTTCACTGGGAATCGCATCGAGGCGGCGTCGATCCGGCGACCGGCGCGCAAACGAGTTGGTATCGCATAATCGAGGACAACGCGGCTGCGATTAAGGCGGCGGGCTTTACTTGGGTCTGGTTCCCCCCGCCTTCCGACTCGCTCGCCCCCCAAGGCTATATCCCGCGGCGTTGGAACGCGTTCGACACGGCTTATGGCCGCGAGGTGGAACTGCGCGCCGCCTTGAACGCATTGCACCCGGTTCGCGCCCTGGCCGACGTGGTCATCAATCATCGCGTCGGCATCCACACCAGCGGAGCGGACTTCGACGATCCGCCTTTCCCCGACAATCGAGCCGCCATTGCCCGCGACGACTCGTCCGGCGTGGGGACCGGCAACCCCGACTCCGGCGAACACCACGCCGCCGGACGCGATCTCGATCACACCAACCCCGATGTGCGCAACGCCATCAAAACCTATCTGCGTCGTCTCAAGAATCTCGGTTTTCAAGGTTGGCGATACGATTTAACCAAAGGCTATGCCGGACGTTTTATCGCCGACTACAACGACGCTACCTCTCCGGGCTTCTCCGTTGGCGAATTTTACGACGGGGATCGCCAAAAAGTGACCAGTTGGATCGACGCCACCGGAGGCAAGACCACGGCGTTCGATTTTCCCACCCGCTATCTCTTGTACGAAGCCTGTCTGAGCGACGACTATGGACGACTGCATTCGACGCACAATGGCCGAGCCGTTCCGGCCGGACTGCTCGGTTTCTGGCCCAGTCGTTCCGTGACTTTTCTCGACAATCACGATACCGAATATCGCCGCGACTACGATAACAGTTGTCACAACGATGGCACCCGCCACTTTCCGGGCGACTCGGTAAGCCTCGGCTACGCCTACATGCTGACGCATCCCGGCACGCCGTGCGTCTTCTGGTCGCACTTCTTCGATTGGGGCGAACCGACCCGGCGGCGCATTGAACGCTTGATCCATCTCCGAAGGCACTGCGGCATCCACGCGCGCAGCCATGTGGACATCCGCGAGGCGAATCGCGGTTTGTACGCGGCCATCATCGATGGCAAAGTCGCCGTAAAATTGGGCCGGCGCGGTTGGTCGCCTAGCGGCGGCGGCTGGCACTTGGCTTTCGACGGCGACCGCTTCGCCGTCTGGATGCGCAACTAAGGCGAACCGGCAGCGTAAGCTGCCGGGTA
>JAKBCS010000108.1 GCA_021807595.1 Planctomycetota bacterium | reverse complement strand
ATCTGCGATTTATCGCCGGATAAAATGCGCTCGACCAGAGCGCTTTTGTCCACATTTCCCGGAACGACAGCCTCGGCTTTGATGGCATCGTCGCGGCGGTCCAAGCGCAGATCGGCCTTTCGTGCGGCGCTATCGGCTCCGTGGCAGGCGAAGCAGTTCTCCGCCAGGATGGGCCGCACGTCGCGGTTGTACTCAACCTTCTTCTCCCCGGCTTGGAGGGATGACAAGGTGATCGGGCGACATGGAGACACCGCGAAAAAAACTATCCAGAAGCAGCGCAAGCCATAACGAATCGTAGTCCGGTTCATGTTGTAATTCCTTAGCAGATCACCCAGTCACGGGAACCTTGTTATCGTTTGGTAAGGCACGACTCCAATAGCGCGCCCCAGAGCGGATGTGTCGCGCCATGGCTCGGCTGGCCCTCTTGGCGTCGCCGACCAATAGGGCTTCGACGATGGCCAAGTGTTCGTGCCCTTCCTCGGTAAGACGCTGATAATCGTTATGCGCCCCATCGTGTTCCCACGCGACATCGCGGAAGGCGCGGAACAGCGTTTTCAGCCGGGCAATCTCTTCGGCCAAAAAAAGATTGCCGCACGATTCGGCGATCAGATCGTGCAGCCGGCTATCGATGCGGCGCGCTTCTTCGACGTAGCGCGTTCCGCGACGCGACGTGGAGGTGGTGGTTCGCCGCAGATCGGCGGCAAGCGCGTGCAGTTCGGCGAGATCGACCCGACCGCACGCCGAGCGTGTCGCCTCGCACTCCAATGCACGCCGTACTTGACAGACTTCGTGTACTTCTTGTGGCGTGACTCGGCGCACCCTGGCCCCCCGATTGGGCAGCAAGTCGATGATGCCAATACCGGCCAAGGCAATCAGCGCTTCACGGATCGGCGTATGGCTGACGGCAAAGCGCTCGGCCAATTCTTGCGTGACGAGATGCGTACCGGCACGCAGACGCCCCTGAAACACATCGGCCAACAGTGCTTGCACAATCGTTTGTCGCCGCGAGCCATTCTGCCCGCGCGACGAGCCGTTCTTATGAGATACGGACACGATTGATTGTTCCCCTAAAAATTTCGCTGTCGCGGTGAGTATTCCGGCAGGCCCGTTAACAGTACAGCGCTACTCTAGCGAAGCGGACACTTTCCCCCTCTCCCCTGTACTCAGGGGAGAGGGGTCGGGGGTGAGGGGTGAGCGACGGAACCCGACGTCGAAGCTGCTTTTTTCCCCCAAACCCCTCACCCCCCAACCCCTCTCCCCCTGAGTACAGGGGGAGAGGGGAGTAGCACTGTACGGTTAAGCGAGTCGAATCACTCGAAGGATTAGAAAAGAGCGATCGTGGACTCGCGTGGTGTAATGTTGAGATCTTATCCGGCGATGAAACAGAGATCAAGCGGATTCTATAGAATTTGTTGTCGTTGTATAGAATGAGTTGGTTTGCAAAGACCGACCGGCCTCAATGGCGCTCCAGGGCCGCCACACTATCGCGCACCAACAGGCGCGTCCGATAATCCAATCGCTCCGTGGAGGCGACGGCGGACTCGACCGCGCGAGCCAAGCGCGCCGCATCCAACGAGGGATAACAGCGCGTCACCGTCCGGAGATCGGACGTGCGCTCTTCGTTCCTGCACCGTCTACGGTCGATTCGTTCGATAAATCGTTCCCGGCGCGACATGAAGCATCTTCCGAGTGGCATTTCTCGATCGAAAGCTACGCAACGCTACATTAGTCTACGCGGAAAGGGAGGGAACTCCGTTCGACGACGCCCCTTTTGGGCATACGATCCTTATCGAGATTCTTTGCGGCGAATCTCAGAAGCGGACGCCGGTTGAAAACAAGAGGCTGAGACTCTGGAAGTCGCCGTTGTTCTGATCTTGCAACAGATGGGTCCAAATGTAGTTGTACTCGAAGCGCACGCCGACGAAGAAAACGCCGCAGCGAAACGCATGTTCGAGATCGCTGTCGATAGCAGCGTACATGCCGCCGACGACGCCGGTGTGTTGCTGAATCTCGTTGAAATCAACGCGCGCCGATCCCCAACGTCCGCCGCCGTCGATGCCGACGCGCCAATTCCATCCCGTTTGCGCTCCGGGATCGGCCGATCCCCACAGCCACCACTCGCGGCCAGCCCCCATGTTTACGAACGTCATGTTAAGCGAATTGACGGTCACGTCGAGACTCGGAATCACGACGGTTTCCGAGATGGGAAACGGGCTAGGCGTGGGCGGCGCGGTGTGAACCGGCACGCGATAGAGTGTGATGGGTTGATTGGCTCGGCCGGTTTGCAAATTGACGTTGCTGATACCCAACGTGCCAGTCCAGGCAGCCGTTTGTTGGGGATTGAACAGGAACAGGCGTCCGCCGCCTTCGATGTCCCACCCCGCGTGAAGGTACTGATTGAAGATGCCGCTGCCGATGGGGAAGGCAATACCGCTACGGGCAAAGAGTTCGCCGCCGAGCGGGCCGTTCGCCCCAGCCGGACCGCAACAACACGGCGAACGCGGATAGGTTAGGTAGGCCGAAGCGGGTTGGCCGAGAGGGATCAGCGTTGGGGGCGGCGCGGGAGGATTACCTTCATTCAGCGCGACGCCGGCCGAATCGACTCCCGCCGGCGCGGGCACGAACGACGGGATGGCAGAACTACTCTGCCCTGAAGACAGTGGGTTGTAGGGCGAGGCCGTATCCGAAGGAGAGTCCGTGTACCTTGGAAATATGTCCGTCTCCTGGATCGGAACTTGCGCGCGAAGTCCGCTCAGTCCGCAAATCGCCGCTACCAGTACACTCAGGCCGATTCGCTTCAAACTCATGCCGCCCTCGTCTATTGAACCCCATCGTCTCGGCGCGATTGGACGCCGGGTGGATCATCCTATTCTTCGGAATAAACGGGCGGCGAATTGAGCGCGGTTGTCGATAATTTGGATTGTATCGTTTGTGCAGAACACTCCGGCTGTTAGGGGATCGCCCGCTCGGCGGCTTACGCTACCGGTTCGCCAGGGCTATAGAATGAAACGGGGTGAACCGGGCGAGAGGGGCAAGTGGGCAGCTATGAGCCGTCACGAGATACGCGATCCCGACGAGGCGATTCGCTATGTGTCGCAAGGGTTATGGTGGCAGCGCGCACTACCGCCGCAACCGAGCAGCATCCGTCCGGCTCTGGAATGGGCGTTGGAGATTGCGTCGAGCGGGCGCGAACTACCACCGTTGGGCTTTCTCGCCGATCTGGGGCACATCGCGTTCGGCGAACCGGCCGGGCTCGCATCCGCCCGCGAAACGCCGCTTGCCCTGTTGCCCATCCTGTTGCTCCGCACTTATGAAGATCACGTTCTGGGCAAGTTCTACGCCGATCGGACGTTCGCCCGCGCCGCCGACGCTCTGCGCCGCTACCAGGGGCGCGACCGCGCGCGCGGGCTTGCCTTCGTCGTGGCCCACTTCGCGGAGCGCTGTGGGTTTGAAGGCATTCTCCTCAACCCCAGCGTTCTGAAGTCCGCCTTGCAACGAAGGAACGAGGATCTTCATACCCAAGGTTGGGAATCGTTGGAGCGCGACGGGCCGCACCCCTCGCTCCTCGCTCAGTACGAAACTCTGATCGCGACGGCGCGGCGCGGCACCGAGATTCTCGGCCCAGAGGACGTTTCGCAGCTCGAACGCGGCACGGCCCTCAAACCGGAGGGCGAACAATTGGCCGAACGTCAAGTGCTGCGGGCGGCCCAAATGCTCGAAGCGAGTTTGCCGCGCCATCGACTCCGGCCGCGCGCGCGCCTCCACGAAGTGCCCACGCGCATCCTCGACGAAGACACCTATCCCATCGGCGGCTACACCTCGTTGGCCACGCGCGGCAGCATCGAAAGCCTGTTGCATTCTCAACTGGCCTACATGGAAACCAACGAACGGCCCGATCTGTTCGACATCAAGTTTCTGCGCGACGAACTGCTCTACTATGCCCGCGACGAAAACCAGTTTCTCCGCCGCCGCCGAACCTTCGCCTTCTTTCTCTATCCCGACCTCGAAGGCACGCGCTGCAAGGATCGCGGGTTGGACTACCAACGCGGCGTCCTGTTGCTCGCCCTGTTGTATGCACTCGTTCGCAAATTGTCCGAATGGCTGACTAGAGAAGCCTTGTTGTTCCAATTCGTCTTCGTCGTTGACGGCGACAAAGATCCGCTTCAGCCGGAGCGCGATCTGTTGGCATCGTTGCTCAGAGATGAGATCATCAATGGAACGGCGATGTTGACGAAGCAGTCGGCGAACGCCCTACCGGGTCTGTGCGCGGCGTGGGCGCTGCGAAGCCAATGCCATGCGCTGCTGATCGACGTGCGGAATCGAACGCTTCGGGCCGACGACGTGCAAATCCATCGACTCGTTCTCGACGGCCCGCGTCCGGCCTTGGCGGACTCCGAAAGTGAGCCGAAAGTGATCGAAGCAGACGAACCGCTGGATTCGTGGAATGCGGCGCTGCAAGAAATCCTCGAATGTTGGTCCATCGGTTAGCCGCGACGCGAAGCGGAGCGAGTCACCGTCGCGCTCCGCTCCGCGTCGCGGCTAACCGATCGATGCGTACCGCTTTCCTCGATCCCCTCTTCCGCCTATCCTAGCGCTGACGAATCGCAACCGACTTTTGATCCACCGAGGAGATACCTCCATGTCCGCGCTCCGCACTTTTGCAATGTTCGCCTCGCTTTTCTGCCTGAGCCTCGTTGCCCGTGCCGACGACAAACAACCGCGGCCCATTCCTGAACTTGGCCCGGTCGGAAAGATTGTCAAGCTGCACACGGATTTCAAGTTCACCGAAGGACCGGCTCCCGACCGCGAAGGGAATGTTTACTTCAGCGACATCCCCAACGAGCGCATTCACAAGATCGATGCCGGAGGGAAGTTGTCGGTTTTCCGCGAGAAGTCCAATCGCGCCAACGGTCTGATGGTCAACGCCAAGGGAGAGATCGTGGCCTGCGAGATGGCCGGCCAGGTTGTCGCCTATAGCTCCGACGGCAAGTCGCGCCGCGTCTTGGCCGACAAGTACCAGGGCAAACGCTTCAACGCGCCCAACGATCTCGTTCTCGACAAACAGGGTGGCGTCTATTTCACCGATCCCGCCTTCGGCGCGCCGACGCCTCTGCCCCAAGAGAAAACCGCCGTCTATTACATTGCTTCCGGCGGCAAGGTGACACGCTTGATCGACAATCTGCCCAATCCCAACGGTATCATCCTCTCGCCGGATGGGAAGACGCTGTACGTCATTCCTTCGGGCCAAGCGGACATGATGGCGTATGCGGTCGAAGGGCCGGGCAAGATCGGCAAGGGGCGCGTCTTTTGCACCTTGAAGCAGCGAAGAGAGGGCGGCAAATCGGGCGGCGATGGATTAACCATTGACGTCAAAGGCAATCTGTACATCACCTCCGACCTCGGATTGCAAGTGTTCAATCCCGAAGGGAAATTGCTCGGCACGATCGAGTTGCCGGAACAACCGGCCAACGTCGCGTTCGGCGGCAAAGCCATGAAGACGCTGTACGTCACGGCCCGCACTTCGGTGTACACCGTGCCGATGGAAGTGGCGGGACATCGCTTCGGACAATCGTCTTATCGGCGCAAGCGCGATGTGATCTACGGTCATAAAGAAGGCGTCGCGCTGACGATGGATGTGTTTGCGCCGAGTCAAAACGCCAACGGAGCGGCCGTCGTCGCCGTCGTCAGCGGTGGCTGGCACTCCGACCACTCCACCATCGATTCGGACTTTTTCCGCAAGATCGTGGAGGGACACGTCCAGCGGGGCTACACCGTTTTCGCCGTCGTCCACGGCAGTCAGCCGCGCTTCACCATCCCCGACGCCGTCGCCGACATTCACCGCGCCGTGCGTTCCATCCGCCATCGCGCCCGCGATTTTCACATCGATCCGCAGCGCATCGGCATCACGGGCGGTTCGGCGGGCGGCCATCTGTCGCTGATGCTCGGAGTGGCCGGCAACGACGGCGATCCCAAAGCCAAAGATGCCGTCGAACGCGCCTCCAGCCGCGTGCAGGCGGTCGGCTGTTTCTTTCCGCCCACCGATTTTCTCAACTACGGCGAGAAAGGCAAATTCGCCTTCGCCGAAGACGGCGTACTCGCTTTTCTCCGCTCGGCCGTCGATGTCCGCGAGATGGACAAAAAGACCCATCGCCTGGAGCATCTGACCGATAAGGACAAAATCGAGGCTTTATGTCGTCGAATTGGGCCGATGACCCACGTTCGCCCCGGTGCGTCGCCGACGCTGATTATCCACGGCGACGCCGACAAACTCGTTCCCATCCAGCAAGCCGAGATCATGGTAGAGGCGCTGAAAAAGGCGGGCGTGCCGGTGGAGCTGATCGTCAAGAAGGGCGGCGGCCACGGCTGGCCGGGCATCGAAAAAGACACGCTTGCCATTGTGGACTGGTTCGATCGCTATTTGTTGAAAAAATGAACTACGGACCAAGAATGAGCCGAGACGACGACGAAGCATTCGCCGGAGTTTTCGTTTGTCATGGAACCACTCTGAGAGCAACTAGTGACAGGCGAGGGAAGCTGAGGATATGGTTCGTAATAACTTTCCGATTCCAGGGTTAGTCCTTATCTCCTCGTTCCCACGCTCCGCGTGGGAACGCACGTCCGGACGCTCCGCGTCCCGTCTCTAGCTTCTTGTGTCTCCCACCGCGGAGCGGCGAGACTTGCGTTCCCACGCAGGAGCGTGGGAACGAGAGACGAGAGAGAGCATGGTGGCCGCTCGAATCCCATCGGTTTCGCGGTGGGGTATACTTCCCTCCACCCGAAACCGCCACGACCGAGACCTTCGCTCATACTCGCTACTTCGGTATCCCCATTGAAGATGCCATGCCGCGAGTTTTCTGGCCATGAACGTAAGCCTTCAAGACGTTCTCGATTTCCGGAAGGGATGGGTTCGCCAACGACTTCAGATTTCTCTGGATCGCATCTTGACCTTGGATTGGAGAAAGGAGATCCTGGCAGCCCAGGAGCCAATCACGCATTCCATCAAGCGGGCAGCTTCGGAAGTCGTCGGGTGCGCCTTCCTAAATGCGAGGGATCGATCCTGGATGCGATCGTTCGCCGCCTTGCCGGACCATGAACCGATGCGTTCGAGCTTCCTTTACACTTTTCTCGATTGCTTCGTTACGAGCGCCCGCGCCGGCCGCGGACGGAATGCGGAAAGAGCTTCTCTTGTATCAGATTCTCTCGGTCGTCGAAGAGCAAGGGATGACAATCGCCTGTCACTTGCAGATGCGGGTTCTTTTTCGCTTCCTCGACGAGCGCCGCCGACACCCATAGTTCTTCCAGCTCCAAGGTATTGGGGATAATCGCCATCCGCACATTGTCTTTATGGGGCTGCCAACACGTTTGGATGCCCACCTCCAGGCAGGCGCGGTCGGTGGGGAAGGCGAAGGGCAATTGCGAGCGGCGGAGGAAGCAAGCCGTCAGGTTGTTCATGCGGAACGGCACGGGGTCGATGGCGGCGAGGAGGCGTTCGGTGGCCAGATCGGCGATGCCGCAGCCGGTGCCGTTGCCGTGGCTCTCCGGCGACAAATCGAGCGCGCAGATGCGCGTGATTTTCGGCGACTCGAACTCCGGCTGCGTCTCGATCAGCAATCGACCGACGACGTTGGGATCGATGCCCGCGCCGCTGTAGTTCTTGCCGATTTCGCCGATGACCAGGAGATCGAGTTGCTCGAACGGCAGCCGTCCCATCAGGCCGCGCGCTTCTTCCAACAGCCCCGGCTCCACGTCGAATAGCTCGTCCCGATCGACCAGTTGCAGCCGGGCCGTCTGTTCGCGAGCATTCTCCAGCACGGCCAGCCCGCCGATGAACGGCGTCTTCTCGACGATCACCCGCGCCGTTTCCGGCAGCATCTCGCGCAGACCGCGCACCCCCCAGCGATGGTGCTGGGCCGCGCCGTCGCGCTTGCCCAGACCGATGACCAGCATCTTGGCGATGCCGCTCTCGAAGCGTCCGCGAAAATCCGTATGCGGCTTGACGCGCGACACGGTAACGACGGCGTCCGCCTCCAAGGCGTTCTTGTCCCACCAAACCGGCTCGCCCCAGCTATTGGTGCCGATGCGCACAGCCGTCATGTCGGTCTTAACCGGCACACCCAGGGCTTGCTCGCTGACGCCGTACTCGGCCAACAGTTCCCGTTGACCGGAGGCGGTTGCCCCGCCGTGGCTGCCCATCGCCGCCACCACGAACGGCTGCGCACCCAAATCGCGGAGACAATCGAGCGTGGCGCGGACCAGCGTTGCCACGTTGGTGATACCGCGGCTGCCCACGCCGACGGCCACGCGGCTACCGCGGCGCACGCGGCCGGCCACCCGCGAGTTGCTCCACAGTCGTCGTACCTCGGCGGCAACATCGGCAACGACGGGTTGCGGAACAGTTTGGCGAAGCGGAGCGAGATGCGGTAGGGTCATGTTCGGTAAGCTCCTCGTTTAGGGGGTTTGGCTCATTGTAGTTTTTGGACGATAGCTCACCCAGAGTGCAAGAACGAGGAGCCGTAGGACCCGGTAGCTTACGCAGCCGGTTCGCCGATTTCTTCGTCTTGACCCTTCTTTCGTCGGACACTACTATCCCGCCCTTCCGCGCCGGCGTCTCGGATCGCGGGCGGCCTCTGGACGGCTGGAGGCGGACTGCGTGCGGGAAAGCTGGCGTCCGTTCCTCTTCTAACGAGGGCGCGGGATGCGACGGTGTCGCTGGTTGGCGATCGGTCTGAATGTCTGTCTCTTGGCGGGATGCATGCGCATCGCGATACCGCAGGAGTCGCGCGCGCAGCTGCCTCAAGTGCCGCCCGATCCGGTCGCGTCCATTCCCACGAAACCGACGAACGATGCGGCGTCGTCGGATTATCTGATGGTATCGCTGCCTCCGAAACCGCCGGACGCACCCTCGCCCACAGTCGCCCCCGTCGAGAAGTCCAACGAACAACCTACGGAGCCAGACGAAGAATCGACGGAATCTCGTGCCAACGCGGACGAACCGTCGTCGACGCCGCGACCGGCCGAGCCTCGGCCGCTTATGGAGATTCAAACCGCGCCCCCGGCTCGCCCCGACTCGCCGTCGGTGCGAGCGCTGCGCGCCTTGGTGGAACGCCTGCCCGAAGAAGAAATCCAAGAATCGCTGAAGGCATACGATCCGGCCACGCGCGAGGCGATGCTCTGCCTGTTGAACGGCGTAGCGCAACTGCAGCAGAGCGGCGGCATCGAGCGAATGACGCCGCGCGATTTGGCCGTCTGGACCGAGGGACTTCAGACGATGACCGCCTCGCTGCGTCGCCGGTCGCTGCTGATTCTGGATCGCATGTGCTTCTGCGCGTACATCAAAAACTTCGGCGATTTCGCGCCGCTGCCGCCCGAACATGCGTTTTTCCAACCCGGCGAAGTGGCCCATATTTACGTCCAAGTGCGCAACTTCTCCAGCCGCTGCGAACGCGATCGCCACGTCACCCTCGTCAAGGGGCGCTTGCAGATCTTCGATGAAAACAACCGTGAGAGGCCGCTCATCGACTGGAGTTCGGAACCGCGCCGAGACGTCAGCGCCGTTCCACGTCAAGATTTCTACATCAATTTCCGTTACCCGGTCGACGTGCATTGCCCCTCAGGTCTGTATACGATGCGCATTACCGTCGAGGATTGGACGGACGCGCCGCCGGGAGCCAAGGAAGTGCCCGAATCGCGCATCGCTCGGCGAACGATTGATTTTCGCGTCGGCGGTCCCGTCGTTCGTCCGACCCGCGTTCCGACGATTGAGGCAACGACCGCGCCGTGAGCGCGCCGCGATTCGGCTCCGATCTCGCGGAAGACGCGTTCCAGTTTGTATAATCCGGGCATGGACGAGACGCCGATTCAACTGGCTTTCGAGGGCGGCACGCTCGCGCTTCGCGGCGCGACGCCGGAACGATTGGCCGCGCTGCCGTACTGTCAACCCGATCCGCGCGCCGGGGGCTATCGCGCCGAAGCATCGGCCTATCGCGCTCTGGTCGAGCATCTCCGCCGCGAGGGCATTGCCTACGACGACAGGGCCCGCGCCTATCGGCCAACGCCGTGGAATCTCCGCGCCTGCCGCGAGCCGTTTCCGCATCAGACCGAAGCGCTCGATATCTGGTGGAAAAGCGGGGCGCGCGGCGTGGTCGTCCTACCGACGGGCACCGGCAAGACGTTCCTCGCCGTTCTCGCCATCCACAAAGCGGCGCGGCCGGCCCTGATCGTAACGCCGACCATCGACTTGTTGAATCAGTGGTACGCCGAACTGCTCGCCGCCTTCGACGCCCCCGTGGGACTGATCGGCGGCGGCCATTACGAGATTCAACCGCTTACGGTCACAACCTACGATTCGGCGCACATTCACCTCGATCGCTGGGGCAATTTGTTTGGTTTGGTCGTTTTCGACGAGTGCCACCATCTCCCCGGGCCGTCGTACATGGAGGCGGCGCGCGGCAGCATCGCCCCGTTCCGCCTGGGATTAACCGCCACGCCGGAGCGGCAAGACGGTCAAGAGTCACTTCTCGGATCGCTTATTGGACCTATCGTCTATCGCCGCGAGATTAAGGAGTTGGCCGGCGATTTCTTGGCCGAGTATCGCGCCGAACGAATCTACGTCGATCTCACGGCGGAAGAGCAGCAGAGCTACGAACAGGCGCGCGAGCAGTATCGCCGCTTCTGTTCCGACCGCGGCATCAGCCTGGGCGGGGCGAACGGGTGGCAGCGATTCATTCAAGAGACGTGCCGCTCGCGCGACGGTCGCGCCGCCTTCGAGGCATACCGCGAACAACGCCGCCTGGTTCTGGCCGCGCCGGCCAAGCTGATGCAACTGGAAAAACTACTCCATCGCCATCGACGGGATCGCACCTTGATCTTCACCTACGACAATGCCACGGTCTATCAAATCGCCCGCCGTTTCTTGGTTCCAGCGATCACGCATCAGACCAAGGCCAAGGAACGCCGACAGATTTTGCAGGCGTTTCACTCCGGCGAGTACAATGTGGTTGTCACCAGCCGCGTTCTCAACGAGGGTGTCGATGTCCCCGCCGCCAACATCGGCGTCATCCTCTCCGGCAGCGGCACGGTGCGCGAACACGTCCAACGCCTCGGAAGACTGCTCCGCAAACACGGCGATAAACAGGCCCTTTTGTACGAAGTGGTAACGCGAGGCACCGTCGAAGAGTTCACCAGCGACCGGCGCAGACAGCATCATGCCTACCGCTAACCCCGCAACCGCGCGCCGAGCCGAACGCTTCGGCGCGCGATCCGGGCCGGATGACAAGTCAAGGTATGGCCGATTTCTTCTCTTCCGTCTTTTTCGGTTCGACAATCTCCTTGCGATAGCTGCCGATGGCGTCGAGAAGCTGCTTGATGTCGTCCGCACCGACCTTGTTTTGTTCGAGCGCTCGTTTGAAATCGGCGGCTAAGGCGTCGAATTGCGCGTCGGTGATACCCATGCCCTTGTGGACCTTCTTCATGTCCGGACCTGCATATTTGAGCGGCCCGCCGGTCGCCGCGCTGATCTGTTCGACGAGTTCGCGTTTCATCTTCACGATTCGTTCGGCATCGATCTTGTACTGGTTGCGGCGGAAGAAATCGACTTTGGGATCCTCCACGGCGCGATTGACGAAGTCGTCGACGATGTGCGTCGCGCCGCTTTCTCCTCCGAGACGATCCCAAAGGGTCTTCGGTTTTGGTCGTGGCGTCGGAGTCGGCGTCTTGTCGGCTTCTTTCGTATTCTTCGCGTGCGGATAGTCGGCGTCGATGTCGCTGCGGATTTTATCGATCGCTTTGCGAAGCACGAACGCGCGATGCCAGACTCTGGGATCGCGGCGTGCATCGGTCAGCGCTTTGTCGATGACAGGCAGCAGCGCCGGTCGATGCTCGAAGAGGGGCCGCACGCTCATCAGCGCGCCTTCCCAGAGGCGATAGCAGCCGTTCCAGTCGCTGCTGTTGTACATATCTGCGCCCTGGTTGATGATTTCGCGCAGGCTCTGATAAACGGCTTCATCGAGCGCGCGTCGTTCCAACGGCTTGCCCATCGGCTTTTTATCTTGGGCACGGGCCGCGCCGACTGCAACGGCCGCCAGCCAACAAGCGAGTAACAGGCCCTTCGTTCGAGTCAATCCTCTCATGGCAATTTCTCCCTTTTGAAGACAGCAAAAGTCCCTTGCGTCGCTCCCGCGCGCGGGAGAGCGACGAGCTTGAGCAAAGGCGGCCGCAGCTGGATTTACTCTATTCGCCGGAGGAGACGATTGAAAGAGGCGTGGGGGACGCGGCTTCGATGAGCCGGACGGCGTTCCTTCTCAATCCCTGGTACACAAAGGAGAGGGGCCGGAGGTGAGGGTTTGGCGGAAACGAGTGGGTTCGGCGTCTTCATTCGTCGCTTCCCCTCATCCCAACCCCTGTCCCCTGAGTAGAGGGGGAGGGGAGAATTAGGCGACGACACGATTGCGGCCTTGGCGCTTGGCCTCGAAGAGCTTCTGATCGGCTTCACCGATGAGGTCGGAGGGGGATAAGGGGCGGCTGCCATCGGTGGCCGCGACACCGACGCTGACCGTCAGCGGATACGACTTACCTTCGTACTGGAAGCGGTGGGATTCGATCAGCGCGCGCAAGCGCTCGGCGACGAGGTTTGCGCCGTCCAGATTTGTTTCCGGCAGCACGATGATGAACTCTTCGCCGCCGTAGCGCGCGAACAGTTCCTCTTTGCGCACACAGGTGCGAACGCAGGCAGCCATCTCCCGGAGCGTGAAATCGCCGCCGAGGTGCCCCAGTTCGTCGTTGATCCCCTTAAAGCGATCGAGGTCGAACATGATGACGGCCAACGGTCGGGCGTAGCGCGCCGAGCGCGACAATTCGCGGTCGAGAAATTCCAGTAGATAGCGTTTATTGTAGGCCTCGGTGAGTGCGTCGATGATGGTGAGGCGATAGATTTCCTCGTGGTACTCGGCCTCGACGTTGCCGCCGGCCAAGTAGCGATAGATGCAGTTGCCGACGCGAAGATAATCGCCGTCTTTGAGTTTACAGATCGAAGCGGGTACGTCGTTGACGAAGGTGCCGTTGGTGCTTTGCAAATCGACGGCGTAATAGCCGTCCGCGCCCGGTTGTATTCGCGCGTGACGGCGCGAGACGGAGTGATCGTTAATGCGGATGTCGCAATCGTTGCCTCGTCCCAACACCACCGGCGAGTCGGAAAGCGAATAGCGCGTCCCCATGCCCGCGCCGGTCGGATAAATGTGTACGACGCAGGCATCGCGCCTCGTAGTCGAGACGAGCCGATCCGGAGCCGTCACCCAGGTTTCCGTTGTCTTCTCCATTCCCGCCTCCCCCGTCGGCGTCATTCCTGGCGACCCCGTCCGAAAGCCCAAACGCCTTTGTCGCAGGTCGGCCAGGAACAAAGCCCACGAAGTGATTCTAGGTCACGAAGGGAGTCTCGCCAAACGAACCGTCGGTCATCGCCCCGGCGCAAGCCCGGTTATTTTCGTTTGGGGGATGCTGAGATCGATCAATTCGGGCTTGTCGGTTTGGGCGCGGCCCTCGTTGCCGGCAAGATCGCGGGCGGTCAGACGAAGATAAACGCGCGACGGAACCTGAGCCGGCAGATGCCACGCATACTGGCTGCTGTTGGCCAGAGGACCGCCGCCGATTGCGGTCCACGGGCCATTCGCTTGTTCGGACCACTCGAAAACAATAGGCGTTTCCGACAAATTGCGATCGGTCACGGTCCAGCTGAGGAGCAGCGTGTTGGGCTGCGACGGGTCCGCCGTCGGTTTGTACATCTGAGCGCGCGGTGCCGTGGTATCCAACTCCACGAGAATCTCGGGCGCGTCGCCGGGATTGGGGGGCGGAGGCGCGAGGCCGGCCTTACTCTTAACGGCGACGAGGAATCCGTACACCGTTCCCTCGGCCGGTAGCTGAACTCCCACCGAGCCGGAAATCGGATCGGGGCCGCGTAGATCCACGTTGGCCGGCAGGGTGATCGGCGAATCGCCGGGCAACTTCTTCCAGCTGGCACCCTTGTCGAGTGTGACGTAGACCTCGGCATTCCCCAGTCCTGAAGGGCCAACCTTGGCGACGGTGAAATCGAGACGAACTTCGCGCGTCTTGACGATCTTCACGGCGGGGTTGATCGCCGGTGTCTCTCGCACGGGGTTCGCCGGCGAGGGCGATGCGCGATCGGTACTTGAGGCGACGGGGATACCGCCCATCGCGGGCAAGCCGTTCGGTCGGCCCATGTCCGGGGATGAGAGAGAAGGTTTCAGCGTCGTTCCGGCTCCGAGGAGCGGTAGCGGGGTCGGATCGAAGGGCGTGCGCGTCGTCTGCTGGCTCGTCAAGCGATTGGGTGAGATGGACGGATTCGACGTGGCCGACGGGATGAGGCTGAATGCCGAGCTATCCGGCTGCTTCGCGGGCGAACCGACGGCGGGAGGACTCTCCAGTCCCGTCGCCGAGGCCGGTACAACCACCGTGCCTTGCCCAAGATTACCGGCCTGGTCTTTCATCCGAACGCGAATCGACAGCTCGCCGGTCTGTCCTTCTCTACCCGGATCGAAGTCGTGCTGACCTTCCAAGGCGGGTATGATGCCCAACGGCACCCATTGGCCTTCGCGCACCGCGCGCGTGTGATATTCCAGAACGACCGAGCGCGTGTCCGGGTAAGGCTCGGCGATTTTCCACCGCGCCCGGACTTGACCGCTCGGTAGGCGATCGGCGGTCACTTGGATTTGGGGAGCCACCCTGTCGATGTTGATAATCATGTGGGGCTGCACGCGCGCCGGATTGGAAGGCGTCATCCCGGCTTGAGTCAGGATCTGAAGGATGAACCAATGGCGGCCATCGTGCGTTGCTCGATAGACCAGTTCTTTTTCCGAGGGATCGCGGCTGTCGGCTTGCTGCCAATTCTTCCCTTCATCCTCGGAGACAAGGAGTATGTATTTCTTAATTGCATCGCGATTCTTTTCCTCTCGGATGCCGATGGGGAATCTCAGTTCGCGTAATTTGAAGTATTGCTCCTTCACCGGGCCTTGATGGACGGTCAGAGCCAGACAAGTCCATACGATTGCTCCCATGTCCACCTCTCCCCTATCCGGCGGCTATCCAGTGGCGGCGTGCGGCCCAAACGAAACACCCGGCGACGAATCGCCGGAGGCCGACTTCCGAAAATGGTATCGGTTGCACGGGCCGCAATCTTGAAGAAAGATCGCTCCGCGCGGATTCGATTCAAGAATTCATCGAAGACCCGCCGGGCTTGACCTTGTGGGGAGCGCCCCTGTATACCAAGTTGTATCGTTCTCCCAATTTAGGTTTTTTCCCACGCCCTTTCAGCCACGAAGCGAGGCGGATCGTATGAGCGACTTGCACAATCACGTTGGTTCCGGTTCGACCACTCTGCCGTTCACGACGGAAGAATGGGACCAGTTTCGCACCAGCGACAAAAGCGCGGGCAAATCCGTGGTCATCCTCATGGCGGGCATTTTCTCTCTCGGCTTGGCACTGTACGCAGCCGTCTCCTACATCTGCTGGTTTCGGTTGATGTGATGCCTCGCTCCGGCGAGCGGTGGACGTCGGTTCTGCGATCGTATCTTTTGTCGGTCGTCTCACGCTCCGCGCTCGCCGACGCTGGGAACGACGAGGATCGGGATTTGAAGCCGATGCAACACCGGGGAGACGGTGTGGCCCAAGGCGAGATCGGCGAAGAAGCGATGCCCGTGCGTTCCCAATACCAGGAAATCGAGTTGGCGCTCGCGCGCCAGCCGTACCAACTCCGACGCCGGTTCGCCGTAGCCTAGTTCGCCCTCGGCCTCCAAACCTTGTTTGCGAAGGTGTTCGACCAGTTCACCGAGCCGTCGCCGATCCGCTCGGCTTTCTTGATCGTCGGTGGCCGAGCCGTAATAATCCGCTCCTGGCCCCTCGACAACGTGAATCAGCAGCAGCGGAGCGCCATGAACGCGCGCCACTGCCGCCGCCTGAGCCAACACCGGACTGTCCCCTTTGCCGAATTCCACCGCCACGCCGATCCGACGATAATTCACCTCCAAGAGTTGCGGTTCGACGAACGCCGGTGGACTCACGGCGCGCGCATTCAGGCGCGGATAGAGGGCCACCCAGACGAGAAAGACCGTCAACATCAACGCGATTGGTCCCATGGTCCCATAAATCCACAGGGGATGCCAACCGGCGTTCGCTGCTTTCTCGGCCCAATCGAGCATCGACATGCCAATGAGGAGGGCGTTCAAGGCCACGATGATCGCGGCGACGAGCCACGCCAACGTCTGGAGCCAGAACGGGTTGGCGAACGGACCCATGCGGCGACGGTCGCCGGTGAACTGCACCAAGGGAATGATGGCGAATGGCAGCTGAAAACTGAGGACGGCCTGACTCAATACCAGCAGATCGAACAGGCGCGCGTCGATCGATTCCCCCTCGCCCGCCGATGCGAACGACAAGACGAACAGAGCGGGTAGCAGTGCGGCCAAGCGCGTTGAAAGCCGTCGAACCCACGGCCGGACGCGCAATTGCACGAATCCTTCCATCACAACTTGTCCGGCCAGTGTGCCGGTCAGCGTCGAGCTTTGCCCCGAAGCCAACAGCGCGACGGCGAACAAAATGCCCGCCGTATAGCCGCCCCAGAGCGACGCGCCGATCAATTCGTGCGCCTTCTGCAACGTCTTGACTCCCTCGCCGAACTTCGTCGCCGCGAGGATGAGGATGGCCGCATTGATGAACAAAGCACCGTTGAGAGCCAGTCCCGAATCGATCAGGTTGTATTTGCACGCCAGGCGCTTGCCGTCGGTCGTCTGGGGAAAGGCGCGCGTCTGCACCAAGGCCGAATGCAGATATAAATTGTGCGGCATCACGGTCGCGCCGAGCATGGCGATGGCGACGTAAAGGCTATCGAGCGGTTCGAGGGGATCGAGTCCCGGCAGCAGACCTCGAACCACTCGCGCCCAATCCGGTCGCGCCAGGGCAATCTCGATGAAAAAGCTACCGGCAATCGCCCCGACGAGGAGCAACGTCAACAGTTCCAGGAGGCGCACGCCGCGCCGCTGAAGCGCCAACAACAAAAACGTGTCGGTGGCTGCGATGGCCAGTCCGATTAAATAAGGGATATGAAAGAGCAACTTAAGGGCAATGATGGTGCCGATGACTTCGGCGAGATCGGTGGCGGCGATGGCGATTTCGGTCAAACCCCACAGGGCGAAGACGGTGCGGCGCGGATAGCTCTCGCGGCAGGCTTGAGCGAGATCGCGTCCGGCGACGATACCGAGGCGGCTGGCGAGGCTCTGCAGGAGCAGCGCCATCAGGTTCGACATCACCAGCACCCAGAGCAGCCGATGCCCGAAGCGCGAGCCGGCTTCCAAATCGGTACCCCAATTGCCGGGGTCCATGTATCCGACGCTGATCATGAACGCCGGGCCGGAGAAGGCCAAGAATCGACGCCACCAACGCTGAGGGATCGGCACGGAAGAATGAATGTCTTCCAACGAAGGTACTAGGGAAGCGGAATCCATCGCCGAACAACTCCGAAATCGTCGCGGAAGGGCAACTGCACTTAGGTTAGCCTAATCGTCGTTTTAGTCAAGACGAAACACTTAGCCATCCTCGCTCCCACGCTCCGCGTGAGAACGCAAGTCCAACCGCTCCGCGCCGCGAGAAGGAAGAGGGGGCCGCACGAAATCGTTACTGCACGGATACTTCGGTGAGATCGAGTCCATCGAGAGGCACGCCTTGCTCGCGCAACTGAGCCTTAACGACGGTTTCAAAGCATTTCGGACAAATCCCGTGGCTAAACTGCGCTCCGGAGTAGTGCCCGACGTAATCCTCGACGGATTGCCAATAGTTGTCGTCGTTGCGGATGCACTTGCAATAGCAGCAAATGGGCAGAAGACGTTGCAACTGTTTGATGCGGGTGGCGGCCTCTTCCAGCTCGGCGACGCGCTCGGTAAGGCGTTGTTGAAGTCCGACGATGCGCAAGCCGACGTTCACGCGCGCTTGTAGTTCTTCGCGGTCGAACGGTTTGGTAATGTAATCGTCCGCGCCGCTGTCGAGTCCCGCCACAATGTCCTTTTTATCGCCGCGCGCCGTCAACAGAATGATGTACGTCGAACGCTTTGCGTTTTGCTCGCGCAGACGGCGACACACAGTCAAGCCGTCTAGGTTTGGCATCATCCAATCGAGAATGGCCAACGGCGGCGCGTCGGCGCGGTTGAGCGCGTCGAAAGCCGTTTGTCCATCGGTGGTTACGACAGGACAATGCCCCCACCTTTGCAGGGTGATCTCCAGCGTGCGACGGGAGATCGGATCGTCTTCGGCGATGAGAATGTCCATAGATGCTCTAACCGGCCTTCTATTTGCAACGGGCGAAAAGCGGGGCATCCATTCCCGCCTACCACGTCAACCATAGCATACGCGGCGAAGGAATGCGTCCAGCGTAACATCGGCTGCGAACCCCGGAAGGGCCGAGCAGTCGTACTCGCGCGGTCGCTCCTCCAACCTTTGACCCGAACGGAACGGTGAGCCGGCGCGCCACTGTCTCCGCGTGCGGGAACCGTCATCGATCCGTCTCGAATTGTCGGTGTGGACAAGCAGAGGCTACAATCATATCCATCGGGGCGCATGTGGAGGACAATTTCTCGTCGGGGCGAATGTTATGAATACCAACGGCGAACGATTGGAACCGCCCGATTTGAGCCATTTCGAGGAGAATCGGAGCAAGTTTCCGCTTGAGGAGTTGGCCAAGTATTGGGGCAAGCACATGGCCCTTTAGTCTCGATGGCTCGCGCATCGTCGCCAGCGGCGACACGCTGGAAGAACTCGATGCCGTTTTGGAAGCGGCGGGGACAGCCTCAAGCCAGGTCGTCCACTCGTATATCGATCCTCCCGATGCGAGTTACATTCAATGAACCCATTCTTCCGCTACAAGGTGGTTCCGGTCTTTCACTCCGTTGTTTCACTCGGAGGTCGATGGTCTCGACCACGCCCATTGGTTGCTGTTTCAGTAATTGGTTCGAGCAACACGCGCCCCATCGACGGATTACTCGATACCGGCGCGGAGGACAAGGTGTTTCCCGAACGCCTTGCCTCCTTAATCGGTGTGGATGTCGAGAACGCCCCGCACGGACAGATGCGAAGGGCAAATGGATCGTCGGTGAGCGTTCACTATGCCCAGGTTATCTTGCGGCTTGCGGACGGCGTGGAGCGGCGCGAATGGCCGGCGTGGGTGGGTTTCTCTCCGATAGTTCATCGTCCCTTATTAGCAGTACAGTGCTACTCTAGCGAAGCGGAACGACGTAAATCGTTGCCCGCCATCATGTTCTCCCCTCTCCCCTGTACTCAGGGGAGAGGGGAGTAGCGCTGTACTGTCAGGCTTCGCCGGCTTTCTCCGGTTCTTCACCGCTACTCTCCACGGCGACCGCGAGCAAGTCGAATGGACGGTTAACGCACTGTATCCGGGAACGTCAACCATTTGTGGCTGGAAATGGGAGCCATACACTCAGACTAGGGAGTCTCTTATGTGGCCGGAATTGCATGGTTTCTTCGAGGCTATCGTCGAGTACGGTGCGGATCCGACGCCGCGTCTCATTCTCGCCGATTGGTTGGACGATCACAATCGTTCGGACGAGGCCGAGCTGATGCGTCTGCATGTGGCGCTGTTGGCGACGTGCTGCGCTCCGGATCAGCATCCGGAGCGTAAGCGGCAGCAGTCGCGCATCGTCGAATTGCTCGCCGCCGGTGTGCGTCCGTGTCTGCCGCGTCAGACGATTGCGTTGGCCGAGGGTGTGGACATGACGTTCGCCTGGATTGCTCCCGGCACGTTTCTCATGGGCAGTCCGATGGGGGAGCCGGGGCGAGAAGACTTCGAAACGCTGCATGAGGTGACGCTGCCCCAGGGATTTTACTTGGGGATTCATGCGGTGACGCAGGCACAGTGGCAGGTGGTGATGGGGGACAATCCCAGCCTTTCCAATGGAGAGAAGCGCCCCG
>JAKBCS010000107.1 GCA_021807595.1 Planctomycetota bacterium | reverse complement strand
AGGATGCGGCGAGATGAGGCGAACCGGCTGCGTAAGCTGCCGGGTTATAGCTCACGCACCCGGCACCTGCACCGCAGTCGGCTGCTTACGCAGCAGGGTATTGCTCACGCACCCGGCACCTTCGCCGCAGTCGGCTGCTTACGCAGCAGGGTATTGCTCACGCACCCGGCACCTGCACCGCAGTCGGCTGCTTATGCAGCAGGGTATTGCTCACGCGCCCGGCACCTGCACCGCAGTCGGCTGCTTATGCAGCAGGGTATTGCTCACGCGCCCGGCACCTTCGCCGCGGTCGGCTGCTTATGCAGCAGGGTATTGCTCACGCACCCGGCACCTGCACCGCAGTCGGCCGCTTACGCAGCAGGGTATTGCTCACGCACCCGCGGCACCTGCACCGCAGTCGGCTGCTTACGCAGCAGGGTATTGCTCACGCACCCGGCAGCTCACGCAGCCGGTTCGCCGCATCGTGTTACTTATTGCCCAACTGAAGGAGCGGATGATTGATGCCGCTCTCCGAAGACGATCCCTTGTCGGTGTGATACTGGAAGAGCGACTTCGCTCCTTTGTCGTCGGCCTTGCTTTGCGGCGAGCCGGGCGAAGGGAGCATTAACCCCTCGCCGATTTTCTTTCCTTCCTCGCCGCCCTTCTTCTCTAAGAACTGTTGGATTTTCTCTTCGCCCTGTTGAATGTCCGTGCTGATCTTCTTGGTGTTGATGTCGATGTTGACGCTGTGTTGGCCGGGCACGGATGCGGGTTGACTGCGCACTTTGTACCAGCCCAGATACCACCCCGCGCCCACGACCGTCAACAGAGCAGCCCCGAACAACGCCAGCATGTTCCGCATGATTCGATCTCTCCTCGAATGAAAGGACGAACGGGAGTCGGTCACCTCCCTAATAATGCTAGTACCATAGGAGAGAACGGCTCGTCCAGAGCAACCCCTGGTCCGCGCGAAAACTTCCGCGCCGGCGTCGCCTCTACATTTGTCACAACCGCCGCAATCCGCGCGAGCCACGCCGTAAACCGCTCTTGACAGAACCCCGCCTCAAGAGCGTATGCTGCTACAGACGACAAAGCGCGCGAAGCGGCATTCTCGATTCGACCAACGCCAAGGATCGCGCCGGCACGAAGTTTGACGCCGTCGATGGAACACGGATAAGATAACAGATGAGCAGGAAGAAGCGAACGAGACCTGGAATGGTCGCAACCGTGGATAGCCGATACTCGGCGCGCGGAGGTCGTTCACTTCGTGCCGATTCCGTATCGCCAAGCCGGAACGGGCCGTCTTCTCTCCCAGACACATTGTCATCCTTGCCTGGGAACGGGAGAGAGGGAATGGACGTATCGCCTCGGCGCGAGGTTCCTCCCTTGCCTTGGCCGACCGGCTCGGAATTCCCCCGCTAGACTTGTCTGCGGCGCGCCTCCAACGCGCCGTTTCTAGGAGGTATCACGCGATGGTCACAACAGGGAAGGCATTGATCGCCAGCCTTCGGCAACAGCTGAATCTAACCGATTATCGCAAAACGCACTGGGAAGGAAACTTCGAGGAATATCTCGACATCGTCGCCGAGCATCCCGAAGTCACGCGCACCGCTTACCAGCGCCTCTACGATATGATCCTCGCCCACGGCACCGACGAGGTGTTCGAGAACAAAGAGAAAATCATCCGCTACAAGTTCTTCACCGAATACGCCGCCAAGCACGGCGACGGCATTTACGGCCTCGACCGACCGCTCATGCAGTTGGTCAACGCCTTCAAGTCGGCGGCCAAGGGCTACGGCACCGAACGGCGCGTACTGCTGCTGCACGGTCCGGTCGGCAGTTCCAAGAGTACCATCGCCCGCCTGCTCAAGCGCGGTTTGGAAGATTACGCGCGCACCGACGGCGGTATGCTCTTCAGCTTCGCATGGAAAGTCGGCGACGGCGCACCGGCGCAAAAGTGTCCCATGCACGAAGATCCCCTGAATCTCGTACCCCACGATCTGCGTCCGGCGCTGTTGGCCAAACTCAACGCCAATCGCAATCCCGGCGATGTCGAAGTGACCATTCGCGGCGACCTGTGCCCGTTCTGCCGTCAGATGTACAACGAACGCCTCGCGCAGCACGACGGCGACTGGGGACGGATGCTCGAAGACATCAAGGTCTTCCGTTTGATTCTGTCCGAGCAGGACCGCATCGGCATCGGTACGTTCCAGCCCAAGGACGAAAAGAATCAGGATTCGACCGAGTTAACCGGCGATATTAACTATCGGAAAATTGCAGAATATGGCACGGACAGCGACCCGCGCTGTCTGGCAGCGGATACGCTGCTCGCCACCGGCGAGGGACTGGCGGAGATGGGCGCTCTGCTGCCGAGCGAACCGCCTGCCGATACGTTTGTACCGCGTCCGTTGGCCGTCAGCACCATCGGACAACCGCGCATCGGTTTGGCCGACAGCGTCTATCACGGCGGCAAACATCCGCTGTTCTGCGTGCGGACGCGCCTGGGTTATCGTCTGCGCGGCACGCCGAATCACATGGTTCTGACCATGACGCCGGAAGGCGAACCGGCGTGGAAGGAATTGCGTCTGCTGCAAGTCGGCGATTGGGTCGCGCTGGGACGCGGCATTCATACCTGGGCCACGGAGGATGTGGCTTTCCCGGCCTGGGAACATACTTGGTACGGCAACGAACGACAGCATCCGCGTTTCCCCGAACGCATGACGCCGCGCTTGGCCTACTTGCTCGGTCTGTGGATCGGCGACGGCCATTTCTTCGTCAAGCCCGAAGAACACGTTTATGAATTCGGCTGGACGCAGAAAGAGGACGACCGGCGAAGCATGTTCGCGGGTCTGCTCCAAGAGTTGTTTGGCGTCCAATCTCGGATCACGCAAGCGAAAGATCATGCCGGTTGTGTACTGGTGGGCAGCCGAGCGCTAATCCTTTGGCTTCGTGGAGTAGTCGGCCTGAAAGACGGCGCGTGCAACAAAACCATCCCCGAGTGCATCCTGCGCTCAACGCGCGAATCACTGCGCGCCTGTCTGCAAGGATTGTGGGAGACCGACGGCACCATCCGCGAAAACGGCTCGAATTGGGCCATGTTCGCCACTTGCTCCGAAGTGCTGGCTCGGCAAGTGCAAACGGTCCTTCTCGCCTTCGGCATCGTTTCGTCGCTCAAGAAGTGCCCCAGCGATTGGGAAGTGCGCGTCTACGGTCAAAACGTCAATCGATTGGTTGAGTTGCTCCCCAGCTTGAAGGAACGCTTTACGGTTGGCAGCGAACGTATTGCCAAACCGGCACCGAACGTGGATGTCGTGCCGTTCCTCAAACCGCGTTTGCGTAGCCTCTATCAGCGCGCCCGCAACCGTGAGGATCTCAAGCGCCGTTTCAGCGGCAACTTGCACGACGCCGACAAGCCCAACGTCTCTTATGAGATGCTGAGCGACTTTCTCGTTGCGGTTCAAACGGACGAGAATATGAAAAAAGAGGTCGCTCATATCCGTCATTTGCTCGATATGCGTTACGTCTGGCTACCCGTCGAGAGCATCGAACCTGACGGCGAAGCGGCCGTCTACGATGTGTCCGTGGCGAATACGCACGCCTACTGGGCCGGAGGTTTTATAGCGCACAATTGTTTCAATTTTGATGGCGAGTTAAATATCGCCAATCGTGGATTGGTCGAGTTCATCGAGGTGTTGAAGCTCGATGTAGCCTTCCTCTACGACCTGCTCGGCGCGTCGCAGGAACACAAGATCAAGCCGAAAAAGTTCGCGCAAACGGACATCGACGAAGTCATCCTCGGTCACAGCGTCGCCGGTGAGACGCCGATTCCGTATCGCCTCGATGGCGTTGCCGGCTGGACGACGATGGAGCAATTGTACGAGCGCTTCGTCGGCGAACCGTCGGGGTTGGAAGTGCTGTCTTACGACTTCGACGCCAAGCGAACGGCGTGGACGCCGGTGCGTTCGTTGCTCCGCCATCGCTTCACGGGTAAGCTACTCACCACGTCGCAGAAGTGGGGCGCGGTCGAGACGACGCCGAATCACTCCATCTTCGATCGCAACGGCGAGAAGTTTTATCCCGAGGAACGGCGCGAGATCATGGCGGTGCGCGGTCTGGGTGAGTTGTTCGCGCCGGAATCGTGGCTCGAGACCATCGACGCCCTTGAGGGCGTGCCTGGATTTGTCCGCGACGTGGTCCGCGTCACTTCGGTTGGCGGAGTGATGACGCGGCCTTGCCGCGACGATTGGGCGCGGCTCGATCTACCGCGTCACGCCACGGCGGTTCGCGCTCTCTACGATCCGATCCTCGATGTGGAACCGCTCAAGGATCTCATCACTGTCCTCGTGTGGTTCGCCACCGAGGGACACGTTAACGGTCGCAACGGCGGTGTGGTCATCAGTCAGGCCGACCGCGACGAGTTGGAGCGGGTGCGGGCGGCGTATGCTCGTATCACCACGGGGAAGGGTTCCATCGACGCCGGTGCCAAGACGGACTCGGCCTGGCGGCTCTATCTCGGCTCGCAAGCCATTGCGCGGTTGTGCGTCCATCACTGCGGCAAGCTGGCGATCAACAAGCGATTGCCGGACTTCCTATTCCGTTTGCCGAGTGCGTACTTGCAGCACGCTTTCGATGAGTTGATGCGAACGGACGGTTCGCGCAAGATGTCGAAGCTGCTCGCCGATGCCTCCTCGGACGATTATCGTGCCAAATACTTCGAGTACAAGACGATTTCGCCGATTCTAGCTGCGCAAGTTGGCACGCTGGCCTCGCTGCTCGGCTACGACTACGGCGTTTATCAAGCGCAGCGAGAGGAGCGGACGCCGGCCTACCGCATTCGCTTCGTCTCCGGCGAGAACAAGCGCGGCGGACGGCGTATCACCTTCGAGGCGCGGCTGCACGAACGCCCCGTCACCGATGCCTGGGTTTACGACATTGAGTGCGCCGGGCTGCACAACTTCGTCTGCGGCGTCGGCAACGTCGTGTGCCATAACACCAACGAGCCAGAATATAAACGCTTGCAGAATAATGAATTTATGGAAGCGTTACGCGATCGCACGGTCAAGATCGACGTGCCCTATGTGACGCGCCTCAAGGACGAAATCCGCATCTACGAGAAGGATTTCAACACCACGCGCGTCAAAGGCAAGCACATCGCGCCGCACACCATCGAGATCGCGGCCATGTGGGCGGTGTTGACGCGGTTGGTGCAGCCCAAGCACGCCAATCTGACGCTGCTGCAAAAGCTCAAGCTGTATAACGGCAAAACCTTGCCCGGCTTCACCGAAGATAACGTCGTCGAACTGAAACGCGAGGCGGTGCAGGAAGGCATGCACGGCATCAGTCCGCGCTACATCCAAGATAAGATCAGCAACGCCATCGTCGCCCATCCCGACGAGGACAGCGTCAACCCGTTCATGGTGTTGCACGAACTGGAGACCGGCCTGCGCCATCATTCGCTCATCACCAGTCAGGAGCAGTTGCAGCACTACCGCGAACTGTTGGCCGTGGTGAAAGAAGAATACGAGGACATCGTGAAAAACGAAGTGCAGCGCGCCATCGCCGCCGACGAAGACGCCCTGTCGCGGCTGTGTTCCAATTACATCGACAACGTCCGCGCCTACACGCAGCGCGAGAAGGTGCGCAACAAGTACACCGGCAACTACGAAGAGCCGGACGAACGCCTTATGCGCTCCGTCGAGGAGAAGATCGACATCCCCGACGGCCGCAAGGACGACTTCCGCCGCGAAATCATGAACTACATCGGTGCCCTGGCGCTCGACGGCAAACGCTTCGACTATAAGACCAACGAACGCTTGCAGAAGGCGTTGGAGCTGAAATTGTTCGAGGATCAGAAGGACACGATCAAACTGACGAGTTTGGTGTCGAATGTGGTGGACAAGGCGACGCAGGAGAAGATCGATGTGGTGAAGAGCCGATTGATCCGCAATTACGGGTATAATGAAAGTAGTGCGACCGACGTGCTGACGTTCGTGGCCAGCATCTTCGCTCGCGGGCATACGAAGAAGTAGGAGCTGCCGACGTGAAGTTTCCCGTGATTATCGATCGAGATGAAGACGGCATGTGGATTGCGGAGTGTCCTTCGATTCCCGGCTGTGTCAGCCAAGGATCGACCAAGGTCTCGGCACTCGACAACATCCGCGCGGCCATCAAGCTTTGTCTGGAGGTGCGGGCGGAACGCGGGATGCCTTTGACGGTCGAGACTTGCCAGGTGGAGGTCACGGCTTGATGGCCAAACTGCCCTCCGCCAGCAGTCGCAAGGTAGTCAAGGCTTTCCAATCCTTTGGCTGGGAAGTGGTCCGCCGGGAATCGAGCCACATTATCATGGTGAAGGAAGGCGAAATGGCGACGCTCTCTGTTCCGGACCACCGTGCGGTAGCCAAGGGTACGCTGCGCAGCCTCATCCGTTCGGCTGGTTTGACCGTGAACGAGTTTGTTGCCGCACTGTAATCGGGAAACGACGATCATGAACCGACCTCAAGAATTGCAACTACAGCGCCTTCAACTGAGCGCTTTCAATAACATGGACGGTTCCATCGTGGCACACGACCTCGTGGAAAACCAACGACTTTGGGACTCGTTCGTGTTCGGCCGATTCGAGTTCGACCTGCTGATTGAATTGCGCGATCTTCCTCAAGGAATTATTAACGCCGATACGGTTTATCTGCTGACAACCAAGGACCGGCTGGCAGGTCTCCTCGGCCTGATCGAGCGATGGAAGGCAAATGAAGTAGGCTGGCAGACGGCGGATCAACAAGAGGGTGCTTTCCCCGACAAGACGATATTCGACTTGCTGGGAACCTTCCCGGAACCGAAAGACGTCCTCGTCCGCGTTTGGTGGGATTAATCACCGTATCGCTTCTACCGGGGCACTGGAGCCGAGCAATGGGACAGAAAATCGAACGCGATCATCAACGCTTTCGCAAGCTGGTGCGCGGCAAGGTCAAAAGCAACCTGTCGAAGTACATCAGTCGCGGCGAGATGATCGGCAAAAAGGGCAACGATCTGGTCAGCATACCGCTGCCGCAGATCGAGATGCCGCAGTTCCGCTACGGCAACAAAGGCTCCGGCGGCGTCGGTCAGGGCGATGGGCAAGTCGGTCAACCGCTCGGACCCGGCCAGGGCGAGCCGTCGTCCGGGGCCGGCGATCAACCCGGCGGACACATTCTCGAAGTCGAACTGACGATGGAGGAAATGGCGCAGATTCTCGGCGAAGAACTGGCCCTGCCGCGCATCGAACCGCGCGGCAAGAAGAACATCGTCACCACCCGCGACAAGTACACCGGCATTCGTCAAGCCGGTCCCGAATCGCTGCGCCACTTCAAGCGCACCTTCAAACGCGCTCTGCGCCGGCAAATCGCCTCGCAGGCTTACGATCCGCTCATTCCCATCGTCGTGCCCATACGCCAGGATAAGCAGTATCGCAGCTGGAAGGACGTGCAACTGCCGCAGAGTGTGGCCGTCCTCATTTACATGATGGATGTGTCCGGCTCCATGACCGACGAACAAAAAGAGATCGTCCGCATCGAGGCGTTCTGGATCGACACTTGGATCAAGGCCCATTACAAGGGCGTCGAGACGGCGTATATCATCCACGACGCGGCGGCGCAGGAAGTGGACGAACACACCTTCTACCACACGCGCGAATCGGGCGGCACCAAGATCAGTTCGGCCTACATTCTCGCCGACAAGATCATCAGCGCCCGCTATCCACCGGACCAGTGGAACATTTACGCCTTCCACTTCTCCGACGGCGACAACTGGAGCGACGACACCACGCACTGCCTGGAGATTCTGCAAGAGAAACTACTGCCGCGTCTGAATCTGTTCGGCTACGGCCAAGTGGAAAGCCCCTATGGCAGCGGTGAGTTTTACGAATACGTCCACGAACTGCTCGGCGATCGCCCCAACGTCGTGTGCAGCCGCATCCCCGACCGCGAAGCCATCCTCGGTTCGATCAAGGAGTTCCTCGGCACGGGCCGTTAGTTCGTTGGTTAGCCGCAACGCGCAGCGGAGCGCGCCCGCCCTCCGCTGCGCGTCGCGGCTAACCCTTAGGAGTACGCTCCGCTGCGCGTCGCGCCTAACCCTTAGGTGAAACATGGATACACCCTACGATACCACTCTGCCTCCCCATTTGCGCTCGCTCAAAGAGGAGATCGAGGGTTACGCGCGCGGCTACGGACTCGATTTCTACGAGACGATCTTCGAGGTCATCGACGCCGAGGATCTCAACGAAATCGCAGCCTACGGCGGCTTTCCCACGCGCTATCCGCACTGGTCGTTCGGCATGTCCTACGAGGAGCTGCGTAAAGGCTACGATTATGGCTTGTCGAAGATATACGAAATGGTCATCAATAACGATCCATGTTATGCGTACTTAATGCGCAGCAATCATACGGTCGATCAGAAGTTGGTGATGGCGCATGTGTATGGACATTGCGATTTTTTCAAAAACAACGCCTACTTCGGACACACCAATCGCAAGATGATGGACGAGATGGCCAACCACGGGGCACGCATCCGCCATTATGTCGAGCGCTTCGGCGAGGACGAGGTGGAGGCGTTTTTGGATCGCTGCATGTCCATCGACGATTTGATCGACGTGCATTCGACGGCCATTCGCCGCCGCGAGCCGGTGTCGCGCTACGACTTCACGCCGGAGCAAGACGACAGCGCCGAAACGCGGGCCACCCGCTTCAAAAGCAAAGATTACATGGACGATTACATCAATCCGCGCGATTTGCTCAAGAAAGAGGAAGAGGAACGCCGTAAGGCCAAGGAACAGATTTCGCGCAGTTTTCCCGAACGCCCCGAAAAGGACGTGCTGCTGTTTCTGATCGAGAACGCGCCGCTGAAAAATTGGCAGCGCGACGTTCTCGAAATCGTCCGCGATGAGGCGTACTATTTTGCCCCTCAAGGGATGACTAAAGTGGCTAATGAGGGTTGGGCCTCGTACTGGCATTCGACCATCATGACCCAGAAAGCAATGAGTCCTTCCGAAGTCATCGACTTCGCCGACCATCACTCCGGCACGATGGCCGTGTCGCGCGGACGGATTAACCCCTACAAGCTGGGCATCGAGCTGCTCCGCGACATCGAGCATCGTTGGAACACGGGCAAGTTCGGCAAGGAGTACGAAGAATGCGACGATTTGGAGAAGAAGCGCAAATGGGATAAGCAACTCGGTCTCGGACGGCAGAAAATCTTTGAGGTTCGGCGGATTCATAACGATATTACCTTCATCGATACGTTCTTGACGCCAGAGTTTTGCGTTCAGCACAATATGTTCGCCTTCGCCTGGCAGGAGCAGGCGGGCAACTACTTCATCGAGTCGCGCGATTTCGAGAAAATCAAGCAGCGTCTATTATTCAGCTTGACGAACTTCGGAAAACCGTGGATTTATGTAGTAGACGGTAATTTCCGCAATCGCGGCGAATTGCTCCTGAAGCATCAGCATACCGGCGTCGAACTCCGTCTCGATCACGCGGCGGAAACCCTGACGAACTTGCAGTTCCTCTGGGGCAGGCCGGTACATTTGCAAACGCTGGTCGAAGGCAAGCCCACCATGCTTTCCTTCGACGGCACCGAACACAGCACCAAAACCGGAGGAGAGACCGATGAACCGAAACGTAATCCTGGAAAAACTCGCTAACTGGCGACCCGATAATGGCCGAGACACACTCGAAGCGTCCGACGACGGCTGGAACGTCGCCGTCACCGCCGACTGCGTGGATGTCGTCGGCTGCCGTCTGTGGGAACTGTCCCTGCGCCGCACCGCCGAGGCACCTGCCGTCGATGTGAAGACGCGCGCCGAACAGATTTGCGCCCGCGTGACGGGTCTACTGGAACCGTTGCGCCTGGTGGAAGTGGACGCGCCCCGCCACACGGCGCTTCTGCGCAGCGAACAGCCGGGCCAGGTCGGCGACGAACGCTTCTACTACGAAGTATTGGTGAATGGCGACGGCGGCAGCGTCCTACGCCGCTATCAGACACCGCGAGAGGGCCAACCGCGCCGCCAACAGGTTCCCTACACGCTGACACACGAAGCACTCGGCAAGCTGGTGGGCGATTTGGCACGGTAAAACACTCATGGATGTTAATCGGCTTGCTAACTATCGAGATTCCCGGCTCGGAATTTATACTTGTCCGCCCCGAGGGTGTCACCATGCGTGAACGGATCGCCGTGCAGCCGAACATTCACTTTGGCAAGCCGTGCGTTGTCGGTACTCGGATCACTGTGGAGAGCGTTCTAGAACTCGTCCGGGAGGGAATCACTGCCGCAGACATTTGCCGAGACTACTACCCCGACCTGTCAGCCGACGATGTTCGAGCGTGCGTCCAGTATGCCATCGACCTGATTGCGCTGGAGGACATTCGCATGGCGGAGGCAGTATGAGGCTGCTGACCGATCAGGACGTATACACTGCGACGATCCAGTTCCTCCGAGGACTGGGGCACGATGTGGCGACTGCCGCCGAGTGGGGTCTGTCGCAGTCAGCGGACGCCGAATTGCTGCGAGCCGCGCACGAGGAGGGTCGGGTCTTCGTAACCCGCGACCGGGATTATGGCGGCCTCGTGTTCATGCAGGCGCTGGAGGCCGGAGTATTGTATCTGCGGGTTCTACCCTCCACTCTTCAAGCGGTTCACGCCGAATTGGGCCGCGTTTTGGGGCTGTACGGAGAGAAGGAATTGCAGGGCGCATTCGTGGTTGTCGAGCCAGGTCGTCACCGGATACGCCGGGCCGGCGGGGCGCGGCAGGACGCCGAACTAGGAGGTGCGGGAGATCGGCCACATGAATGAGGTTGTATCGAGCTTCAACGCCATCTTCGCGTGAGTCGGTTGTTGAGTTTTGATCCTTCGACGAAGAGGCGGAGCATGGCATTCCGGCGGCCCAAAATTGCGGCTCATCGACCGTCGCAAAATTGGCACGAATGGATTGACCGCCATCGATCTGAGTTGGCAGCCATCGGATTGCCTGCCGAAGTCTACCTCGACGAATGCCATTGGTCCGATTTTCTCGAAAACGGCCACTTGCATTGGCACAAGACAAGCGGGTTCGAGATCGGAGACTTATCGGCTGGCCAACATGCGGCGTTGCATCGGTTCTTGGAGCGGGAGTTCGGGGCAACCGAACGCTGCCCGCCGCTGCTTCATTGGGTGCGTATTCGCTGTGGAGGTCAACCTCTTTCGGAGCCGGAAGCGTAAGCGACGGAAACCTCCCCGTCGCTTACGCTTCCGGCTCCGAAAGAACCAATGTCGGACGAATTGGTGGCTCGAATGAGAGGTGAGGCGTGATGGTAGACGAGTTGATCGAGATGTACCAGAATGGTGCAATTACGGGGTATCAAGTTACGATCGACTGTCTGCATATGCTTGACCCGGACCAACCTGACCTCGTTCTGATTCGTCTTCCAGAGGAAATTCTGGAGGAGATGTTGGATTACGCTCATCGCTATGTTCCGTCCTGCATGCGCTCAAACAAGGGTTTGCCCCCAGCCGTGGATCAAGTGAAATCAGCTCAACGATGGATTGAGAAAATTCAGCGACAAAAGACCGAGCGTAACACGGCGTCGTTTTTCGAATAAGGGTGAATGAAAGAGGAAGATGGCGGTGAGGTTTCTTATCGGCAGCTCGGACAGGATCATCGGGCGGGTGGAAGAGGAGATCAAGAGATGCAAACAGTTAAGTATGTCTCTTGGGAAGAGGACGGAGTGTGGCTGGGCTACCTCCAAGAGTACCCAGACTACTGGACGCAGGGTGAGACGCTCGATGACCTGAAGGAACACCTCCGCGACCTGCACAATGATCTAAGCGGCGGTCGGCTGTTGGGGATTCGCAAAGTCGATGAACTGGTCGTCTCATGAAGCGTGTGGATTTGATCCGTGCGATTGAGGGACTCGGCTGCAATTTCGTGCGGCATGGAGGAAAGCACGACTGGTATCGCAATCCGGCGACCGGCGTATCTCAGCCAGTCCCTCGACACCGGGAGATTGAGGGCACGCTGGCTCGACATATTATCAAAATGCCGAGCAATCCGCCGGCACCGACTGCCGGCAATCGGGATGGTTGAAGAACCCGACCGATTCACGGTAGATGCGGACGGGTTGTTCCGCGTCTTAGAGTATAAGGATATACGCGATGGGGAATATACGGTAACTCTCCCGCTCGCCGTATCTTAACTAAAAGACGCATCACGACAGGGAAGTCGAAACTATGCTCATGCCGCTGCGTTCTTCGCGCCTCGCGCTCTCGGTCGGCTGGTGCCGACTGCTGGCCGCTTGCCTCATCCTCGGTGCTGCCGCGCTTCATGTCGCTTATCTCGCCAACCATTGCCCGCTCGATCTTGCGCCGGATGAGGCCCACTATTGGGATTGGTCGCGGCCCGAACATCTCGATTGGAGCTACTACAGCAAAGGACCGCTCATCGCTTATCTCATCCGCGGCGGATGTGCCTTGGCCGGTTCGTGGTCGGTCGAGCATACGGGTAATCTCGCCTTCGCCGTGCGGTTGCCCGCCGTTGTCTGCGGCAGTCTGCTGTTGTTGAGTTTGTATGTCCTCACCGTGCAGGTTTATCGCTGTGAGATGCTGGCGCTCGCCGTCGTCGGCATGGGGTTGACTCTGCCTTTGCTCGCCGTCGGTTCGTCGCTGATGACCATCGATGCGCCGTACACCTGTTGTTGGGGTTGGGCGCTGGTGCTGGGTCATCGCGCCATCTTTCGCGGTTCGACCTGGGCGTGGCCGCTGCTGGGCGTGGTTCTCGGCCTGGGGATGTTGGCCAAGTACACGATGATCGTGTGGATTCCGTCGGCGATGCTGTTTCTCTTGTTGACGCCGACCTATCGCCCGTTGTTGTTTCGGCGCGGCTTGTGGGTCGCAGTAGCCGTCGCCGGATTGTGTTGTCTACCCATCCTCATTTGGAATGCCCAACATGGGTGGGTGACCTTCCGTCACGTCTTCGGACTGTCCGGCCTGGGATCGACCGGCGAGACGGCGGCTCCTCCTTCGCGCATCCACTGGCTTGGCCCCCTGAACTATTTGGGTGGGCAGTGTGCCTTGTTGCTGGGCTATTGGTTTCTCGTTTGGTTGGCGGCGATGATTGCGTCTCGACCGGGGCGGGAACGCGACGAAGGGGTTCTGTATCTGTGGTGGCTGTCGGCTCCAATGTTCCTGCTGTTTCTGGCGTTCAGTCCCAAAACGGACGGCGGCGAGATGAATTGGCCGGTGACGGCGTATCTGTCCGGCTTGGTACTCTCCGGGGCATGGCTGGCCAAGCAATTCGACGATCCGCGCCGCTGGTATCGTCTCGGCACGGCGATCAATCTCGGCATCTTCTGCGTCCTCGGCCTGGCCGCAACCGTCTTCATGCACCATAGTGAGTATCTCTATCCTTTATTGTCTAAAATTGCCGGGGAGCCGACGAACGCCAATCCGTTCCCGCTGCGCCGCTTCGATCCGACCTGCCGTCTGCGCGGCTGGCGGACGCTGGCGGGCGAGGTCGATCGTTTGCGAATTCGACTAAGTGAAGACGAAGGCCGAGAACCGATCTTGGCCGGCAGCAGCTGGAGCCTCCCAGGCGAGTTGGGCGTCTACTGTGCCGGTCAGCCGCAAGCCTACTCGATTGGCCCCGTCATGGGCGATCGCCACAGCCAATACGATTTCTGGTTCAATCCTCTCGACAACGGCGACGCCTTCGCGGGACGCACCTTCGTCGTCGTCAACGGCGATGAAAAGATGTTGCGCCAAGCATTCGCCTCGGTGACGACGAAGGAAGTAGTCCACCGCGAGGCAAACGAGCCGATCTCCTCGTGGCATGTGTCGGTATGCCGCCATTTCCAGGGACGATTCCCGAAGTTCAAAAAGGGCGGAAGTTATTGAAAGCCTGTCCCGTAAGCTCCTCTACCCGGTTCTTGGCTATATGGGTTCTTGCATCCTAACTCCGACAAGGGTAGACTTGTACGATCTCGATTGCCCGCGTTGATAATCTCGTTCTCGCACGTCCATAGGGAGACGGGGGAGTTTTCTTCGGATGCGATCGAGACAAAATGACTCGTTGCTCTCGCCCAGGATCCACGACCCATGTCTACTCCCGCGCCTTCGAGGCACGACTACGACAGTATCGTCGCCACTTGTCTGGAACCACTCGTTCGCCGTTTTGACGAGGCTTGGCAGCGCGGCGAAAGGCTCGACATCGAAACGCTCTTGCCCGTCGACGCCGAGAATCGCCGAATTGTCCGGATCGAGTTGATTCACCTCGAATTGGAATTACGACTCAAAGCCGGGGAGGCGGTGCGCGTCGAGGAGTATCTAACGCGCTTTCCGGAACTGGCGCACGAACGCCAGGTCGTCTTGGAGTTGCTCCTCGACGAATGGCGGATGCGTGCGCGGACGGAGCCGTCGCTCTCGGTCGAGGAATATCGTCGACGCTTCCCGGAATTCGCGTCTGAGCTAATGGCGGCGAGCGTCACCCTTCCCTTACCCAAAGATCCGCATCGGTCCCCAGCGACGGAAGATCTGCATTCGGAATCCACGCCTTCGACGGTGAGCGAGGAGATGCCTCAACTTCCTGGGTATGCGATACAGACGATCCTTGGACACGGGGGGATGGGGGTGGTGTACAAGGCGAAGCAGCTGGCGCTGCGGCGAACGGTAGCACTCAAGATGATCCTCGGTGGGCGACTTTCCGAACGCGAAGAACGGCATCGATTCTTTGCCGAGGCTTTGGCTCTGGCGCGGTTGCCGCATCCCAACATCGTGCAGATTCACGAAATCGGCGAGTATCAGGGGCAGCCGTTCCTCGCCTTGGAGTATGTGGAAGGCGGCACGCTAGCCGAGCGTTTGGCCCGCGCGCCGCTGGCCGCGGACGAGGCGGCTCGCTTGACGGCGATCCTGGCGCGGGCCGTGCAAGTCGCCCACGATGCCGGCATCGTTCACCGCGATCTAAAGCCCGCCAACATTCTGCTCACAAACGACGGGACGCCGAAGATCGGCGATTTCGGATTGGCCAAGCACCTCGACGCCGATACTCAGCGGACTCACAGCGGCGCAATCCTCGGCACGGCGCACTATATGTCGCCCGAACAAGCGTCCGGCAAGATCAAAGAGATTGGGCCTCCCACCGACATTTACGGCTTGGGCGTTGTCCTCTTCGAGATGCTGGCCGGACGACCGCCTTTTCGGGGCACGACCAACGTGGACGTGTTGCATCGAGTAATGAACGAGGAGCCTGCCTCCGTGCGCCGCTTCAATGCAGACGCGCCGCGCGACCTTGAAACGATCTGCCACAAGTGTCTGCAAAAAGAACCGGCGCGGCGCTATCGTTCGGCCCTGGAATTGGCGGAGGATCTCGATCGCTTTTCGTCCGGCGAACCCATCCTGGCTCGGCGCAGCTCAGCGTGGGAACGCGGCGTCAAATGGGCGCGCCGCCGGCCGGCGTTCGCGTCGCTGCTGTGCCTGTTGCTGCTGAGTCTCACGTCGGCGGCGCTTATCTGGATATACAAGACCGTTCAACTTCAACAAGCGCTGGACGATCGCACGCGGGAACTGCGGAGCGAGCAGGAGGCGCGCGTCGAAGTCGAACGGCGACAGCGGCGGGATTTGAGCCGTCAGCTGTACATCGCGGATATGCGCGACGCCGTCCAGTTCTGGCGCGCCGGCGATTTTGAGCGCTGTTTCGCCATGCTCGAAGCGCATCTACCGCAACAAGGAGAGGAAGATTTCCGCAGTTTCGAATGGAGATGGCTGCTGCACGAATCCAAACGGCAACGCACCAAGTTGGAACTGTCTCCGCGAAACGCTCTTTGCGTCGTATGTTCCCCGGACGGCAAACGTTTGGCGTCGGCCAACGACGATGGAAGCCTCGCGCTTTGGGACGCGGCGGAGAAACGTCTCCTCGGTATTTTCGGCGGACATAAGCATCGCATCGCCACCTTGGCCTTCTCCGTCGATGGCCGCAAGTTGACCAGCGCCAGTGTCGATGGCGTAGTTAAAATCTGGGATGTGGCCGAATGCCGCGAGCTGGACGCGCTGTCTACCTGCGAGGGCATTTGCCATTTGACCCTCGACGGCCGATTTTTGGTGGTTGCTTCATCGCCTAACAACCTTCGCCAAGGCCATGCGACCATTCGACGTTGGGACATGGCCGCCAAACGAGAACTTCCTCCGATCGGCAAATCGACGACCGAGACACTGGCCGTCCGCATCGCACCCAATGGCAGCCTGCTCGCGCTTCAGACCCGCGATAGAAACGTAAAAGTTTATGACGCCGTTTCGGGAAGATTTCATTTCTCCGCCGGCGACGACAAAGATCCTTACTTTTGTTTCGCCCATCGACTGCCGTTATTCGCTTTGGCAACGCACGCGGGTGAAGTGCTTCTGTTGGACGCCTCGACGGGACGACGAGTGGCCGCGATCCCTAGTGCAAGCACCAAGATTCGATTTCTCGCTTTCAGTCCGGACGACCGACTCCTCGTTTCGACCGGCGAAGACGGTAGCCTAAACGTGTGGGATTTGCACTCGCAGCGAGCGGTCGGCGTATTTCGAGGCCATCGAGGCGAAGCGAACAGCGCGGGTTTCGCTCCCAGCGGCGAGACGCTGTTCTCCACGGGAAGCGATCGGACGATCCGTATTTGGGATACCAACACCTCGCACTGTCCCTGGAAATCCAATTCGACGTTTCGACCGGCAGGTCCACTCGCGTTTTCCTCCGACGGACGATTGCTGATCGCTGCCGGCGTCGATGCCAGCGTTCATTTGATCGATTGCGCCGACGCGCGGACCTTGCGCGTCCTGCGGGGATGGTACGGCGCGTGCCGAGCGGTGGCGTTTTCTCCGGACAATGGTGAGTTGGCCACCGCGGGCGACGATGGTCGCATCCGTCTCTGGGACAAAAGCAGCGGACAGATGAAGTCTGTAATAGGAGGGAACAACGGTCCCATCCAATCCCTGGCGTACTCTCCCGACGGTCGATGGTTGGCATCGGCGGCGGAAGACGGCCGCATCGGCGTTTGGCGACGAGCGACCGGCCAATTGGCGGCCGCGCTCGAAGGACAGGCCGGAACCTCGGTGAAGCCCGTCTTTTCCGGCCGAGGCGAGGTCCTGGCCGCGGTCGTCGACGCGAAAACGATTCGCCTTTGGAACATCCCTTCGTTTCAGCGCCGCGCCGACTTGAAGCACGATGCCATCGTATCCTTCGCGTCCTTTCTCCGCGGCGGAAAAACCTTGATGACGTATGCCGAGGGTAGCCACCATCTATGGGATAGCGATGCTGGGAAGGAAAAGCCGAGAGTGGATTTCTCCGAAAATCCAGGTAGTCATTTCGATTTGGCCTGCGATTGTGACGTTCTCGCCCGGCAGGACGGCACCGGAATCTATTTGAGCGAGGCTTCTAGCAATCGAATCTCCGTTCGCATTCAGTACGCTTTTGGTAATGCCGAAGGGACGATCGCGCTGTCTCCCAACGGCAAGACTTTGGCCGTGGCGCGCCGCGACGCCGTTTTACAATTGTGGGACAGAAACACATGGAAAGTCCGCGATATACACGATCGGCCTCCGGCGTCGGTGCGCTCGCTGAGCTTTTCCCCAGACGGAAACACCTTGGTCGGCGGTACCAGCGAGTTGGAGAATGCGAACGCTCTGGAGTGGAAATTCCTGGATATGGCGATGAGCCGCTCGGTTCTCCGCGACGTGCGCGACACGGTTCGCGGTTGGCGCGTCGTCGATGGTTCCTCCGAGATCGGCTTGCCTCATGCCGATTCTCTGGTTTCGCATCCGGCGGTGGCTTTCGCGCCTGACGGCCAGATCCTGGCATCGGGAGCCGACGACGGCAGCGTTTCGTTGTGGGATCGATCGAGAGGCGAACGCCGCGCTCGACTCCTGGTCAGCCGCCGTTCGCGATCCTATCTTCCGCAGGTCGTGGATCGCGCGTTGAAATTGGGCCTGCCGATCTTCGCCGATTTCGAGTCCGATCGCATGAGGGCGCTCGCTTTCAGCCCGGACGGCCAATTGCTCGTCGCCGCGTGTATAGACGGTCTCGTACAACTCTGGCACCTACCATCCGGCCGCCAATGGACCGCGCTTCCCGGCGAATTCACCGACATCTCGTGTCTGGTATTCTCTCCAGACAGCCGCGCCCTGGCCGTTCCTAACGGTTCGCAAATCGAGATCTGGGATGTAGCCGATCGGGCCGGACAGCCGAGGCGGAGTCGAACCATTCGCGGCCCCGAGGCCACGGTTCGCTGTCTGGCTTTCTCCAGAGACGGTCGTTGGTTGGCCAGCGGCTCGGACGATTGGAACATCCATCTCCGCCGAGCGGAAACGGGCGAAGAGGTAAGCCGTTTTCAAGGCCATACGGCGCGCGTGTCCGCTCTGGCATTTAGCGCGGACGGCAAAACACTGGCTTCGGGAAGCTGGGATGGAACCGTTCGACTATGGCACCGGGAAGCGGGAAGAGAATTGGTGACGATGAAGCAAGGCTCGACGCGAATTCATACAGTGGCGTTCTCCCCCGCCGGAGACATGCTGGCCGCAGGGGGAGAACGGACGAATGGGCGCGGCGAGGTCTGGATTTGGAAGACGGAACCATGACGTTGTCGCAAGGCAACCGATTGACTTCGATTTTCGCTGCGGTTTCGATTCATGAATGCAGGTCGAGGCTCTACGATCCGAGTGTCCTCACCTCCCGCGCGTGGTGTGGAAGACCGATCTGCACGGTACTCCCAAAGCCCTGGATTTACTCAATGGCGTGGTGGATGTGTATCTGGCGGACTTCAAGTTTGGCAACGATGCCTGCGCGCGCCGACTGGCCGGCGTGGAGCGCTACGTTGAGATCCTGGAGCGTAATCTGCGGTCTGTATCCGAAAGGGGCGATCTCATCGTCAGGCATCTACTGTTGCCGGGCCATTGGGATTGCTGTTTTCGTCCGTGGACCCTCTGGTTGAGCCGTCATTTACCGCAAGCGCGATTGAGCATCCGCGACGGCTATCTGCCCCACTGGCAAGCCGAACACTATGAAGAGCTGAGCCGGCCGCTGCCGGCTCGCTACGCCGATCGAGCCCGCGGCTTCGCCCACGAAGCCGGTCTTCAACTCATCGACTAGAAAAAGAGTTACGGCATGAGTGAATCCGACGACGGCACGCTAAGCGAAATCACTATTTTGCCAGATGGCCGACTTTATGTTTTCGGCATGACGTTGCCGTTGTTGGAGACGCTGGCCTCGGTACCGACGCGCGAAGGCCGGTGGCAAGCGTTGCTCGCTCAATTCCAGGCCTCAATCTCGTCCACCCCCCATGAGGAGCCTTTCCGTGAATGAACGTCCGCGTCCCCCGGTCGAGCAAGCCCCAACGAACGCGGCTCGCAACGCCGCGCCGCCGGCCTCCCCCGCGCCGCCGATGCCATGTACGCCGATGCAGCAAGAATTGGAAGTGCTGATCCGCGCCCGTTATCCACTGCTGTATGTCGTTAGCTGGGAGGAAGAGCGGGTCGAGCAACGGTGCGCACCAAGGGGATCAAAGGCGAGGCTTGTCTCGATTACGTCGATCTGCTCGTGCAATGGTTGGACCGCGAGGAATCGCGCGAGTTGACGCAGGAATACCGAGAAGAAAGCGAGGTGCAAACGCATCTGCACCAAAGGGTAAGACGGTGAGGCCATGCGGTGCGGCGGTCTTTATGGATTGGACGTTGCACGACATTCTCCGCCGCGCCCGCGAAGCCTCAGCGAGCGATGTGCATTTGGTGCGCGGCGTGGCCCCAGCGGTGCGCGTCGGCGGCGACATTCAGGTACTATCCGGGGAACCCTTGGAAAAGTACGACCTGAAAGGGTTTCTGGATGAAATCCTGAACGAGAAGCAACGGCAGATTCTGGAAGAGCAATGGCAGCTGTGTTTCTCGCGCCAGTGGGATGAAGTGGGGAGCGGTGCAAACGATTCAGCGCGTGTACGGCGTCTTCCCAGCCGAGCAGCAAAACAACATCCGCTATCAGATCAGCAACGCCTTGCAAGCCATCGTGGCCCAGGTACTCTTGCCGCGCTCCGACGGCAAGGGACTGGTTTTGGCCACCGAAATCTGCACGGCCACGCTGGCGGTGCGCAAGCACATCCGCGAGGGAAACGCCCACATGCTGTTCAGCGAGATGCAGACCGGCCGCAAATACAACATGCAAACGATGGATCATTCATTGCTGACGCTCTATCAGCGCGGCGACATC
>JAKBCS010000244.1 GCA_021807595.1 Planctomycetota bacterium | reverse complement strand
AGGGAACGGCTGCGCGAGGTGCGGGCGGTTCTGGTGTTGGAGGCCCGCTCCACGGTGGAGTCGCGACGTCTATTACAGAGACTTGCGGCAGGGCTGTCGGAAGCTCGGCTCACGCAAGATGCGAAGGCAGCCCTAGAGCGCCTGCCCGGATGATCGCGAAAAGAAAAGCGGAAAGCAGGAAAACAAAAGATGTAACGGGGAAGAAAAGGGGACGCGACTGGCTCTGTAGAAAACCTACCGAAGCCCCAACAGGAGCATAATGTTGGAAAAATGGTGTCAGCTTTTTTTATTCCCTTGCCTTCGCTTTCGGAAAGGCGTAAGTTGGCGGCCTGGGTGGAGCAAACGGCATCACGATTGGGACTGGAGCTGGTGCCGCGTCGCCGTGGCCGTCTTCGTAAAACCATCGAAAAATGAACTGACACCATTTATTGTTTTTGGAAAACGATCGAAAAATGAACTTCGGTTTGCGCACGGAGTTGGTTAGCCGCGACGCGCAGCGGAGCGCGACAGCACCGCGCTCCGCTGCGCGTCGCGGCTAACCAACTCCCCAATGCTATGTGCAACCCGAATGGAAACCGCTCTAGTCAAAAAGTTAGTGGCTCTAATGCCACATACAAAGGACTACTGCAATGAGCTACTTTATTCGCGTTCTCTGCGAATTAGATGTTTCCGTGACTCGAAGAGAATTGGCTCAATTCATTACAGAAGGAGCGTATTTCTCTGACCCGATATTCTCGCCGCCTGCCGAATCGAGTGAGGCATTACAGTCTGTGTGGAAAACTTTCGTTATTACATACCATCATGACAAACGCCCTATATTATTTCAACGTCTCGATGGCGTTTCCGCTTTCGCGGAAGCTGTGGAGATAACTGGCAAGGTTAGTAAGGTGCGGACTGACGAGTGCTTTTCTCTGATTCTCACCAAGTTGCAGAAGGTTAAGCAGGTATTCGTTATCGAGATTGACCCCGTCGGTTTGCCGGAAGGCGCATGGCTGATGCTCGATTGTTGCGAAAGCTTCTTAAGCCGATCATGTGGTGGTGTTATCTATGCACCAGACGATGGCTTTTACGATGCTGATTTACACAGAATACTATGAAGTATTATCTGTTATCGATCCCAAAAATGTTATTTTGCTGCGATTCGTTGATTGGAAACCAAACTCTCTACGAGAGGGTTGGGGGGATCAATTGCAGAAGCCATAGAGGATCGGTTTCTGACAGCTCGAACGCGGTGTGGGTGCAATTCCCCCCAGGAGATGAACCTGTGAAGCGATTCCCGCTCGTGACGGCTTGACAACCGTTACGGGCGGTGCATGGGGATAACGGGGGTAACTCGGGACCTGTCCCTGCCGAGTGCCTCGCCGTCAGCCGCCAGTCTGCCGTCCGCTCCCTCGCCCACGCCCTCGCCGAGCGGCCTGCACTCGGCGTCGGCCCTGCCGAGCAACATCCCTTCGTTCATACCGAGTGGGAAAAATGGTGTCAGTTCTTTTTTTTTCTCTTGCCTTCGCTTTCGGAAAGGCGTAAGTTGGCGGCCTGGGTGGAGCAAACGGCATCACGATTGGGATTGGAGCTGGTGCCGCGTCGCCGTGGCCGTCCTCGTAAAACCATCCAAAAATGAACCGACACCATTTTTTTGGCCATCGACAACAACGTGTCGGAACGTGAGACGAAGCGGATCGCCATTGGTCGTAAGAACTGGTTGTTCGTGGGTTCGCCGCAGGGCGGCGTGACGGCCCGGTCTGCTGTAGCAACTTGTTAGGCCCGGCCCTGCCAGATAGACGGATCGCGCGAGGTGTGAAAGACCGACAGAACCACCACCTGTCCTGGTTCCTCGCGGTAATAGACGCAGTACGGGTAGCCCGACACCAGCGCCTCCCGCATGTCTTGGTAGACTTGCGGGTAGAAGTCCGGTTGGGCGGAGATCTGATTCAGGACGCGCTGGACCGCTGCCGTAAACGCCGACCCCCAGTCCAGCCCGGCGTTGCTCGTACCAGTCCGCCGCGTCGTCGAACTCGGCTCGCGCAGCCCGGCGGAAGACGATCGGAAGGCTCATCGCTGGAACCGGGCGAGGGCCTCGGCCTTGACCTGTTCCCACGGGACAACATCATCGGGGTTGGCTGCGTGGTCGGCCAGTCGGCGCTCCAACTCCAGCCGTTGCGCCTCGGTGAGCAGAGGCGGGTGCGCTTCGGCGGCGATGCTGTCCCAGATCGCGGTCGCCAAGGCGATGCGGTCCTCAACGCTCATCCGGTCGATACCAAGAGCTTGCAGGGTCGGTGCCATCGGGTAAACCTCTTCGTGGAACAACCTGATTCACGCATCTTATCACAGACTGGCAGCAGCAGATGGCGATCCGTCAGGGGCCGAGCCACACCCTGCGACCGCTGGGCCGACCCAAGAAAGCTTTGCCTCCGGCGTAACCTTCTCCCTAGAAAAACGAGTTGCGTCCTCTTTGCCTCTTTTCTTTTCCGCAGCGTGAAGGGTTCAGCAGCCGACTCACGCGGAAGTTGGCGTTATGTCGCGCTGAACCCTCATTCGCGTGGCCGGTCTGCTGAAGCGGATTGTTCGGCAGTCTGCGCATTCGCAGACTATGGAAACTGGCCGCCACCCATCTTGTTCCATGTTGGCAACCAGAATCCGAAGAAGATGATTGCGAAGATAATGAGGCCGATTGCGATCATAATCCATCTGAATACCTGCCAGGCCTGGGCCGAGGAATAGCACCTCTCGCAGCGCAATTCATATGCGCCGCCCTCGCCATGCGAGACGAAAATGCTCTGGAGGTGCTGGGCGCAGCTCAGTGCCCCGCAACTCTGGCACCGTGTAGTGGCGGCCGCCGAACACGAGTAGCACTTCGGCCCAGACGACGCGGGGGCCATCGCCCGCACCGGATGGCCGCACTGGGGACATGCCTCCGCCGCAGTCGAGACTTGGCGGCCACACTCTTGGCAATTGACCAGCGGCATACCACACCCCTCTTACCGCAACAGCGTATGGCCAGATGTTCCCCGCTGCCTCGCCGAACTTGTGTTATTAGATTGCACCGCGCGCAAGCTATCACGGCGAATCCAGGAGACCGAACAACCCTGTCTAACTCATTACCCGGATTCACCTTACATACACACTTCGCTCCATGTGTCGCGCGCTATCCCACTAACGACACTTGCGCTGGTTGCGAACCACCTTCGCTATTCATCCAGCGGGCTTTTCACGCCCTGGCCGCCCTTGTTCATTACATGGGTGAAGATCATCGTCGTCTCGACATTAGCATGCTCTAGCCTCTCCTCCACGCTGAGAGAATTGGAGGTTGCCCACGCACGCACGCGCTCCGTCTGTGCGAGAAAAGACTACGCATATTATTCGCGCGTGACCGGACGGTGTCAAGGATAATCTCGATCTTCTGTTCCCTTTGTTCCCGTTCTTTCTTGGGTCTCTTTTAAGCGCCGCCGCAGTGCCGAGTAGCGCCGACTGGTATCCTGCCGCTGCACCGCCATTTCCAGCGCCTTGCGGCTGCCAACGATGGCAACCAATTGTTTGCCGCGCGTCACGCCGGTGTAGAGGAGATTGCGTTGTAGCATCATGTAGTGCTGCGTGTGCAGGGGGATTACTACGGCGGGATACTCCGAACCTTGCGCTTTGTGGATGGTGGCGGCGAACGACAGATTTAGCTCGTCCAATTCTCCGTAATCGTAGGAGACGAGTTTGCCGTCGAACTCCACCGTCGCTTCGCGTTCCGCTTCGTCGAGGGCTTGGATGCGGCCAATGTCGCCGTTGTAGACTTCTTTCTTATAGTTGTTGTGCGTTTGCATCACCTTGTCGCCGACGCGGAAGGTCCAGCCGAAACGCTGTACCTGGGGAGTGCCCTTCGCCGGATTCAGCACTTCTTGCAAGCGAAGATTGAGCGACTGCGCTCCCAGTTCGGAACGATTCATCGGCGTCAATACTTGCACGTCGCGCAGGGGATCGAGGCCAAAGCGGGCGGGGATGCGCTCGCGGAGCATGGCGACGATGCGTTCGAGGATGAGATCGGGACTATTCGCCTCCACGAAGTAGAAATCGCCTTGGCCGGCCGGCGCGGATTCGGGGACTTCGCCGTGCTTGATGGCGTGGGCGGCGCGGACGATCCAGCTCTGCTCGGCTTGGCGGAAGATCTGCGTCAGCCGCACGACCGGCACCTTTTCGGAAGCGATGAGGTCGGCCAAGACCAGGCCGGGACCGACTGAAGGCAGTTGATCCACGTCGCCGACCAGGACGACGCAGGCATGGGGCGGAACGGCCCGCAGCAGTTGATACATCAACACGACATCGACCATCGACGATTCATCCACCACCAGCAGATCGAGGTCGAGGGGTTGCGTCGCGTCGCGCTTGAAGCCGCCGAAAACCGGATCGAATTCGAGCAAACGATGAATCGTCTTGGCCTCGCGTCCGGTGGTCTCGCTGAGCCGTTTGGCGGCACGGCCGGTGGGCGCGCACAGGGCGACGCGCTGCTTTCTCGCCGTGAAAATCTCCAAGATGCCGCGTACGATGGTTGTCTTGCCGGTGCCAGGTCCGCCGGTAACGATCAGCACTTTCTCGCGTGTCGCCGCGCGCAGAGCGTCGCGCTGCGTCGGTGCCAATTGCAAAGCCATTTTCTTCTCGACCCATGCCAAAGCCGCTTCCAGGTCCATGCCCGGCAGGGGATGGCGTCCGACATGCAACTTGTGGATCGCCCGGGCCGTACCCAGTTCGGCCAAGAACAGCGGCTTAAGATACAGCCACGGTTCGTCGCCGCCCGGTTCGTGTACCAGATCGCCCGCCTGGCGTTCGCTCTCGACGGCGGCACGA
>JAKBCS010000106.1 GCA_021807595.1 Planctomycetota bacterium | reverse complement strand
CGCGCATAGTCCGGGGCGTGCCGATCGTCGAGCCAGAAGGGATAGGCGAACCAGGCGTCCGGCTCTGAAAGCGCGATCAATTCGCCGGAACGCTCGTGCCGCAGATGGATCTCCTCGCGTTCGTCGCCCTCGAAAACGCGGGCCACTCCCTTCAAGCCGAGCAGCGTCTCTCGCACCCACGCGCGATCAGCTTCGTCGGCGACGTAAACGTGGGCCATCTGATGATCGCACACAGCAAAGGCGCGGCTGGTGAAGGTGTCGAGGTTTTCGCCGAACGGTCCCGGTCGCACCGTCAACAATCCTGCCTCGCGCAGCGCTCGGTTGAGCGATACCGCCCGATTGACCTGTACATGGCCGTATTCACTGACCACCCAGACGCGCGCGCCGGCGGAGCGCGCGGCATCGAGTAGCGGAGCGCATGCGGCATCGAGTTCGCCGACGAGACGCGGGATGTCGCAACCTTGAGGGCCGAATCGCTGCGGGTCGTAATCGAGGTGCGGTAGATAAACCAGCGTCAGCTCCGGTCTTTCGCGGCGCAGCACTTCGGCGGCACAGCGGGCGATCCATTGCGTACACGGCAGCCCCGCCATCGGTCCCCAGAATGAGGGAAAGGGAAAGGGACCGAGGGTGCGTTCGAGATCGTCGCTCAGTCCATCCGGCGTGCCGGTGATGCCGAAGGCTTTGTTGCCGTCGGCACCGTAGTACGGCTTGGGGGTAACGCTGATGTCAACCGCCGCTCCCTGGTTGAACCACCAAAACAGCTTGGCGCAACGGAACGCGCGCCCTCGCTCCGCCGCCCGCTGTCTGGCTGTGAGGTACAGGGGCGTTTTCTGGATCAGGCGATTCGACTGCTGCCAGAAGCGGACCTCGCCGGTATCGCGCCAGAGCCAGCCGTTGGCCACGATACCGTGTTCTTGGGGTGGATGTCCGGTCAATAGGGTCGCCTGAGCCGTGCAGGTGACGGCGGGCAGCACTTCGCGCAGCGGGCGCATCCATCCGGCGTGGGCCAACGCTTGCAGGCGCGGCGCGAACGGCAGGAAGCGAGGAGTAAGTCCGACGGCATTGAGGAGAATGAGTGGGGTCATTTCGGGATCGGCACACGTCGTGTCCCATTCGATCGCATCGCGCTGGCGGAAAAAGGGCGGGGGGACGAAAGATCGGGGGGCTGACGCCCCCCGCTCGCCCTCTTTCAGTGGATTACGCATCCAATCCCGTCAGGCGACCCTTGCTGTCGCCGAAGGAATCGACGTGGACGCCCATATCGTTGAGGAGGCAGAGATACAGATTCATCAACGGCGTGTTGCGCGGATAGCGGAGGTGGCGGCCCGTCTTGAGCGCGCCGCCGCCTTTGCCGGCGACCAAGATCGGCAGGTCGTCGTGATTGTGGCGGTTGCCGTCGCTGATGCCGCTACCGTAGACGATCGAACATTGATCCAACAGCGTGCCGTTGCCTTCCTTAATCGCCTTCAACTTGCCGAGCAGATAAGCGACTTGCTCGATGTGAAATTGATTGATTTTCTGGATCTTCTCTTTTTTGGTCTTGTTGCCTCCGTGGTGCGAGGTGTCGTGATGTCCCTCGGCCACGCCGCAGTCGCGGTAGCTGCGATTGCTGCCGTCGTTGGCGAAGACGAAAGTGCCGACGCGGGTCAGGTCCGCCTGGAAGGCAAGCACAAGCATATCGGCCATCAGACGCAGATGTTCGCGGTAATCCTTGGGCACACCGCTGGGTCGAGGCGTGCCGGCGGGAGCGGCCACGTCGGTCGATTCTTCGATGCGGACGAGCCGTTGTTCGATCTCACGCACTCCAGTGAGGTATTCGTCGAGTTTGCGTTGGTCGGGGCCGCCGAGGCGATTTTTGAGCGTTCGGGCGTCTTCGCCCGCAAAATCGAGAATACTGTGCTTATAGCTCTGCTTGCGTCTTTCTTTGTCGTCGCCCTTGCCTGGCACGCTGAACAATCGCTCAAAGACGAGGCGGGGATTGACCTCCTTGGCCACGGGCGAGGATTCGTTTCGCCAAGCGAGATTGGCGGAGTAGGCGCAGCTGTAGCCGGAATCGCAGTTGCCGGAGTTCTTGCCTCCTTCGCAGCCGAGTTCCAACGAGGGGAAGCGAGTCGTCTTGCCGACTTTCTGAGCGGCCAATTGATCGACGGAGATGCCGACGCGAATATCGGCCCCGGAGGTCTTGCGCGGCTGACTGCCAGTGAGAAAGGCGGCCATCGCTCGCGCATGATCGCCGGGACCGTCACCGTTGGGGCGCGCCTTGTCCAGCGTCAATCCGCTGAGGACCAGCAAATCGTTCTGGAACGGTTGCAACGGTTGCAATGTTTTCGGCAAGGTCGTCAGCGCGCCTTCGGCGGCCGGCGTCCAGTTGGCCATGTCGATGCCGTTGGGAACGTACAGAAACGCCATGCGCCGCGGCGGAGTTACGGAAGAGGCTGCGCCGAACGAACGGAGCGGCATCATGGCCTCCAACCACGGAAGCGCTATGGCCGTGCCCAAGCCTCGCAAGACGGTGCGCCGCGAAACGTGCCTATCCATTATTTCTTGCTCCCTTTGCCTCTCCGTTTCTGGAACGGATCGCTGTTAACGATGTCGATCGTTAGTCGTGAAAACTTGAAATCTTCTTTGGCCGCGCTCTTCACAATCTCGTCGAGCGCGCAGCGGTCGTAGCGTTCGACCCCGCGTCCGAGCGCGTAGGTCAGCAACTTCTCGGCCAGGCATCGGGCGAACGCCTCGCGCCGGGTTTTCAGGATCGCTCGCAATTCCACCGGACCCTTGAACGACTGTCCGTTGGGCAAGACGCCGGCGGGATTGATGGCATGTTTCCCCTCGCGGTCGCGCCATCCACCGATGGCGTCGAAGTTCTCAAAACCAAAACCAAGCGGGTCCATGCGTTGGTGGCAAGTCGCGCAATTGGGGTTGGCGCGATGTTGTTCCATCCGTTGCCGCAGCGAGCCGGACAGGACGGATTCCTTGTCCTCTTTCAACTCTTCGACTCCCGCCGGAGGCGGAGGCGGAGGCGTTCCCAGGATGTTTTCCAGAATCCACTTGCCGCGCTTGACGGGCGAGGTCCGGGTTGGATTCGATGTTACCGACAACACCGCCGCTTGCGTAAGGATGCCGCCTCGCGGCGTCCCGGTCAAGGACACACGCCGAAATTCTTCGCCCTTGATGCCGGAGATACCGTAATGTTTCGCCAAGCGTTCGTTGACGAAAGTATAGTCGGCGTCGATGAATTCGCCGATGCCCCGATCCTCGCGGACGATGTTCTCGAAGAACAACTCCGTCTCCTTCAGCATCGCCGCGCGGAGCTTCTCGTCGAAGCGCGGAAACAGATCGGGATCGGGTTTGAACTCTTTCAGACTGCGCAATTGCAGCCATTGTCCGGCGAAATTGTCCACCAAGGCGTGGGAGCGCGCATTCTTCAACATGCGTCGAACTTGCTTTTCCAGCACGTCCGGCTTGTGCAACGTCTTGTCGCGCGCCAGCTTGAACAACTCCTCGTCGGGCATGCTGCTCCACAAGAAGTAGGACAATCGGCTCGCCAGTTCAAAATCCGTGATGGGGTGAATGGCTCGCGCATCGTTGGGCAGTCGATCCATTTCAACGTGGAAGAGAAAGTGCGGCGAGACCAGGACGGCCTGGACGGCCAAGTTGATGCCGGTCGCGAAGCCGTCGCCGTTCTTCTCGGCCATGCGAACAAAGCGGAGCAGCCGTTCGATCTCGTCGCGGCGCAAGCTCCGCCGATACGCTCGTGTGGCGAATCGCTCCAAGATTTGCCGCGCCGATTCCTCGTTTTGCGTCGTTACCACGAACAAGCGCTTTCGCGCTTCCGGAGACGCCATCACTTTCTGGACGATCTGTTCGGCGGCGGCGAGGTATTTTTCCATGAGCAACGGCGGCAGCGACAACACGTCGCCGATGTTGTCGAAGCCGTAGCCGACATCGTCCTGCGGGAAATCGTTGGCCGGTTGAAAATCGATATCGAACAGATCGTGAATGGTGTTGTTGTATTCGGCGCGATTGAGGCGGCGGAGGGTCACGCTGCCGGGATCTTTCTCTCCCTTGCAATCCATCCGATAGACCACGGCGTCGAGCCAGGAATTAATCTTGTCCATCTCTTCAGCGCTCGGTCGAGGCTTGCCGGGGGGCGGCATGTCGCCGGATCGCAAGTTGTCGCCGACGCTCTCCCATACGGAGCGCTTTTTGAGAACGGTATTCGTATCGGTGAACGCAGCTAAATTGACATCGCCTTTGGGTCGCTTCTCGCCGTGGCACTTCACGCAGTATCGGCTAATGAGGGGCGCAACTTCCTTGGCGAAGTCCGGCGGCGCGGCGGCGATTTCGACCGTAGTAAGAAGTCCGGTCAACAGCCCGAGAGCGTACAGAGGATTCTGCAACCGCATCATCGCAGCTTTTCCTTTCGACTGTGCAGCTATCCGCAGGATCGTTTCGCGGGCGACGGCGGGAGGGCGAAGATTGTTTTACTATAAACTATTATCCATTAAAGCGGCATGAGTTTCAAGCGCCCCTCGATTTTGGACGAGGATGTAGGATCTTGGAATACTCGAGGGGCCTCGTCCGATCTCCTTACTTGCTCCCTTGCTTGTCGTTCCACTCCTTCCAATCGGCGGCGGCGCGAGCGCGGTCGGTGCGGCCGGCGTCGGTTTTCGGTCCGAAGTCTTTGCCCGTCAGGCTGCATAGAGCCTCATGCGCCGCAAGGGACACCGATCCTTCCTTGTCCTGCATCAACTCGATCAACCGCGTTAGGTGCCGGCGGTCGTCGCGGACGGCGCAGGAGACAACGGCGGCTCGGCGGACTTCGGGATCGTCGGAATGCAAGTACTCTTCGCGTTCCTGAGAAGTCAAACGAGTGCAGTGGTCCGCGAGAGCGGCGCGGGCCTTGCGTTGGTGGGAACCGGACAGCATGGGAATTGCCTTGGCCAATGCCGGGGTGTAATACTCAACTTCGCCGTCGCGCCAATGCTTGATGAGCAGATCTTTTCCAAAATCGGAGGATGCCTTCATTTTGGTCAGCAATTTATCGACCTGCGTTTGGTGATGCTGTTTCTCAATCGCGGTTGGCAGGGCGGGAGCAACCCGCTTCGGCTGGATCTTCGATTCCAGCGACGGGCGGCGCGAACCCAAAGGGGTGAGTGAAGAGGAAATATCGGAGGCAGGATCCTTCTTCGGGACGCTCTTTGGTTCTACCGGAGGCTTGGTTGGAGCCGAAGACGAAAGATCTGGGCTATCCTCCTTTACCAAGCCCTTGAGGAGAGGCGTAACATCGGGAAGCAAATCGGCTCGGTGCAGAAACAGCAGAGCGAAACAGGTATCGGCAAGTTCATATTCGTCATTCCAGCTGCCGTCCTTCTGTTGGTAGGCTACAAGATAGCACGCCCCTCGTTCGTACCAGTCCACTCCACCGATCGTGCGCAGATCGAAAGACACGGCCGTCCGCTCCAAGGACCATAACGAGTAATAAACGTGACGCACTTCCACCGGCCAGTTTGGCTCATTAAGCCGTTTTCCTAGATAATGGAATCCTTCGACAATGTGAGTATCCTCCGCGACTTTAGTTAAAGCCCGCTGGGGAGCGGCTGGGGATGATTCACTGCCGGTACGAGGACGCAAAACGCCCGCATTGGCGATGGCGTGTCGCAGGGACAAACCAAGCAAGCCGGCAGAAGTCATAGAAAGACTGGATGCACTTTGTCTTGTCTCCTGATAGGGCCATCCCCCGTCGTCATTCTGCGACGTGTTGAAGCGGGCGGCGGCGCGTGCCAACGGCGCGACGATGCGAATTCCATGGCGATGTCCGGCCCACAAAGCCAGAAGAGCGAATTGAGTATTGGAATTATCCGTGTATATCGTTTGCGGCGTACCATGATTCTTTAATATTATACCGGCAGCCGCCATTCCTCGTGCCCATCCTATGCCTGCCATTATAGTGGCATAGCCCCATCCGCCGCTGGCCGCATCTTGATTACTCAACAACTGAAGGGTAAGACCGCGGAGGAGGGTGAGATCGCCGCGTTGCCCCAATCGATCCAAGAACAGGATTGCCAGGGATATCTCATACGTCTGACTGCCCCCGCCTCCACGGATTTGAGTTCCTCCGCGCAGCCAAGCCTGACACGACGCGCGCACGAATTTAGCCGCCGATTGGATCGACGGATCGTTCGCATCCACGCCGCAGTGGAGTAAAGTTAATCCTGCCAAGGCCGTCATCCCTAGCGATAACGCCCGTGATGTCATGAACCCTTGCGCGACAGGGTAATCCCAACCGCCGTCGTATTCCTGTTGCTTTTTCAAGTAAGCCACGCCGCGATCTATGGCGCTGCTGACCGCTTTGGGATCGAGCTTGGTCGGCACCTTCACCCGTGGAGCAGGCCGTCCTTTGATGACTATGCCACCGGGTGCGTTTGGCCGCCCTCTCGCGGGTGCATCATCCTCATCATCGCCTCCCACCTGTATTAACCCTGGCGGTGCCGCCTTAGGCAACGACAGCGCGCCCAGCATAGCGATTAGGGTCAGACCGAGCAGATAGGTTGTTCTCCGCATGGGTTTCTCTCCGCAAAAGGATTGGACGAAAGGATCGCGGAACGATTACGGTTGTTCTTACCAAGTATTGTTAGCCGCGACGCGCAGCGGAACGCTTGGCCGACGCCCAGCGTCAACGCGCTCCGCTGCGCGCCGCGGCTGACCGAGCTTATTCCTGGAACTTCTTGCCTTCCAAGTTGAAATTCAGTGCTTTCGACGCATCCTCGGTCCAATCCGAGCGCTTGAGGAATAGCAGGGCGAAGCATGTATTAATGATCGGCGCGGAATCAGCGTAGGCGTTGGCTTTCCAGCTGCCGTCCGCTTCTTGCCAGGCCAGCACTTGATTCACTCCCCAGGCGTACCACTCCTTGCCGCCGATGCGGTGCGTTCGATACAACAGGCCGACGCGGCCCAGCGACCACAAATAATACAAATTGATCGAAGGACGATCCGTTCTGCCAGCATTCTCGCGAGGTTCACCGACAAAGCCGGCCAGGGCCTTCATTCCGTGTTGAACGGCGGCGTCGTCCACCTTGGCCGAATGCGTCGGATGTGATGGGTGCCGCACGATCAGGCCGTGACCGAGCGCCAGGCCGAGTAGACCGGCGCAGGTCATCGACGGCGTCGCGGCGTGGCTGGGCACCTCGTAAGGATAATCCCAGCCGCCTTTGGTGGATTGACTGAAGCGAAAGCGCATCGCCGTCAGCGCCAACGCCCGCTCGACCGGAATCCCATGACGACCCGCCGCCCACAGAGCGAGGGCGGCGAACTGCGTGTTGGAGTTGTCGGAGTGATCGGCCAAGGGCAGTTGATGCGAATCGGACGGCGGCAGCAGAGACGGGATGCGCTTCAAAGCCGACGTTAAAGCGGCATAAGCCTCTTTCGCCTTTCCTTGCAATTCCTCCGGTCCCTTGCCGGACGATCCATTCATCGCTCCGTCTCCCTTTTCGGGTGGAGGCGGCAGGGAAGCCTCCGTGGCATCCTTCGCGAATAGTTCCTCGTGGGAAGCCGGACGAAGCGCGTCGAGGACCGTCAGGAGATTGTTCTCTTGTTTCGTCAATACGATCGGACATTGGTAGGACCATCCTCCGGCTTGAGTTTGACCGGCGATGAGGCGGAAAGCCAAAGTACGAATCAGCGGCTTATCATCCGGGTTGCCGAGACGATCCAAGAACAAAATCACCAAGGCGATCTCGTAAGTGGATTGTAGAATCGCGGAAGACTTCCGGACTTGCAGGAAGGACTTGTCGATCTGCGGATCCTCCGAGGAAACGCCACACTCAACAAGGGTCAGGGCCGGCAGAGCGGTCAACCCGGCGGGGTGATACTCGTCGTTCCAGCCGCCGTTCGCCTCTTGCTTCGCTTTGAGGAAATCCACTCCGCGCCGAATAGCAGCGTCCACTTTGGTTTGGTACTCCGAAGGCAGTGGCGGAGGTTGAGCTTCCTCCTGTTTCAATGGAACAGGTTCGCTCTTGGGTGGCTGCAATACCAAGTAGTGAAGTTGATCGTTGGTTCTTGTGTCTTTCGCCTCGACTCGCTCCGTCGGAGGGACGGCATCCTTCACCGGGTCTGGCTCCGCGGAGTTGTTTATCTCCTTTCCCTCGGCTCGCTCCGTCGAGGCGTCTCCGTCCGATGGCGGCCGCGAACCATGGGCACTGAGGTACCAAAGGAAGCCGAGCATCATGCAAATCGTGACGGCGAGACCGCCAAGAGCCATCCCTAGGACGAAGTGACTTCGCGGCGGGTGCGTTGGGGACGATTGGGGAGATGGTTGCGATGCGGATCGCGGCGGCGGAGCCGTCTTGGGCGTTGCCGGAGCCGCCGCATTGGTTCGCACGGAGAATATCGCCTTACAATGGGGACAACAGAAGCGCTGCCCTCCACTCGGCAACCGCTCGCACTTTAGGTTTTGCGAACAATGAGGGCAAACAATTAGGGCTGGCATGAAGGGTTCTCGCCAGAAAAATTAGGGGCGAAGGCGGCGTAATGGACTCGATCGTTGAGGGCCATTCACGGAATTATCGCCCGGCGGCGGAGAATTGACAAGTGTTTCGTGATAACCTCGACTGAGATTTCATAACTTCGATTGAAACGAGGGCATCATTCGGAACAAAGGTAGAAGGTCATGGTGAAGAGATTATCGAACCGGCGTGAGTGAACGGTCGAGGATGCCTGCTTTGGCACGCTCAAGAGATTGTACTGCCGAGCGCATCCGCGGCCACGCGATCTCCTTCTCTATTGCGGAGCAATGGCCGATGAACCGCACGGCGATGTTCTCGGAACCTCCCCTCTCCCCTGAGTACAGGGGGAATGGAGCTTTTGGGACGGACTCTTATCGGATCGCTCTTACTCCGTACAATCATTGATATTCGGTCGCGCAATCGCACTCCAGTAAGAGTCTGACGCGGAAGGGTAGTCGTGCCGGAGATTTCTGAGCCGTGTTCCTCCCGCTCCTTCACAGTCGCGACTCTAAAATCACCCTACTGAAACTGGCTCTAAATGAGACGGGCAAACAAACGAAGTACACGGTGAACGAACACCCAAGAGATATTCGTTTATGAGCTTGACGATTTCTTGCCCCAGCTGTCAGCGGACTTTGCGCGTGCCCCAGACGCTGTTGGGGCAATCGGTGAAATGCCCCAGCTGTTCCGTGACCTTCACCGCGCCCGAACAGGTCGAAGAATCCGCGCCGCTTCGTCCCGCGCCGCCGCCTCCACCTTCTCTCGAAGACGACTATCGCGATGAACCGCGCCCCTCGCGCCGCCGCCCTCGCAACGAGGAGTACGACGACGACGATTATGTCCCAAGCCGCAATCGCCGTCCCCGCCGCGACGAGAAGCCGGGCAAGGTACAGGCCATCGCTATCATGGTTCTGATCGGGGGCATCCTGGCCACAATTTACGGCGCGATCTACTTGATCTATTTTGGCATCGCCGGCTTGGTGACTTTGGGCGCTGGATTGCTCTGTTGTTTGTGGCCAGGCCCCTACTACAGTTTGGTCGTCGGCATCATGGCGATCATCAAAGGATCGCGTCTGCTCGGCGAGAAGGCGTATCGGGAATCGCCGCCGCAGGGATTGGGCATTATGATGATTATCAACGTCATCAACGGCGATTTCGTGAACCTGGTTTTGGGCATTCTTGTCTTGGTCTTTCTAAGCGATGAAGAAGTAAAGGATTATTTCAATCGCTGACGCGCTCTTTAGCGGCGATGAGGGAGTCATGCCAATTTTGGTCGGGTGTCCGTCGTGTGGAGGTAAGCTGCGCGTCGCCGACGACTTGGTCGGCCAGCGCGTGCGTTGTCCGGCGTGCAATCAAGTATTCGACAGTTCCGCCGAGCCGCTGCCTCCCCCGTCGAAAACGTCGGCCCCGCGACCGGGCATCGTCGATCTCGATCTGTCGTTGGACGACCCGACAATCCCACCGCGGCCCTCGGAATCTCCGCCTCTCGAACCGCGTAGACGCAAGTCCATCCTGCGCGAAGAGAGTTCGCGCGACTGGGACGTGCCGGACCTCAGCTTGCGAAAAACGCGGCGCGATGCCGAGCCGGATCGAGGCACGCTCGTTCTCGTGCTGGGCATCCTGAGTTTGGTGACGATTCTTATTTATTGCCTGGCACCGATCGGCGCGATTCTCGGCATCTTCGCCTGGGTGATGGGGCATAAAGATTTGGCCAAGATGAAAGCCGGCACGATGGACGATCGCGGTCGGGGTGCCACGCAAGCCGGCTGGATCTGCGGCATCATCGGCACCGTTTTAGACTTGGTCCTCTCGCTCGGCTGCGGCCTGGGTCTCGGCGTGCTTTGGTATCAAGAAACGACTCGCCCGCCGTACATGGCCCCAATGCCTCCGCCTGGACAAGGTTGGAAGCAGGCCCCTCCCAAACAGAATCGATTTCCGGGCAAATGAGCGCACCCGTCGGCCGGGTTGGAAAACCCGACCGACAGGAAGTTCCCGTTGCCGTTACTTCTTCGCCGGTTTTTGGCGTTCTGGTTCGTGAATCTCGCGTATCCACATATTGCGGAAGCGCACGGGATTGCCGTGGTACATCAGCACGAGCGGCTGTTTTTCGGGATGCGGCTTATAGCCGGGAGCGCGGTCGTAGGGCGTGTCGCCGAGTAGTTCGACGCGATTCTGCACCAAAATACCATTGTGGAGGACGGTGACGTAACCCGGACGCGCCAGTTTGCCGTCTTTGAAACGCGGCGTTTCGAAGATGATGTCGTAGGTCTGCCATTCGCCGGGTTTGCGCGAGGCGTTGACCATCGGCGGTCGTTGCTTATAGATCGAGGCGCACATGCCGTCGAAGTAGGTGGGGTTTTCCCACGAATCGAGTACCTGAATCTCATAACGGGCATTCATGAAGCCGATGCCGTTGTTGCCTCGACCTTGGCCATTGCCGGATACCTTCTTCGGCGTGGCGAATTCGAGATGCAATTGGCAATCGCCGAACGATTGTTTGGTGGAGACAGCAGTCTTCATGGCGACGGCCTCTCCGTTTTCGATGAGCCACTTGTCGCCGTTGTTCCAGGCGTCCATGTTTTTGCCGTCGAACAACACGATGGCGTCGGAGGGAGCGCCGCCGCGCTCGCCGGGCGATACCATCTTCGGCTCTTTCCAGACAATGCCGCTCTCATAAGGCGCAAAGAAAATAGCTTGGCCGTTGTAGCGTCCAAAAGCAACGTAAACCAAAGCGCCAAGCAGGGCCAATCCCCCCACGATACGCAGCGGTTTCACAGTACGATTCATGCAATGGTCCTTTCGTTGTAAGCGATCGGCAGTCACAGCGAGGATTATCATAACGAATTGAATTAAATCGGTTAGCCGCGACCCGTAGGGGGGCGCGAGGCTGCCTCGCGCTCCCCTACGGGTCGCGGCTAACCTTGGAAGTCATACTTCGATTCCCCCTTACAGCAACTCCTCGATCGGCGTCGGATCCTCAAGGATGGACACGGGCCGACCGCTCGGTTCGAGGAGTTGCAGTTTGGGGTCGATGCCGAGGACATGGTAGATTGTCGAGTGAATGTTGCAGGGGGTGACGGGGCGCGTGTGCGGACGAGTGCCGAGTCGATCGGTCGAGCCGACAATCTGTCCGCCCTTGACGCCGCCGCCGCCCATGAGGCAAAACATCGAATCGCCCCAGTGATCGCGTCCGGGCGTGCCCATGCTGCGCGGCGCACCGCCGTTGCCGCCGTCGTTCATTTTGGGAGTGCGGCTGAACTCGCCGCACAATACCACCAAGGTCGTCTCCAGCAAGCCGCGTTCTTCCAGATCGACGAAGAGCGACGACACGGCGGCATCGACGAGAGGCAGATAATTATCCATGCCCTTTTGCAGATCCCAGTGATGATCCCAGCCGCCGAAATGCACGGTGACGAAGGTCGAACCGGCCTCGACCAAACGACGTGCCAACAGCGTGCTTTGTCCCCAATTGTGTCGGCCATAGCGATCGCGCAGCTTCGGATCTTCTTTGCCGATGTCGAACGCCCGCCGCGCCGCGGGGCCGCTGACGAAGTCGAACGCCTCGCGCTCGAAACGGTCCATCGCCTGCACGTCGGCCATACCGTCCACCGCCCGCCGCGCACCGTCGAAGTGATGCACCAGACTGCGGCGATCTTCCAGACGCGGGATGGTCAGCCCCGCTGCCAGGTTGAGATTGTTGACGGCGTAGGTCGAGGAATTGGGATCGCCTCCGGGTTGATACGGATTGTGCTGCGCACCCAAAAAGTTGCCGCCGAAATAGCCGGGATTGAGGCCAATGCTGGATGCGTGGGGTACGCCGACATAGCCCGGCATCCCTCGGCGGCGCGGTCCCAACTCGCGGTTGACGATGGCACCGATGGAGGGAAACTTACCGCCGTTGTTCGCGCCGCTGACACCCATATCCTTGGTGGTCAACATGCGATGGCCGCCCGCGAAGTGGTCGCCGGTGTTGTGATGCAGCGAGCGCACGATGGAGAACTTGTCGGTGACTTTCGCCTGCTTGGGAAACAACTCGGTGATGTCGAAACCGGGCACGCGCGTGCGGATCGGCTTCCAGATGCCGCGATACTCGGCGGGTGCATCCGGCTTCATGTCGTAGAGATCGAGGTGGCTCGGCCCGCCGTCCAGCCAAAGAAGTATGACCGACGTATTCTTTCTGGCGGAGGCGCTCTCGCGGGCGCGGAGCAACGGCGCGAGGCCGACCTGCGCCATGCCGGCGACTCCAAGAGCCAGAAAACTGCGCCGATTCATACCGTCGCAATAGCGTGAACTGAGTCCGAGATCGAGACGAAACATGGGTTTAGCCCCTTTGTACAAAATGATCCACGAGTCATCGCGGAGATCGACGGAAGGACGTAGCGAGGAAGGACGACCGCACCGGCCAAACTCGAACCGGCTGGGATTGCGGCTTGAGTTCTACCCTAACGCAGCAAGGAAGAGAAAGCAAGTCGGAGGCGGCGCTATTTGATACCATGAAAACGTTGCTTTCGCGGAGGACACAACGGATGCAAGCACTGGTCGGCGTCATCATGGGATCGCGGTCGGACTGGGAAACGCTCGTCCACACGGCCAACGCGCTCGATGCTTTGCAGGTTCCCTACGAAGTGCGCGTCGTGTCGGCCCATCGCACGCCCGACCTGCTGTTCGATTATGCCGCGTCGGCCGAGTCGCGCGGTTTGGAAGTCCTGATCGCCGGGGCAGGGGGTGCGGCCCATCTACCCGGTATGACGGCGGCGAAGACGGTGTTGCCGGTTCTCGGCGTGCCCGTCGAGTCGAAGGCATTACACGGCGTCGATTCGTTGTTGTCCATCGTACAGATGCCGGCGGGCATCCCCGTGGCGACGTTGGCCATCGGTCGCGCCGGCGCGATCAACGCGGCTCTATTGGCGACGGCGATTCTCGGCGTCAAACATCCGCACTTCCGCGCCGCCTTGGCCGCCTATCGTGCCGCACAGACGAAGAGTGTTCTCGACCATCCAGACCCACGGGAGAACGCCGGATGATTGGCGTGCTGGGCGCGGGACAGCTCGGTCGCATGTTGGCCTTGGCGGGCTATCCGCTCGGCCTGCGTTTTCGCTTCCTCGATGCCGCTCACGAAGCGCCCGTCGAGGATCTCGCCGAGTTCGTCCGCGCCGACTTCCACGACAAGGAAGCGCTCGACCGCTTCGCCGACGGCTTGGAGGTCGTCACTTACGAATTTGAAAACGTGCCGGTCGATACGGTGGAGCGACTGGCGCGCCGCGTTCCCGTCTATCCGCCGCCCGCCGCTCTCCGCGCCAGTCAAGATCGGTTGGAAGAAAAGACGTTCTTCCGCAATCTCGGTATTCCGACCGCTCCGTTTGTCCCCGTGCATTCTCGGCGGGAACTCGATGCGGCTTTAGCGGCGTTTGGCTATCCGGCCATACTGAAGACACGGCGCATGGGCTACGACGGTAAGGGACAGCATCCGATCCGCGCCGCCGCCGCCGCCGAACAAGCCTGGCAAGCACTGGGCGAACCGGCTGCGTTGGCTGCCGGGTTGGACGTGATATTGGAAGGTTTCGTTCGCTTCGATCGAGAAGTGTCGCAATTGGCGGTTCGCGGTCGAGATGGCCGAATGGCGTTCTATCCCCTGGTGGAGAACCATCACGCCGAGGGGATGCTGCGACTGTCGCTGGCTCCCGCTCCCGACGCATCGCCATCGCTTACTCGGCTGGCCCGCGATTATGCCGCGCGCGTCCTGGAAACGCTGGACTATGTGGGTGTGTTGGCCATCGAGTTTTTCCAACGGGGCGAGGAATTGATCGCCAACGAGATGGCCCCGCGCGTTCACAATTCCGGCCATTGGACCATCGAGGGTGCGGTCACGAGCCAATTCGAGAACCATTTGCGCGCCGTTCTCGGTCTACCGCTGGGAATCGCCGATGTCCGCCGCGCTTGTGCCATGCTGAATATCATCGGCGACTTTCCAGATACACAAAGCGTTCTTTCTCATCCCGGAGCCCATCTGCATCTCTACGGCAAGAAACCGCGTCCGGGTCGTAAGATCGGCCACATCACCGTCTGCGCCGAGACGATGGAGGCGGTTCGCGCAACCGTGGAGCAACTGCGCCGCTCGACAGGCGGCGGGTGCATTCAGTCCTAACTTTGGTTGGCCGCGATGCGCAGCGGAGCGCGACGGTCTCGCGCTCCGCTGCGCGTCGCGGCCAACCAATCTTCGTCGTTTCTCCTCGACATCGGCGATTATCCGAATTGAAACGGATTGTCCGACGACGGCGGCGCGGGTGGTTTCTTGGGTGCTTTGCGCGGCGGCAATGGAGGGGCGTTGGCCGCACGCACGGGGATCTGTGGAGCGGCGGGTACGGCTTTCTCGGTTGTCGGCTGGACGCGCGCACGACGCCGACCTCGCCAGGTCGCCCACAACATCCACAGCACAAGCATCGCCGCGAAAAACGCGCACGCTCCCAACACGGAGTAATCGAGAACGTAAGTGTGATGGAAAAGGAAATCCTCAAATTTGTTCGCATCGCGGAGGGCGCGTTCTTGCTCGTCGTAGCGGAACAGCAGCCAGCGTCCCAGATACGACAACGGATAGTAGGCTAATAATGCCAGACCGATGAGGAGCGAACGGATCTTCTTCATCGGCGTGAAATAGCCGAGCATCAGCACCAAACAACCCAATCCCAGCAAGACGTAGCCGGCCAAAGGCATACTCGGATATTTGGGTAGCGCGACGCGCTCGACCCAAGGTGGGATCTTCGCGGGACTGAACTCAACGGCGAACATGAGGGAGCCTCGGTAGATGCTCGGAGATCGGCGTCCGTGCGCTCATCACAGCGCCGCGCGGCGTCCGGCCTTGCTCGCTTCGATGCAGGCACCGGCCGTCGGCAACATCTTATGCGGGCTGCATCGTCCTTCTGGATTGAACGCGGCTCGCAATCGCATCATCATACCCAAATCGTCCGGCGAAAACAGCTTCGGCATGAAGTCGATTTTCTCGACGCCGATGCCGTGTTCGCCGGTGACGCTGCCGCCGACGCGGATGCACTCGTCGAGAATCTCGTTACTCGCCGCCAACACGCGCTTTACCTGATCGGCGTCGCGTTCGTCGAACAACAGGATCGGATGAATGTTGCCGTCGCCGGCATGGAATACATTGCAGATGCGCAAGTTGTATTTTACGCCGATGCGCTGAATCTCACGGAGAATATGCGGTAGGCGCGTGCGCGGTACGACGCCGTCTTGCGTGCAGTAGCTCGGTGCCAATCGGCCCACCGCGCCGAACGCCTGTTTGCGCGATTTCCACAGCAACAAGCGTTCGGCATCGCCGTTCGCGCGGCGCACTTCGCGGGCCTGGTTTCTCTTGGCGATGGCAATGATGCGCTCGGCCTCATTGTCCAACCCCGCTTCCAAACCGTCCACCTCCATGATGAGGACGGCCCCGGCGTCGAGCGGGAAACCGAAATGAAACGCTTCTTCGACCGCTTGCAAGATGAGCGTGTCGAGCATCTCCAAGGCGGCGGGAACGATTCCCTCGCCAATGAGATCGCTAATGGTGTTGGTGGCGTCGTCCACCGTCTCGAAGACGCCGAGCAGAGTGCGATAGGCTTGCGGATTGCGCGTGATGCGCACCCATACCTTGGTGGCGACGCCGAACGTGCCCTCGGAGCCGACGATGACGCCGGTGAGGTCGTAGCCGGGATTGTCCTCTGTCGGCCCACCCGTGCGGACGACTCGGCCATCGGGTAGGACGAACTCGACGCCGAGGACGTGGTTGACGGTGACGCCGTACTTTAGCGTGTGCGGCCCGCCGGAGTTGGTGGCGACGTTGCCGCCGATGGTGCAAGCGCCTTGACTCGATGGATCGGGTGCGAAGTGCCAACCGTGCGGTTTCAGATGGTTGGTCAACCACAAATTGACGACGCCCGGTTCGACCACGGCGAAGCGATTGCGATAATCGACTTCGAGGATGCGTTTCATCCGCGCTAGGCCGATCATGACGCCGCCGCCGACCGGCAGACATCCTCCCGACAAGCTCGTTCCCGCTCCGCGCGGCAGAAAGGGTACTTCCAATTCGTTGCAAACGCCGACAATTTGCACAATCTGCTCGGTCGAAGTTGGGAAAACGACGACATCGGGCTTATTCTTTTCGATGGTGAAGCCGTCGCATTCGTAGACGAGCAGTTCACTTGGCGCGGTCAAAATGCCGTCGCCGCCGACGATAGCGCGGAGCCGATCAAACAAAGGAGTGGTACTCGCAGTAGACATGGAGATACTTTACGGAAAGTTCGGTAGGGAGGGTTCGGAACCAAGTTTGAATTAAGAGTCTGACCCAAAGGGCCTCTTTCCCTGTACTCAGGAGGAGAACAGAGCTTCGGAGACCGTCTCGAACGACCGAGTTCGGCGTCCGGCAACTCTTCGCTCCCGGCAGCCACGCGATCGGTCGGGTTATCCAGTTCACCATTCAAGCAATTTGCCCACGCGCTCGTCCACGGCGCGGGCGTAGACGCGGGCGGCGACGGCAATATCCTCGATAGCGATGCCGAGCGATTTGAACAGCGTCACGTCTTGCGGCTGTTTGCGGCCAGGATAGCGGCCGACGAGGATTTGTCCCAACTCGCGGACATTAGCCCAATGGAGCGAGCCGTCTTCCAACGCCTGCTGAAAATCACCCGCTTCGAGCCGTGCCTGGTCCTTGCTGTCCACGGCGACAACGGCGCAGCGGCGCACGGTGGCGGTGTCGATCTCGGCCTTGGTGAGAAAATTGGAGCCGATGGCGTTGATGTGCGTGCCTTCCGCGATCCAGTGCCCTTTTAAGACGGGTTCCCGGCTCGTAGTGGCCGTGACGATGATGTCCTTTTTCTCCGCCGCCATTTCTGGACGGCTCACCGGAACCACTTCCGTTTGACACAAGGTACTCATCTCGGTAGCGAATAGCCGACGACGCGCTTCGTTGGGACTGTAAACCTGTACTTGGTTGATACGGCGAACGCGGCAGATCGCTTGTACTTGCGTGCGCGCTTGTTTGCCGCTGCCGAAGACGCCGACTTCGGCAGCGTCGGGGCGGGCGATCAACTGCGTGGCGACGCCGCTGGCCGCCCCCGTGCGCATTTGCCCCAAATAGTCCGCCTGCATCAGACACAAGAGCGCTCCCGTTTTGCCGTCGAACAACGGCAGCAAGAAGCGCGCCCCCGTCTTGCGGCTGGTCGAGTAGACCTTCGCTCCCATGACGCCGAGCGATTTCGCCCCCGCCGACATGATGTGCAACATCGCGTGATCGGTCTGCACGCGCTCCCGCGGCGCGTTGGTCGCCTCATCGAGCGCGAGCTTGCGCAGCCCCAACTCGACCGCTTCCAACGCCATGTCCATCGTCAACAGACGACGCACATCGTCTTCGGTCAGAAGCAAAACACCCTTGCCGCCGTTCGCCGGAGAGGAGGGAGAAGTCATGGTTTACTCCAGAGTTCATCTCGGTTAGCCGCGCGGCGCAGCGGAACGTGAACGCGCTCCGCCGCGCCTCGCGGCTAACCGGATAGGCGTCAGCGCAGGAATTCTTCCAGTCGATCCAGTCCTGTCTGCAACTGTTCGCGGCTGGCGGCGAAGGACAGACGGACGTAGCCTTCCGCGCCAAATGCCGAACCGGCCACGACGTTCACATGAGCGCACTCCAAGGCCGCCTGGCAGAAACTCATCGAGTCCGTCACTTTGCGTCCGCTCAGGGTTCGGCCAAAATGCTGGGAGACATCGAAGAAAGCGTAGAACGCACCCGGCGGCACGAAACTCTTCACCCCCGGCATGTTCCGCAGCCGTTGGCAGACGAGATCGCGCCGCGCCTCGAACTCGCGCCGCATGATTTCGACGCACTCTTGATCGCCCTCGACGGCGGCCAACGCCGCGCTCTGGCTGACGCTGCACGGGCATCCCGTCTGCTGGCTCTGGACGTTGCCCATCGCCTTGATTACCGGAACGGGTCCGAGCGCCCAACCCACGCGCCATCCGGTCATGGCGTAGGTTTTGCTCGCGCCGCTGATGGTGATGGTCCGCTCCGCCAATCCGGGGCGCAGCGTGGCGAAGCAGGTCGCTTGGGCGTCGCCGAACACCAGCCGTTCGTAAATCTCATCGCTGAGAACGACGAGATTCTTTTCGAGAACCACGTCGGCGAGCGCTTCCAGTTCTTGGCGTGTATAGACGGCTCCGGTGGGGTTGCTCGGCGAGTTGAGCATGAGCAGACGGCTGCGCGGCGTAACGGCGGCGCGCAGTTGCTCCGCCGTCATTTTGAACCCGCTTTCCAACGTCGTCGGTACGAGGATGTACTCGGCTCCCGTCATCTGTACGAGATCGCTGTAACTGACCCAGTACGGGGTGGGGATAATCACTTCATCGCCCGGCCCCACCGTTGCAGCCAAGGCGTTGTGTAACGAATGCTTGGCCCCACTGGAGACGACTACCTGGTCTGGATTGTAGGAGATGCCGTACATTTTTTGGTAGGAGCGCGCGACGGCGGAACGCAACTCCGGAGTGCCGCCCGCGGCCGTGTAGCGGGTATGCCCTTTTTGCATGGCTTTCACGGCGGCCGCGCAAATGTGCTCCGGCGTGGCAAAGTCTGGCTCGCCCAGACTGAAATCGTAAACGGTAATGCCTTCGGCCTTCATCTGCTTGGCCTTCGCGCCGGCGGCGAGCGTGGCCGACGGCTGGACGGCGGCGGCCATTTTCGAGATGGCAATCATGTTCGTTATCCCTTCGTTTGCACTCGTCCCATCGGCCCACGGTACCGGCACAGCACTCCTCGCCGACACGGCGAGCTAGTGAATCCGACGCTCTAAGTTTGTAGCATTCTATCGGATCGTCCGGCGATGCGGCAGCGCGGAAAGGAGGTACCATGCGAGTCGCTCATTTCGTACAGCGCTATCCACCGGCTTTGGGCGGTTCGGAGGACTATTTCGCCCGTCTGAGCCGCTATCTCGCCGCCGCCGGCGACGATGCGACCGTCTTCACCACCACCGCCGTCGATCTGCCCGCCTTCTGGTCCACATCCGGCCGCTGCCTCCGTCCCGGCCGACGCCTCGAAGAGGGAGTCGAAGTTCGCCGGTATCCCCTCTGGCATCTACCTTATCAAACCCGCGTTCTCAAGGCGCTGTCGTTTTTGCCCCATCGCCCGTGGCAGTGCCTGACCGTTTCGTGCAATCCCATTGCCTGGCGCATGTGGGTCGATGCCGGACGGATGCCGGAGACTTTCGATGTGGTTCACGCCGCGGCTTTCCCCTACGGTTGGCCGTTGGCCTGCGCGCGCCGCCTGGCTCGCCGCCTCGACGTGCCGTTTCTGCTCACTCCGTTTTTGCATCTGGGCGATCCCGACGATCCCGGCGACCGCACGCGCCGCGCCTACACCAGTCCCGCCATGATGTCGCTGGCACATGCCGCCGACCGCATCTTCGTCCAAACCGAAGGCGAACGCCAGGCCTTTCTCGAACGCGGCATACCCGACGAACGCTTGATCCTGCAAGGCATGGGCTTGGACCGCGCTTCCTGCACCGGAGGCGACCGCCGCCGCGCGCGCGAAGAGTGGAACCTCGAAGCCGACGAGGTGGTCATCGGTCATCTCGCCAACAACAGCCGCGAGAAAGGCAGCGTCGATCTGCTGCGCGCCGCCCAGCGCGCCTGGCAGGCGGGTGGGAAGTTCGCCGTCGTCCTCGCCGGTCCCGAGATGCCCAATTTTCGGACCTATTGGAGCCGTTATCGACCGCAAGGCCGTGTGATACGTCTGGGAGTTTTGAGCGATCGGCAGAAGCGCGATTTTTTCGCCGCCATCGATGTCTTCGCTCTGCCGAGCCGTTCCGATTCGTTCGGCATCGTGTTATTGGAAGCGTGGGCCAACGGCGTGCCCAATCTCGGCTATCGCGCCGGCGGCATCGGTTGGGTGATCCACGACGAGAAGGACGGCCTACTCGTCCGCTGCGGCGACATCAACGGACTGGCCGGGGCCATCCTGCGTTTAACGTCGGACAGCGCCTTGCGCCATCGCTTGGGCGCGTCCGGCTTGCAACGCACGCGGCAAGAGTTCGAATGGAAGGATAAGTGTGAGATCGTTCGGCAAGTTTATCGAGAGGTCGCTTGCGCCCCCAGGAGAGTCGGGTCAGCATCCAGCAAACCGGCGGCAGATAATTCTCTGGCTTCATAACAATACAGCGCGTCTCCCCTCTCCCATGTACTCATGGGAGAGGGGTTGGGGGTGAGGGTTTGGCTTCCCCCTCACCCCCAACCCCTCTCCCCCGCTTCGGGGGAGAGGGGAGAAGAAAAGACTTTCCTTCCCACCTTCGA
>JAKBCS010000243.1 GCA_021807595.1 Planctomycetota bacterium | reverse complement strand
CGTTTCACACGGGCTTCACCTACCTCTTGCCTTATCTCGAACAAGATAACATTCACCGGCTGTATCACTACGATCGTCAATGGTACGATTCGGCAAACTACACGGCGGTCGAGCAACAGGCAGCCGTTTTTTTTTGTCCCAGCAATCGCAACGGCGGCACCATCAACCTGACGCCGTTCATCGAACAGTGGAACGCCCCCATGCCGCCCTTCATCGGCGCGTGCGATTACGTCTTGTGCAAGGGAGCGCGAGCACAAATTGCTGTCTCGCCCTCGGACATTCCCATTCAGGCGCGCGGTCTCTTCAACATTTCTCAGGCCAATTGGAGCGGCGGCAACGGCGGACCGATCCAATGGTCGCCGACGCCGCAATTTCGCGTCCGCTTTACGGATATTACCGATGGCTTAACGTCGACCATTGCGCTCGGCGAGGCGGCGGGCGGCAACTCGTACTTTCTCGTTGCCGACATCAACAACCTCGGTCAACCCGCCGTGGAGCCGTTTATCGACGGCCCGGCGATCATGGATCAAGGATGGTCGGCGGCCAGTCTCGGCGACACGCAGCATCCGTGGTATGCCGGGATTTTCGGTGTCACCGCCCAATGGGGACTAGCACCCGCTCCCATGGACGAACCGATGAATCGCCGGCCCGGAATGCCGTCCATCATCGGCCTGAGCGGCAATCGTCAGGATCACGAACTGTTTCAAGATCGCATCAGCGGCTTTCGCAGCATGCACCCAGTCGGCTGCAATTTCCTCTTTGCCGACGGCAGCGTTCACTTTCTCCCCCTGAGCATCGATCCGGCTGTCTTCCGCGCGCTGTCCACCTATGCCGGCGGCGAGGCAATTCAGGCCAACGATTTATAAAAAGCGCGGTGAGATCGATTGCTCGGTCGCTCGAACTGCCAGTTCGCTCTTGACAAGAGCCATGTTTTCTTGCATCACCGCTGCGCGCCGCGATGCCTTCGTTCTCGATTGAATGGTGAAGGCGAAAGCATGGCGTCGAGGAGGAGATAGCAATGAAGCGATTGCAAGGGCTTATGGCCGTGGCATTGTGCGCCGGCGCGGCGCACTGTTTCGCGGCGGAACTGGCCGATGTCCATGGCAGCAGCACGAAATTCACCACGACGATGGATGTGACCATCGGCAACAAACCGTTTCATCTTCGGTTGACCGGCACGGCGGTGCGCCAGAAATTCCTATTCAACGTCTACTCCATCGGCAGCTACGTCGTCGAAGGCACGCCCGTCCACAATGCCGAGGAGTTGTCTGCGATCGATCGGCCCAAGCAACTGCATCTCGTCATGGAACGCGATGTAAGCGGTCGAGACATCGCCGAGGCGTTTCTCGTCGCCATCCGCCAGAATCATCCGATGCCCGCGTTCAACGAGGAAGTCAATCGCTTCGTCGAGCAAATGCGCGCCTTCGATCTTAAAAAGGCCGACAACATCTATCTGACGCATCAACCGGGGATCGGTTTGCGCTGCCAGGTGATCGGCAAGGGCGACTTCACCATCGACAACCCCGACTTCTCCCATGCCATTTGGGATATTTATTTCGGCAAGTACAATCTCGGCGAAGGTATCAAGAAGAGCTTGTCGTCTCGCTTGCAATGAGGCTCGATTGCGAACGAGAAAAAGGGGGACTCTCTCCGCGCCCCACCCTGCCTCATGGGTTCAAGGCCGGGGGATCGAGGGAGAGCCGATCTCTCGGAGAATGGCGGCCAGTGCCGATTCGCACTCCGCGCTTTGGCTTTGCTCCGCATAGAGCGACGACAACCCCATCCAGGCGTCGGCTTCGACAATCCGCATCCGGTATTGACGGGCGAGATCGAGAGCGGCCCGATAGACGCGCTCCGCTTGTTCGAGATCGGCCTGTTGGCGCAGCCAGGCGGCCTGGCTCAAGCGCGTCAAGGCGCGCTCGAACGGCAAGCCGCCGCGATCGAAGTTCTCGAGCAGTCGGCGATACTCGTCGCCCAGATCCGCGCCGTCGGGATTGCCTAAGATGCGCAGGTAATCCGCGCGAAGACGGCGGCGCGTCAAATCCGCCCAGCGATGTTCCTCGGCGTGCGGCGGACGAAAGAGTACGCTGCGCAAGTCCAGCGCCGTCAACTGTCCGGCGCGCAGCAAACACTCGAAGACATGCACCCATTCGTAAATATCGACGGGAACCAGCGAGCGCGCCAGGGCGACGGCTTGGTCGATGCGGCCGGCGAGACAGAGGGCATGGCAGCGATACGCCTGCCACAGCGTTTGCCACGGCGGCGGTACAAAGGGCTGGTCCAAGAGCGGCCCCAATCGGCCCAAAGCGATTAAGGCGTCGCCGCGCAGGGCGGCGTCGGCGTCTCGATAGGCGGCCACGGCATCGTCGAATTGGCCGAGCATCTCAAAACAGATCGCTAAACTCCGATAACGGCCGAAGCCCGGCCATGCGGGTGGCTGCCGCCAATCGCCGTTGGCAAAGAAACGCAGAAGGAGATCGCGCTCCAGGACGGGAGCCAGAAAGCGATGTTTGGGATTATCGAGAGCGACAAAGGCGCTATCCGCTTCATTCCACAAGCCGGCGTCGGCATAGGCGTGGAACATCTCCACCTCCTCGCGCGCCTCCTCGAACGTCTCCGGACGGCGGCGGTCGGGACGGCCGCGGAGAAAGCCGGCCCGCGCCCCGGCGCTCTGCCGTTGTCCTCCCGCGCCCAACACGCGCTCGAAAGATCGGCGCACCAGCGGATGGGCGTCTAGCACCGTGGGGCCGGCTCGACCGACGCGCTCCAACAAACGCAAGTCGATCAACTGTTGAATCTGATCCGACAGCCACTCGGCGGGCCGTTCGACGAACGGCGGATACGTTCGACGCCAGGTCCGGTGCAACAGGGCATGAACCGGCTCGCTCCGCAAATAATCCGCCAGACGCCCTTCGTTCGGCGGATCGCGGAAGGCGGTGGCCAGGGCCAGAATATCTTGCGATTCACTCGGCAGCGCTTCTCGGAAGGCCGCCATCACGCGCGCCACGCGATGCTCTTCCTCGCCGGCTCCCTCTTCACGCGGCAAGTCCGGTAAATCGCGGTACCGGCGGGCATCGCCCTGGTGATAGCGAACCAGATAGGTTCCGAGCAGCTCGACCGCCTTGGCGTGATGTCCTCCCGCCTCGGCTGCTTCCTCCAGTTCCGCCGCCGTGCCCTTCACGCCGAGACTCGACAACAATTCACCGGCGCTGGCCGCGTCGAGCGCGCTCAGCGACATCAAGCGAGCATGTCGCCGGGTTGTCAGCGTGGGCAGAGCAAAGCGCGTGGTCATCACCGCGACGCCGGGCATCGGCTCGGAGGCCAATTCCTCCAAGAATCGCCCCAATTCCGGATGCAGAAATCGCCCCAGCCACGATCCGCTGTCGTACTGCGCCACTTCCGTGCCATCGAGGACGATCGCCCAGCGCTCGCGGCGCAGCAGCGGCAGCAAATGATCGACGCAATAACTGGCCGACAAGTCCGGCGGCTGCGACAACCCCTCGGCATAGGCGTACAGCGAACGCAAGCAGAGATCGGCATCTTTGCCGCGATAGAAACTCCACAGAAACAGCCCATCGGGACGCTCCGCCGCGCCAAGCAATCCGTCCAGCCAATGCTGCACGATCGCTGTCTTCCCCTGCCCCCCCGGCCCGATGAGCGCCACAACGCTTTCCGGACCCCCGCGCAGGGCGGCATCGAGCAACGCCAACTCGGCGGAGCGACCGAAAAAGCGATACGGCTCGGATGTGCAATGATGGATACTGGGAAGACGTGCCATGTGGAACCTGATTTTACGGCAGCCCCAGCGCGGCCTTCAAGCAGTCGTCAACCTGTCGCATGAGTGGATCGGATAGCTTGCCGATAACGCGCCGCACATCCGCTTGGGGAATCGAATGCAGCCGCTCGCAACGCACTGCCGAGTCGTGCAATAGACCTGATGCGGCACCGTCCGGAGTCGCCGTTTCGATGAGGAGCTGAGTGGCCTCACCCACGCGCGACGTATTGCTCGTGATGGCAACGATGATCGTCTCGTTCAATCGCGCGTTGTTGTGGTCTGACTGAACAACGAGCGCTGGGCGCAACTTGCCTCCGGGACTACCGATGTTCGGCACATAGGTTAGTATCACATCGCCGCGGTTTACGAGCATGTCTTGCGTCGCTTCTCGTCGTCGTAACGGTCGTAGTCCTCCATGCCCGCTTCGTCCCAGCCGTTGTCCTTGGCGGATCGGGCCAGTTGAAGCCGCAGCTCGTCCTCCGTCCACGCGGAATCGTCGTAAAGCAGATGTCGAACCCTCTCGTAGACATCTTTCTGAAGAATGACATAGCGTTGGGCCGTCCGAGGATCGATAATATCGACGGCTTCACCGCTCTCCAGTCGCTGACGCTGTTCGTCGGTAATTTCGATCATGACGGCCTCAACCTCAGGCGATCGACGTTCTTATCCCTTCGACTTGGCGGCGCGTTCGGGGCGGAGGGAGCGAACGACGGTGCCGGCTTTCCACATCTCGCTCTCGGCCACTTCTTTCAGCTCTTTTTCGAGCTGCTGCCGATAGTCGCTACGGCTGTTGGCCTCCAGGACGCGGCGGGTTTCGTCGCCCTCGGCCACTTTGCGATACAGCTCCTCGAACACCGGCTTGGAAGCGTCGCGGAAGTGCGAAAACCAATCGAGCGCGCCGCGCTGCGCCGTCGTCGAACAGTTGGCGTACATCCAATCCATGCCGTTCTCGGCGATCAGTGGATAGAGGCTCTGCGTCGCCTCTTCGACCGTTTCGTTGAACGCCTCGGACGGCGAATGGCCGTGTTCGCGCAGCACTTCGTATTGGGCCAACCACAAGCCGTAGATCGCGCCCATCAGTACACCGCGTTCGCCGGTCAGATCGCTGAAGACTTCTTTTTGGAAGGTGGTTTCAAACAGATAGCCGGAGCCGATGGCGATGCCCAGCGCGAGGGCGCGTTCGCGCGCCTTGCCGGTCGCGTCCTGATGAATGGCGAAGCTGGCGTTGATGCCCT
>JAKBCS010000105.1 GCA_021807595.1 Planctomycetota bacterium | reverse complement strand
AGAAGCGGGGCTGGACAAGTTCAAGAGCGATCTCGAAGGATTTATCAAGCATACGTTGTCGCAAAACTACAACGGCAAGAGCGCTCCGCGCCTCGTGCTGTTCTCGCCCATTGCGCATGAGGGTTCGGAAAGCCCCAATCTGTCCGACGGCGTCGAGAATAACAAACGGCTCGAATTGTACACGAAAGCGATGGCCGAAGTCGCCAGGAGGAACGATGTCTTCTTCGTCGATCTGTTCCGGCCCACGCGCCGGTGGTACAGCTTGAGGGATGTCGCCAATGATCAGCCCTGGACGATCAACGGCGTTCATCTGAATGAACACGGCAACCGGCGCGTGGCCGACATCATCGACAGGATGCTGTTCGGCGACGAAGTGAAGCGCGAGCCGAAGGAAATCGAGAAGCTGCGCCAAGCCGTTCTCGACAAGAACTTCTACTGGTTTAGCCGCTACCGCGTTCTCGATGGATTCAACGTCTACGGTGGACGCGCCTTCGAGCGCTATGCCGAGAGACAGTCGAACTACGAAGATCAGCAGCGCGAATTGGAAGTTCTCGACGTGATGACGAGCAACCGCGACAAACGCATTTGGGCCGTTGCACTGGGCAAGGATTTGAAAGTCGATGACAGCAACACGCCGCCGTTCATTCCGGTGAAGACGAACAAGCCGGGCAATGGACCCAACGGCGAACATATTTATATCGACGGCGAAAAGGCCATCGAAAAGATGACGCTGGGCAAGAACCTAAAAGTCAGCCTATTCGCCTCCGAAAAGGAGTTTCCGGAATTGGCGAAGCCGGTGCAGATGCAGTTCGATGCCAAGGGCCGCTTGTGGGTAGCGGCGTGGCCGAGCTATCCGCACTGGAAGCCGAAAGAGGAGATGAACGATAAAATCCTCATCTTCGAGGATACCGACGGCGACGGCAAGGCCGACAAAATGACCGTCTTCGCCGACAAACTGCACTGTCCGACCGGCTTCGAGTTCTACAACGGCGGCGTTCTCGTCGCTCAAGCGCCCGATCTGATGTACCTCAAGGACACCGACGGCGACGGCAAAGCGGACGTGCGGCAGCGTGTGCTGAGCGGTCTCGACTCCGCCGATTCGCACCATACCGCCAACAGTTTCGCGCTCGATCCGGGCGGCGCGCTCTATTTCCAAGAAGGCACGTTTCACCATACCTCAGTCGAGACGCCCTACGGCCCGCCCCAACGCTGCGTTAACGGCGGCGTCTACCGCTACGAGCCGCGCTCGCAGAAATTCGATGTGTACGTCACCTTCGGTTTCGCCAATCCACACGGCCACGTTTGGGATCGCTGGGGCGAAGATTTCGTCTACGATGGAACCGGCGCGAATCCCTATCACGGGGCGCTGTTCTCCGGTCATCTGGAGTTTCCTCAGAAACACGCGCGTCCGCCGCAGGTCTATCAGCAGCGCACGCGCCCCTGCCCCGGCGTCGAGATCCTCTCCAGTCGGCAATTCCCGAAAGAGAACCAGGGCAATCTGCTCGTCGCCAACGTCATCGGCTTCCAGGGTATCTTGCAGTATAAGGTCGAAGACAAGGGCGGTAGTTTCGGCGCTACCGAAGCCGAGCCGATTGTCTACTCTAGCGATCCGAATTTCCGTCCTTCCGATTTGAAGATTGGTCCCGACGGAGCGATTTGGTTCATCGACTGGCACAACACGATCATCGGTCATTTGCAGCACGCGCTGCGTGATCCCAGCCGCGACCGTGCCCACGGCCGCATCTATCGCATCACCCATGCGGATCGCCCCGCGCTGAAGCCGGTGCAAATCGACGGCGCGCCCATCGAGAAACTGCTCGATCTCCTCAAGGAACCGGAGGACCGCGTTCGTTACCGCGTCCGCATCGAACTGGGCGGACGCAAGAGCGAGGATGTCATCGCGGCGGTGAAGAAGTGGGCGGATAATCTCGATAAAAAAGACCCCCAGTACGAGCATAACCTGATGGAAGCGTTGTGGATGCACCAGTATCACAACGTCGTCGATGTCGATTTGCTCAAGCGAATGTTGTCGTCGCCGGAGTTTCACGCTCGCGCATCCGCCACGCGCGTCTTGTGCTATTGGCGCGACCGCGTGCCGGAGGCCTTGGAGTTGCTCAAGAAGTTGGCCGCCGACAAAGAGCCGCGCGTACGCTTGCAAGCGGTGCGCGCCGCCAGTTTCTTCAGCGTGCCCGAAGCGATTGAAGTGCCCCTCATCGCCGCCGAGCAAGCGTCCGATCCATACCTCGACTTCATTCGCGGCGAGACGATGAAGGCGCTCGATCCCATCGTCAGCAAGACCATCAAGGCCGGCAAGGAGATCCACTTCACGACCACGGCGGGCGCGCGCTTCTTCCTCAAGAACGTGAGTACCGACGATCTATTGCGTCTGAAGCGAACACCGGCGGTGTATCTGGAATTGCTGTTCCGCAAGGGCGTGCGCGACGAATATCGCAAGGAAGCACTGGCGGGTTTGGCGAAGGAGCAGAGCAAGGGCGAATTGCGCGTGTTGCTCGACGCCATCCGCAAACACGATGAAGAGGCGAACGGCGAACGTACCGGCGCGCAGGGCCAGCAAGGGACCGACGAAAGCGTCGTTTTCGATCTCATTCGTCTGTTGACGAGCCGTCCCACCGCCGAGCTGACCGAGTCGCGCGGCGAATTGGCGAAGATGGCCACCGAATCGAACGCGCCGGTGATGCGGCAGCTCGGTTTTGTCGCCCTGGTCGCGGCGGATGGCGAAGTCGAGAAGGCGTGGACGCTTGCCGCCAAGTCGGCGACGACGTTGCGCGATCTCGTGCAAGCCATGCCCTTGTTCCGCGATCCCGGAGCCAAAGCGGCTCTCTATCCCAAAGTCGAACCGCTGCTTGTCGGCCTGCCCAAAGGATTAAGCGGCGTGGGCAGCGACAAATCGACGCTCGCCCGCTATGTCCGCATCGAACTGCCCGGACGAAGAAAGACATTGACCCTCGCCGAAGTCGAAGTATTCAGCGATGGACGGAACATCGCGCGGCGCGGCAAAGCGTCGCAGAAAAATACTTCCAACGGAGGGGACGCCCGCAGAGCCATCGACGGCAATACCAATGGCACTTATGGCGCAGGCGGACAGACGCACAGCGAGGAGAACACCTCGAACCCGTGGTGGCAAGTCGATCTCGGCGGCGAGTATCCCATCGACTCCATCGTCGTCTGGAACCGCACCGACGATGGCCTCGGAAAACGCTTGAACGGGTTCACCGTCAAGGTACTCGATGGCAAACGTCAAGTCTTGTTCGAGAAGCAGAAGTTGCCCGCGCCGAAGGTGAAGGTTGCCATCGGCGTCGGCGGCGAGTCGCCCGAACATGCCCTCCGCCGCGCCGCCATGATCGCTCTCACTTCGGTACGCGGCAAGGAAGCGGATGCCTTCAAGGCTATCGCCAAATACGTCGGCGAGGCGACCGACCGTCATGCCGCCATTCAAGCGCTACAGCGCATCCCCTCGGCGTATCGTCCCAAGGAAGAAGCCAAACCAACGCTGGATAAGCTGCTCGCCTACATCCGCACTATCCCCGTTACCGAGCGCACATCGCCTGCTTCGTTGGACGCCTTACAGTTGGCCGACTCGTTGGCCTCGCTCCTACCACTCGATCAAGCCAAGCAAGTACGCCGCGACTTGGGCGAGCTGGGTGTGCGCGTCATCCGCATGGCCACCGTGCCGGATCAAATGCTGTTCGACAAGGAACGCATCGTCGTCAAGGCCGGCAAACCCGTCGAGATATTCTTCGACAATAACGATTTGATGCCTCACAATTTCGTCGTGGTGCAACCCGGATCGTTGGAGCAGATCGGCATGCTCGGCGAGACGACGGCCACGCAACCCGGCGCTCTGGAGCGCGGCTACGTTCCGCAATCGAACAAGATTCTCCTCAAGAGTCATCTCATCCAGCCGCGCAATTCCGAGAAGCTAAGTTGGACCGCGCCCAGCAGGCCCGGCGTCTATCCCTACGTTTGCACCTATCCGGGCCATTGGCGGCGCATGTACGGCGCGTTGTATGTCGTCGAAGATCTCGACGATTATCTCGCCGATCCGGAAGCGAATCTGGCCAAGCATCCGCTGCCCATCGCCGACGAGTTGCTGAAGAATGTGCGTCCGCGCAAGGAGTGGAAGTTCGAGGAGTTGGCCTCTGCGGTCGAACACCTCAAAGACGGTCGATCTTTTAGCAACGGCAAGCAAATCTTCCAGGCCGCGAGTTGCATCTCGTGCCACAAATTCGGCGGCGTCGGCAACGAGGTCGGAGCCGACCTTTCCAAAATCGATCCGAAACAGAATAAACCCATCGAGATTCTCCGCGATATTCTCGATCCGTCGTTCCGCATCAACGAGAAGTATCAAACCTTTACCCTCGAGCTGAAATCGGGCAAAGTCGTGACCGGCCTCGTCGTCGCCGAGACTCCGAAAGAGGTGAAGGTGGTCGAGAATCCGCTCGTCAAGGTCCAACCTCTGGTCATCAAGAAAGCGGACATTGCCGAGCGCAAAAAGTCACCCGTGTCGATCATGCCCAAAGGTCTGCTCGATAAGCTGACACACGAGGAGATTCTCGATCTGATCGCCTACGTCGTCGCCGGTGCCAATCCGCGCCACCCGCTCTTCCAAGGCGGTCACGAACATGGACATTGAGGAGGCGAACCATTAAGAGTCTGCTCTGAAAGCTCCCCTCTCCCGTGTACTCAGGGGAGAGGGGCTTCTGGAACAGACTCTAAAAGAAAGAACCGGCGAGAGCTTCCGTTCTCGCCGGTTCTTTCGCGTTCTCAAAAATGAATGCAGCCAAGTTGTGTAAGGCCAACAAACCGCAAATGCAACTCTCCCGACCGCCATATTCGGAAAATGGGTGGGACAACTCAAGTCGACTCCCATCCGCGTCCGAATGATAAGGAGTATGGGTCGATCCTATCCATCGCGTCCCCGCGCCGAACATCGCACCGCCTAGATCGAAGAGGGAGGTTTCGAGGATGGAGTCCACCGCCGCGCCCGCCCGATCGCCCGAAGAATGCATCGCTCTTACCAGTCTCGGTTTTCTGACGGTGCTACAAGAGGCCAACGGCTACCTCGGCGGCTACTTGGTGACGAATATCTGGGGCCGACCGTTGGAGTTTCGTCTGAGCAGCGCCGTGCAGCCCAACCGCGTCCAGCAGATTCTGTACGCGGCCACTCTGGAACCTTACTTGTGCGCCGACCTCATCGGAAAAACTCTGGTGGAGAAGACGGCCGTGGCCGTGCAAGCGATCGTCACCGACCGTGAAACCGTACTCGAGTTGCGCCACAAAGTCGATTATCCCGTCCTGTGGCTGGCCCCTGCGGACGATGCCTCCTCTGAAGGAGGCGCGGAAGTACGCCCCGCCCAAGCCGGGGGAGGACCGCTTCGCTGCCATCCCCGCTATCCCGACGACGCAGCTCGTGCGCGCGATTTGTTGGGACAACTCGACGCTGGGTTCGATCTGGTCGAACCGTTCGTTCGCATCCGCGAGGCCATCGGCGAAGCACGCAAGCTAGGCGTTCATAAGTAGCAGCTCCATGAAAAGCACGACTCCTACTGGGATAGTTATAGACGATTGAAGAAACGGGGCAAAACGAGGGCGATGTCTCCCAGTTCATCCGTCCCCAACTGGCAGCAGATCGCGATAGCCGAAGCGCTCCTCGCGCAGCACATACTCGCCGGGTATGTATGGCACCGATCGCTCGAAGTTAGGCCCGGCGAAAACGAAGGTGTGAAACTCGCCGTTTTCGCCGCACGGATCGACGGATCCGGGGAGATCCGCGAGCAGCATCTCGTCGTAGATGCGGCCCGCGAAGCGTTCGTCGAGAACGCGCGTGTCGATGCAGCACAAGACGGCTTGAAACCCCAGTCGAATAAAGCGATGGGCCAACTCTTCACTGTCGCGCTGCCATAAAGGGAATACACCCTTCAAGCCGTCGTCGAACAATCGCTCCTCTCGGTAGCGACGCACGTCTTCCAAAAAAATGTCGCCGCAGACGACGCGAGAAACGCCGGCGTTTCGATAGCGAGCCAGGGCCGCGCGCATTCGTCTCTCGTATTCGTCGTTCGAGCAGCGCGGGGGAATAAGCACACGGTCGAGGGGATAATCGACGGCCGCCGCTTGTTTTACGAGCAGTTCCGTTCGTACCCCGTGCATACTGATGCGTTCGTATTCGCTCGTCACGGTGGTGAGGAGCGCAACGATGTCGTATTCTGCCGCGGCTTCGTAGAGCGCCAGCGCGCTATCTTTGCCGCCGCTCCACAAAACAACTGCATTTTCGCGCATTCGACTCCTCCTCCCCTGGGTTCGCTCGTCGAGAAACCATCTAGCACCCGCCGACGAAATCGTTACAATCCGCCCCGCCCGTGGACGATGTTCCCAACCGGGACATCCCTCAAGGATCGAGGGCTTCCGCCATGATCTCCGGCAAACCGGATGCAGCCGACACGCTTCACCGCCCCAGCACCAACTTCGCCGCTTTCGCCGTCGGCATTCCACTGGGCATCCTTCTGTTGTTCCTTTTTCACAAGGGACCGCTCCATCGTACATTTTTATATCGCTACATCGAACGCCCCGTCGAGGGGGTTGAACTGATCATGTTCTGTTGCGCCCTTGGAGCCTTGGGCGCGAAGTATGTGCAAAGTCTGGTGGAACGGCGAGCGTTCCGCGTCGAGATTCTGCCGCCGTGGACTGGACGACCCGTCCCCCTCACCGAAGCGAGCCAGCTCCGCGCCGGATTGCAGCGCTTGCCGAAGCGCTTGCGAAATACCTTCCTCGTTCAGCGCGTCCAAGCCATTCTCGAATTCCTCTGTCAGCGCGGGTCCGCCGCCGAACTCGACGATCAGATGCGCTCACTGCTCGACGGCGACAGCGTCGTCCTTGAGGGGAGTTACGCGCTCACGCGATTCATTACTTGGGCGATCCCCATTCTCGGCTTTCTCGGCACAGTCCTCGGCATCACCGACGCCATCTCCGGCGCGACCCCGGATGTTCTCGAAAAGAACATGAGCCAAGTGACCGACGGCTTGTCCTATGCCTTCGACGCCACGGCCCTCGCTCTCAGTTTAACCATGATTACCATGTTTTGTAGCTTTCTCGTCGAACGCCGCGAACAGAGTATCCTCGAAGATGTCGATCGCGAAGTCGAACGGCAATTGGCCCATCGTTTCCTGCGTATCGCCGGCGACAGCGGGCCTTTCGTCGAGGCTCTTCGTCAGAATACGCAAGTGTTACTCGATGCCACGGGGCAACTCGTCGAACGCCAGGCGGACGTGTGGGCGCGGGCACTGACGGAGAACGAACGCCGCACGCGAGAATCGGCGGCTCGGCAGCAGGAACAAATGGCGGGGACGCTGGAAGCGGCTCTGAGAAGCACCTTGCAAACCCACTCGCAGTTGTTGACCGCTTGGGAGAGTCAGTCTGTCGAGCGCGGCTCCAAGCTCTTCGAACAGCTGGCGGCTCTGGCGAGCGTGATCCGCGACTACGGCCGCGATCAACAGTCGGCTTTGACGCGCGTCGGCGAGGGGCTGTCGGCCCAGGTCGCGGCGCTCGGCGGATTGCACCAGGGCGAGCAACATTTGCTGAACTTGCAGGCCGGCCTGCAGAGGAATCTCGAAGCGTTGGCCAATGCCGGTGCGTTCGAGCAAACTCTGCACACATTGACGGCAGCCATCCATCTATTAACGGCGCGCGTGGGTGGAACCGGAGTCTCGATGGTCGGGCGCGATCCCGCGAATCGAACCGTGTCGCCTCAAGCGACGCCGCCTCCGCGTGCTAATCCCGGAAAGGCCGCATGAGAGGACGCAGGCACAAACTGCAAGTCTCGACGTTTCCCTTTCTCGCCGTCTTGCTCTGCGCCATGGGTTCGCTGATCCTGATTCTGTTGGTCATGGATCGCAAGGCCCATAGGGCCGCCCTCAATCGAGCGCGACAGCAAGCAGCGAAACTGGCCGAGGAGAGTGCGCGCGGCGAGACCGAACGAGAACGCATCCGGGTGCGGGCGCTCGCCGAGCAAGAGAAGAAACGTCAGGATCAACATGCCAAACTAACGGACCAACAAATCGAACTCCAATTGCAAATGCGAAAAGTCCGCGAACAGCTGCGAGAAATTGCCGCGCGTCTGCATTACGAGCAGGATACGAGTACCGAGCTCAAGCACAAAGTGAAGAACGACCGCGATCGACTGCACGAAGACGAACAATTGTTGTTGGCCCTGCGCTCGCGCGCCCAACAGAGCGAAAATCGGTCGAAAGAGTCAAATCAAACGCTGCATCGCATGACCGTCGATCTCCTGCGGATGGAGCAAGCGCTCAAGGATCTGAAGGCGGCGCAGCAACAGGAGCGAAAGACGTTTTCCGTGGTTCCTTATCACGGGCGTCGCGGAGAGAATCAGCGGCCCATCTATGTCGAATGCGGGGCCGATGGGGTCGTCTTCCACCCGGAACGCAAGGCGATGTCCGTCTATTCGCCCTGGTCCGGTTCGCGCGGATCGCCGGGCGGCGTTCGCACCGAGGTCGAGCGGCGCATTGCCAAGCAACGCGCCAAGCTCGCCAATCTCCCCGGCAATAAAGAAATCAAACCGTATCTACTGCTGTTGGTACGTCCCGCTGGGGTGAACAACTATTACCTCTTTCAGCGGTCGTTGGTGGGGCTGGACCTCAAGTTTGGCTACGAGTTCATCGACGACGATTGGGTTCTGGATTTTCCCACCGACGACGAGATGCCGAACGCGCAGCCGTGGATGACCGCCACCAAGCCTTCCACCATTCCCCCCGTCTCCGGTACTCAAACGCCATCGATCGAACCCATTCCTCACCCCGTTTCGACGACTTTGGGAGGGAGTCCAGGCTCCGGCTCCGCGAGTGGAGTGCGGGGCTTGCAGAGTCATCTGGCAGGAGTCGGAACAGAAAATGGACAACTCGGATCGTCAGAGTCGCCTGAATCCCAAGCCGGCGCTAGGGGGGGGACGGGTGTGGTACAATCGGGCACTGCGAGAGGCGGAGGAGGACCGGGTTCTTATGCGCCCTCCGGTGTCGCATTCTCGGGAACAAATGGCGGATTTGTGGGCGGCACGGGGAACGCGAATCGTGGCGGAAGCCAGGGCGGCGGGGGGTTCGTTGGCAACGCTGCAGATCCCTCCGCGTCCAGGCAATCTCCCTCCACGCAAGGCGCGGGCGAGAATGGATTGTTTCCGACTTTCGGTCCCGGAGGGAACGCGAGCCGAGAGAGCGGCCCTGCGGGTGCGAGTCTGGGGCGCGGCTATGGGCGCGGGCATCCTTCGGCTATGCCGCCCTCACAAGGAGGGATCGGAAACGGGGGTGAGGGCGAGGGCGAATACGGCCAACCGGGTTTAGGTTCCACGACCGGAGGCGGCGGCTATCGTGGAATGGCTCCGGGGATACCGGGCGGAACGGGTGCGGGATCCGGCTACGGTTCGGCCTCTTCGCAGGCTGGAACACCTACCGGCGTCGCGTCCGGTCCATTCGGTGGTGGAGTCCTTGGCGGGCAGGGGGCCATCGGCGGCGGTATGCCGGGTTCTGCTGGGTCCGGAAGCGGCGTGCCGGGAAGCGGAGTAGCCGGAGGTGGTATGCCGGGTTCTGCTGGGTCCGGAAGTGGCGTGCCGGGAAGCGGAGTAGCCGGAGGTGGTATGCCGGGTTCTGCTGGGTCCGGAAGTGGCGTGCCGGGAAGCGGAGTAGCCGGAGGTGGCGCGCCAGGGATGGGAGTACCGGGTAGCCGTGGTTTCGGCGGTGGGACGCCGGGGAGCGGAAACTCGAGAGAAGGAGTGCCGGGCAACCGTGTCTCCGACACGGGCGCGCCGGGAGATGGCTCGTCGAACGGTGGAACTACGGCATCCGGCTCACCTCAAGGAAACAACCCCAGTCAGTTCGGTTCGATGGGGGCGCGCGGAAACAACAACGGAATGGGGTCGGGCGCACCCAATTCTACGGGAGGAGGTACCGTCGGCAGCGAAGGTGCAGCGGTTCTCGGCTCCCCAGTAGGTGGTTCCGGGGAATCGAGCGGCAACAATCAGGACGGATCGTTTCCCGATTCACCCGGCATGTCCGGCGAACCGAACGGGACTAACGGTACGGCCCGACAAATGCAATCGACCGGAGGCGGCTCCGAACGTGTGATTTACATCGATCCCTTGACCGGCAAACAGATTACCCCGCCGCCGCCGGCATCTTCACAAACCCCGACACAACCTCCCTCGGAGGAACCGGCCGGCAATCGTGCCCCGCCGCGCGCGCGCATTTACCACGGAACGAACAACAACAGCGGGGAGGGCGAGGGCGAGACGGGCGGCTCTCAAGGCGACCCGATGAATGGACTCGCTCCACCACCGCCGCCGCGCTCCACCCCGCGCCGCCCGATTGTATCGCAACCGGCCTGGATTCACGGTGGACGCGATTGGACCATCTACCTCGAATGCCGCAGAGAGACGATCGTGTTGTACCCCTCGCAACAAGCGTTCTCCCTCGCCGAAGCGATCCGTCCGCCGTCCGACAATTCGCTGATAAAAGCGATCCAAAAAATGATCGATCGGCGTCAGGGCGGCCGTCGGCCCGGCGAACCGCCCTATCATCCCCAGTTGTGCCTGCTGGTTCGGGCGGAGCATATTCGTACTTTCTTGTCGCTCTACCCGGCGTTAGACGCGCTGCCGATCCCGAAGACGCGCCGCAACGTGGACGTGGACGACGATGTCATCGGCATCGTCATCGGCTCTGTCCCCTAGGGAAACCATGTTCCGAAGACGAAGAAAAAGCCGTGAAATCGAATTCAGTTTCGATTCCTTTCTCGATGTGGTCGCCAACGTCGTCGGCATCATCCTGCGCTTGATCCTCATCGCCTGGGTCGGCGCGCGCTCCTATAAGATCGTGGTCCCAACGCCGACCCCGGAGTTAACACAAGAAGAAATAGCGGAAATTCCCGATCCGCAAGATCCGTTGGCCCCCGAACTGGAGCGCCAGCGGCGCGAGTTGGCCGAGACACAGGCGAAGTTGCTGGAACAACTCAAAGAATGGCAGAAGACGCAGCAAGACAGCACCCTTACCGCCGAGGAACTATCGCGTCTTACCGGACGGATTCGTGAAATCGAATCGCATCGAAAGACCTTCGAAGAAATCACCCGGAAGGAAGCCGAGTATCTGCGCCGCGCCGCCCTGTCCTCGGAGGAGATCCGGGAACGAAGCAAGCGCGTGATCGAAGAAATCGAAGCGCTGCGCAAAGCCCCGCCGAGCAAGAAGTCGCTCCGCTATCGCACGCCGGTAAGCCACGAGTTGCAGACGGAAGAGCTGTTGTTCGAGTGTCGCGGCGGACGGATCTCCTTTATCGACTACGGCAAGTTTAAGGCCGAGATCGATGCCGTTATCCGCGACGGCGACAAGCTGCGCGACGCCGACCGCTATACCGGGGTGACGGAACCAGCCGGGGCGTTTCGCTTGCGCTACACGCTGGAAGTCGAAGGCTTTTCCCGACAAATTGGAATCTCTTGGGAGATCGAGCCGATGGCCGTCGCGCGCGGCGAAACTCTGGAACAAGCTCTCGCTCCCGGCTCCGAATTCCGTCGCATCACCGAGAGTGTCGAGCCGAAAATCACCGCGATAACCATCTGCGTCTATCCCGATAGCTTCCCCCTCTATCGCAAACTGCGGGACTATCTATTCGAGCGCGACCTCGTTGTTGCCGGTCGGCCTCTGCCGGAAGGGACACCCATAGCCGCCGACCGCAGGGGGACGCACTCGCGCGGTCAATAAGTCTCAGCTACGGAAGACGCGCTCTCAGATTCGAGAACCAATCGGATCGTCCGAGTCTCCGTCCGATATTCGAACGGCGTTTTCAAGGGGCTTCCGTGCGGGACCGGAGCCGAGTCAGCGCTTGGCATATCATTTGCTCTTCATTATTTTGCCTCACACCATTGCGGGTTGAGGAACGAGTTTATAGACAAGAACTGCGGCTGATCGCTCGCGGTTCTGGGTGAGGCGACCCCAAATGCCCCAGATCTTTCATCGAAGTTTCAACACGATCTCGAAGGTCACGATCTTCGGTGCCGTCTTCATGGTCGCCGGGTTGTGCTGGTTCGCCGCCGTGTTTTATCGATCGTCCTACGTCACCGAATCACACCTCGCCTTCGTCCAGCCGGTGCCTTTCAGTCATGCACACCATGTCGGACAATTGGGCATCGACTGCCGTTATTGTCATACCTCCGTCGAAACTTCGTCCTTCGCCGGCATTCCACCCACGAAGACGTGCATGAACTGCCACCAACAGATCTGGACCGGCAGCGACATGCTAGAACCCGTGCGCGAGAGCTTCCGCACCGGCAAGTCGATCCCGTGGGAGCGCGTCCACAACCTGCCCGGTTTCGTCTACTTCGATCACAGCATCCACGTCGCCAAGGGGGTCGGATGTGCCTCGTGCCACGGGCGCATCGACGAGATGCCCCTGACCTATCAGGAAAACACACTGCTGATGGAGTGGTGCTTGGAGTGCCATCGCAATCCGGAAAATCATCTACGCCCGAAGTCGAAAATCTTTGACATGGCCTGGCAGCCCGACGATCGAGAATCGCTCGGCCAACAGTTGATGCGCGAAAACAAGATCCGAACGCCCCACGAGATGACCAGTTGCTCGACGTGCCATCGTTGAGGTTAGCCGCGGCGCGCGGCCGAGCGCGAGTGCAATGCGCTCCCTTACGCTTCGCGGCTAGACGAAAAGAGGATGCTACATGTCCGTCGATTCAAAGGGCCGCCGCTATTGGCGCAGCCTGGAAGAATATCTGGATGCGCCGGAATTCCAGGAGATGCTCTATCGAGAATTCCCGGAGCAAGCGTCCGAGTGGACCAATCCGTTGTCTCGACGGCGCTTCCTAACCCTGATGGGTGCGTCGCTCGCGTTGATGGGATTGAATGGCTGTTCGACGCAGCCCGCGCCGCGCGAAAAAATCATGCCCTACGTCAGGCAGCCGGACGCCATCGTCCCCGGCAAACCGTTGTACTTCGCGACCGCGATGCCTCTCGGGGGCGTCGTCACTGGCGTTCTGGTCGAGAGTCACGAGGGGAGGCCGACGAAAATCGAAGGCAACCCCGGTCATCCCTCGAGCCTTGGCTCAAGCGATTTGTTGATGCAGGCGTCGATCCTCGGCTTGTACGATCCCGACCGTTCGCAGTCGGTGACGTACCGTGGCCAAGCGCGCGGGTGGAACGAGATGCTCAGCGAGGTGCGCCGCGCTCTGTCCGAATTAAAGAAGAGGTCCGGCGAAGGGTTGTACATTCTCACCGAAAGCGTCACCTCGCCGACCTTGGCGGCACAGTGGAACGAGCTACTCGTCGAGGGGCAATTTCCCAAAGCGAAGTGGTTTCAATACGAACCGGCGGGACGGTCCAACGTCCTCGAAGGGGCGAAACTCGCCTTCGAGGAGTATGCCGCCACGCATTACGATTTCTCGAAGGCCGATGTCGTGCTGTCGCTGGACGCCGATTTCTTGCTTTCGGGGCCGGGCACGCTGCGCTACACCCGCGACTTTGCCGCTCGACGCCGCGTGCGGATCAAGGAGACCAAACTCGAAGAGGTAAACCGGCTTTATGTCGTCGAGTGCGGGCTGAGCAACACCGGTGGAGTAGCCGATCACCGCCTGGCGCTCCGCGCTTCGGAGATCGAATGGTTCGCCCAGGAGTTGGCGGTCGAATTGAATGTATCCGACGCGCGGAAGCCCGTCGAGCCGCACCTGTCGAAACGCGATCCCCATCTGACGGAGCAAGCCCGGCGTTGGCTCAAGGTTGTCGCCAAAGATTTGAGCGAACATGCCGGCAAGTGCCTTGTCCTCGCCGGCGACACCCAGCCCGCGACTTTGCACGCCCTCGTTCATGCGATCAATCGCACGCTGAAGAACGTCGGTCGGACCATCCACTACACTGCGCCGATCGAGGCGAAGCCGGTGGATCATCACCGGCAGATCGAGGAGTTGGTCGAGGCGATGGTCGACCGCAAGGTCGATACTTTGCTCGTGTTGGGCGGCAATCCGGTGTACAACGCTCCCGTCGATCTGAAATTCGCGGAGCATCTCAAGAACGTCGGAAGGAGCGTTCATCTCGGACTGTATCAAGACGAGACGGCCGCCTTGTGCCAATGGCATATTCCAGAGGCGCATTATCTCGAAAGCTGGAGCGATGGCCGCGCGCACGATGGCACGGCCTCCATCATACAACCGTTGATCGAGCCGCTGTATTCGGGCCGCACGGTTCACGAGTTGTTGGCGGCACTCACCGACGCGCGATACCAATCCGGATTGGAAATCGTCCGCGAACATTGGCGGACTCGATGGGTCCATGAAACGCGCTCCGGCAGTTTCGACGAGTTTTGGCGAAGCGCTCTGCAAGAGGGCGTCGTACCCGGCACGGCCTTCGCCCATCGCAACCTCTCGCCGAAAACCGGCTGGGCGGAGCGTCTGGCGAACTGGCAGCTTAGGCTCCCGAGTGAAAGCAACAATAAGCTCGAAATCGGCTTCCGCCCCGATCCGACCTTGTTCGATGGCCGCTTCGCCAATAACGGCTGGCTGCAAGAACTGCCCAAGCCGGTGACGAAGATTACTTGGGACAATGCAGCTATCGTAAGTCCGAAAACAGCGGAAAGACTGGGGATTGGTTACGCCCAGAGCGCGCGCGAGGTGTCAGGACGCCCCGGTCCCAACGGAGGCGAACACGGCCAAGCGATCGTCGATGTGATTGAGATCACCTATCGAGGCCGCACTCTGAAGGCTCCGATTTGGATTCAACCCGGACATGCGGACGACGCCGTCACCGTTCATCTCGGCCACGGTCGGAAGCGAGGCGGGCGCGTGGCGAACGGCGTGGGTTTCGACGCTTACGCCCTGCGGAACAACGAAGCCCCCTGGTTCGACCGCGGCGTTGAGGTTCGCAAAATCCCCAATGCGACCCATACGTTGGCTTGCACCCAAATGCACCACAATATGGAGGAGCGCGCTCCCATCCGCACTCGCTCGCTCGCCTACTTCAAGGATCACCCCTATTTCGCCGACGAACTGGGCGAGGGTGAGATCGAAAAACCCGAAGTCTTGGCCCTCATCCCCGGACCTCAGCCCAGAGGCCGCGCGGAGAAACTATTAGAGGAAGAAGCCAGGAAAGATCCCGACAAAAAGCGGCTAATCCCCTTGACGCTTTACTCAGGTGCCGACAAGCAGTTCGAAGAAGAGAGCAAACAACTCGGCGAACCGGATGAAGAGCCAACCCAAAGCTATCAATGGGGGATGGCCATCGATCTGACGACTTGCACCGGGTGCAGCGCGTGTGTCGTTGCTTGTCAGTCGGAAAATAACATCCCCGTCGTGGGTAAGGAGGAAGTGATGCGCGGACGCGAGATGCACTGGCTGCGCATCGATCGCTATTTCGAGGGGGAGCCGTTCGATCCGAGCAGAGTGTCGGCGCACTTCCAGCCGGTAATGTGCATGCACTGCGAGAAAGCGCCTTGCGAGTTGGTTTGTCCCGTCGGCGCAACCGTTCATAGCCACGATGGCCTGAACGACATGATTTACAATCGCTGCGTTGGCACGCGCTACTGCTCCAACAATTGCCCCTATAAGGTTCGCCGATTCAACTTCCTTCAATTCGCCGACTTCTCGACGGGAAGTTTGAAGTTGATGCGCAACCCGGAAGTGACGGTTCGTTCGCGCGGCGTGATGGAAAAGTGTAGCTATTGCGTGCAACGCATTCGCGCTGCCGATATCGAGACGAGGATCGAAGATCGCCGCATAGCGGATCGCGATTTACTCACGGCCTGCCAGGCGGCCTGTCCCGCGCAGGCAATTGTATTCGGCGACTTGAGCAACCAGAATAGTGCCGTATATAAGACCAAGGAAGAGCCGACCAATTACGCGCTGTTGGCCTCTCTGAACACTCAGCCGCGCACCACCTATTTGGCCGCGCTGCGCAATCCCAACCCCGAGTTGGAAGCCGCGACGGAAAAAAAATCCTGATTCGATCGACGCACTCGACGAATCGATGACGGCCCCCACGGACCTCGAACGCGAAAAGACGCAACGATGCAGCAACATTCCGCCGACACCGCGATGCCGACAACCGTCGAGAACAGTGCCGGTGCGCCACCCGTCATCGGGCCGGGTTATACGTTCCGCACCGTTTCCGAGAAGATCAGCACGATTACACTTACGGGCCGCACTCCCCGCGCTTGGTGGCTGGGGTTGGGTATCTCGTTCCTGTTGGTGATGGTGTTGCTGTACACCATCCTCTATTTATTGTTCGAAGGCGTCGGTATATGGGGAATCAACGTCCCCGTCGCCTGGGGATTCGCCATTATCAATTTCGTGTGGTGGATCGGCATCGGCCACGCCGGGACGCTCATCTCGGCCATCTTGCTCTTGTTACATCAAAAGTGGCGCACCTCGATCAATCGCTTTGCCGAAGCGATGACGCTCTTTGCCGTCGCCTGCGCGGGCTTATTTCCACTCTTACACATGGGCCGACCGTGGTTCTTTTATTGGCTGCTTCCCTATCCGAATACCATGCGAATTTGGCCGCAATTTCGTAGCCCACTCGTCTGGGACGTGTTCGCCGTCTCAACTTATGGATCGGTGTCTCTGCTCTTTTGGTATGTCGGACTCATTCCCGATTTGGCCACGCTGCGAGATCGAAGCAGAAATCGACTGGTTCAATATATCTATGGATTTATGGCCATGGGTTGGCGCGGCTCCGCCCACCATTGGAAGCGCTATGAGATCACCTACCTGATTCTCGCCGCCTTGGCCACTCCGTTGGTCGTCTCCGTGCATACCGTCGTGAGCTTCGATTTTGCCGTGGCCATTCTACCCGGTTGGCACACGACCATATTTCCACCCTATTTCGTCGCCGGAGCCATCTATTCCGGCTTCGCCATGGTCTTGGTGTTGGCCATTCCCCTGCGCGCGTTCTATGGACTCCAAGATTTCATCACCATGCGCCATCTGCAAAACATGGCCAAAGTCACGCTGGCAACGGGGTTGATCGTCGGCTACGGCTACGGACTGGAGGCGTTCATGGCCTGGTACAGCGGCGATCTCTACGAACGCTATGCGATCGTCAATCGGATGTTCGGACCCTACTCGCTCTATTATTGGCTGCTCATCCTCTGCAATGTGATAACTCCGCAAACATTATGGTTCGCCGGCGTCCGCAATAACCCCATCCGATTGTTCGGCGTGGCCTTAGTGGTGTTGGTCGGCATGTGGTTGGAACGCTATGTCATTGTGGTTACCAGTCTTCACCGCGACTACTTACCCTCCTCGTGGGGAAATTATTCGCCAACGGCTTGGGACTGGTCGATGTATCTGGGAACCATTGGATTCTTCTTCGCCTTGTTGTTTCTGTTCGTCCGGTTCTTGCCCATGATCTCCATAGCGGAAATGCAAACCTTGCTGCCGGAATCGAAAGTACACGGTAATGGATCGAGCGGGGAGAATCACTAATGGAAAACAACCCCGGACTTTACGGTCTGTTAGCCGAGTTCGAGAACCCCAAGGCATTGCTGCAAGCCGCACGCTCGGTTCACGAGGCCGGATACACGCGTATCGACGCCTATTCGCCCTTCCCTATTGAGGGCCTTTCCGATGCGATGGGATTTCGACGCACGCGGATGCCCTTGCTCATTCTCATTGGAGGCGTCACCGGAGCGCTGTGTGGATTTGGGTTACAGTATTATTGCGCCGTGTTGAGTTATCCCATCAATGTTGCCGGGCGTCCGTTAAATAGTTGGCCATCGTGGATTCCGGTAACGTTCGAGATGACAATTTTGTTGGCTTCCTTGACGGCCGTATTCGGGCTGTTGGCACTGTGTGGATTACCGATGCCCTATCATCCGCTGTTTAATGTGCCGCGCTTCAGCCGAGCAACGCGCGACGGTTTCTTCCTGTGCATCGAATCGCTCGATCCGCGCTTTGAACGCACGGCGACGAGAGATTTTCTGGCAGGACTGAACCCCCGCGAAGTGTTGGAGGTGCCGCAATGACAAACGTCTCGCGGTATGGGACGCTGTTCTTGATTTGCCTTGGGACTGCCGCATGCCAACAAGAGATGGCGCGCCAACCGGCGTATCGCCCCTTGGAGCGAAGCGATTTTTTCGACGACGGACGCGCCTCGCGCTCGCCAGTCGAGGGTACCGTTTCGTGGCGAGGCAATTCCCCCGATAAATCGTTCCTTTCCGTTTATCGCCACGGCCCCGAGTACGCGGACATTGGCCGCGCCGTTGCGCTCGTTGGGAATCCCGCGATGAATCGTTTCGCCGCACTGCTGCCGTTCACGCGGGGCGGAGATCTCTCGGATTACGTCGATGTGTCCCCTATTCCCATCGACAAGAAAGCACTGGAGCGCGGTCGCGAGCGCTATAATATCTACTGCGCCGTTTGTCACGATGAATTGGGTACGGGCAACGGCAAAATTGTCGAACGCGGCTATTTGAAACCGCCAAACTATCATGCCGACAACTCGCGCGGTCTGGGACGTCGTGGATACGTCGTGCCGCTTCGCCGCGCGCCTATCGGATACTTTTACGAAGTGATCGCGCGCGGCTACGGCGGCATGCCCGACTATGCTAGTCAACTTTCACCCGAAGATTGCTGGAAGATCATCGCCTACATTCGCGTGTTACAGCGCAGCCAGTGGGTGCCGTTAGATGAGTTGCCCGTAGATCGTCGCGAATCGATTCGAGCCGAGTTGCAAGCTGTGGAGGAGCCGAAGTGAGTCACGCCATAACCACGGCGCATCCGATTGAGACGGACTCGCGCCCCGAAGTGTCGGCGGAGGAATGGAAGCGCGTTCGCCGCTTGTGCGCGCTTGCCACCGGCGCAGGCGCGGCAGCTTTCTGCCTGTTGGGGCTTCTCCTCTGGATGATGAATGGTATCGACGCGCCGAAGCAGCTTTTCGTTTCCTATTTAGTGGGGTTCAATTATTGGCTGGGTTGCGCGCTTGGGGGATTGGTTTTTCTCATGCTCCAATATGTGACCGGCGGGGCGTGGGGCATTTTACTGAGGCGGATCTTCGAGGCGTCGGCAAGCACGCTCGTGCCGTTGGCCATCCTTATTGTGCCTTTGATTTTCGGACTGTCGTTCGTATATGAATATGGACAGTGGACTCCCAAACCCACCGAACCGAAACTGGCGAGCAAGGCCGTCTGGCTCAGCGCGCCAGCGGTCGCCCTCAAGGCCGCAATCTTCTTCGCCTGTTGGAATGGATTGGCTTATTGGTTTCGCCGTTGGTCGAGACAACAAGACGAAGGCACGGGCGTGGGCACGCTGGATCGCTGTGAGAGTCTCGGCGCACCCGGCATACTGATTTACGCCCTGACCGTTACCTTCGCGTCCATCGACTGGGTGATGTCGTTGCAGCCGGAATGGTACTCGACCATCTTTCCCGTCATGTACGCCGTCGGTCAATTGCTCAACGGCTATGCGTTCGCTCTGGTCGTCTTTCTCCTGCTCTCGAATCGACCGCCCTTCGCCGGGGCGATCCATCCCGCGCACATGCGCGATTTCGGCAGTCTGTTGTTGGCTTTCGTTATGTTTTGGGCTTATATGTCGTTTTCGCAGTTTCTATTAGTATGGGTCGGCAATCTGAAGGAAGAAATACCTTGGTATCTGCTCCGCGCTCGCGGCGGTTGGGAGTTTGTAATAATTTTTATCGCCATCTTTCATTTCGCCGTTCCGTTTCTGCTCCTGATGTTGCGCGATGTGAAAGAGCATCGACGGCGGCTGTTGGCAGTGGCGATTGGTTTGTTGATGATGCGATTCCTCGATCTTTTTTGGTGGATTGAACCGTCGCTCAATCACCACGGACAGTATTTCTATTGGATGTTGGATGTATCCGCATGGGTGGCGATCGGCGGCTCGTTCCTCTGGTGGTTTACCGGCACTCTGAGCAACCGTCCCCTATTACCCTTAAAAGATCCCAATCTGGCGGAGGCATTGCGCGATGAGTGAGCATATTCAAACTTCGCTCTCGCAGCACGGCTCGGTCTCTGCCGCGCAGAGTGGAGAACCCGAACGCACGCCGGGCGTCGTCCACGAGCGCGAAGAGTTTAGCTTTCGACTTATATTATGGACTGGACTTGCTCTCATCCTTGCCGTTGGTGCCGTGATTTGCACCGTGGGATGGATTTCGAGCGGTTTACAAAGATATAATGTCCAGCCGTATGACCGAGCGTCTGCCTTCGCCGTCGAGGACGCCAATCGAACTCTGTCACAGCGGCTCGACGGTGTGCCGACTCCCCATTTGGAAGGCATCGAGCGCGAGAGCAGTGTCCTCGTCGTTCGCACGGATGACGACGAAGAGAAGCGTTTGTTCGCCGCACCCGTGGTTCGCGTCCGCATCGGCAAAGAGCAACATGCGCGCTTGTACGATCTACGCGAGGGCCAACGAGCGACCCTGACGTATCGCATCCCCAGCGGATTGGGCGGAGGCCCGAATGTGGTCGTCGCCATCGTCAGCCCGCCGGAAGGTACGACCATCTCCGTCGACGACGGGGCGGATTCCTTTCGATCGGTCTGGGCGACGATACTCAAGATCGAACCGCGCAGCATCGCGGCGGCCCGCGAATGGGCGGAGGCGCGAATGAACCGATACGGATGGATCGATCGAGAGAAGAGAATTGCTCATATTCCGATCCACAAAGCGATGGATACAGTGTTGGATTCGGACGAGTTTCGCGGCGATGCCAAGAACCCCAAAAGGCGAAATCTGGGTCGGGTGCCGAGTCGAGCGAATTCCGGTCGCGGGACTGGAGGAGGCAAACCATGACTGCGCGAATGGGTTGGATCGCAGCATTCTTGTGGTCGATAGTGGGAATCGACGCGCGCGGAGACGCGACGCAGTCGCCGCCGATTCTCCGCGAGGTCGCCCTCCGTCAAAACCTTAACGCTCAAGTACCGCTCGATGATCCATTCACCGATGAACGCGGCGAGCCGACGACGCTGCGCTCATGTATGTCCGGTAAGACGACGCTGCTGGTACTCGCCTATTATCGTTGTCCCAGACTTTGCACCGAGGTCCTTAACGATCTGACGACGGGACTGGGAGGCGTTCCTTGGAATATCGGAG
>JAKBCS010000242.1 GCA_021807595.1 Planctomycetota bacterium | reverse complement strand
AATACGAGAAGTTTTTGCGTCCGATTTTGCAGCGGCTCAAGAAGATCGATGGCCGCGCGCCGGTCAGCATTATGACGAATCGAGTCGATCCGCGCGACGCACGCTTGCAAGGCTGGCTCAAAGAAGGATTGAGCCTGGAGACGCATACGCTCGATCATCCCTGCCCGTTCTTCAAGGGCGGCGACTTTGCCAAGGCGAAGGCTACCTACGAGGGTTGCGTCGATTGGATGAACGAGATCCCCAATAGTCGGCCCGTCGCCTTTCGGATGCCGTGTTGCGATTCGCTCAACACACCCAGCCCGCGCTTTTACGCCGAGATGTTCAATCGCACGACCCCCCTCACCATCGACTCGTCGGTGTTCAACCTGCTTACGTCGAACGATCCGGAGTTGCCGCGCGACCTGGTGGTGGACGACGACGGACAAGATCGCTTTCTGAAGTATCTGCCCAAGGATCGCACCTTCGTCAACACCATCGAAAACTATCCCTATCCCTATGTTCTCGGCGGCTTGTGCTGGGAATTTCCCTGTGTCATGCCCAGCGATTGGGTGGCGCAGCATCGGCATCAAGCGAACAATCCGCTCACCGTCCGCGATTGGAAGGCGGCACTCGATGCCACGGTCCTCAAGCGCGGCGTGTTCTGCCTCGTCTTCCATCCGCACGGCTGGATTCGCAACGAACAGATCGTCGAACTCATCGACTATGCCGCGACGAAACACGGCAAGAAGGTAAAGTTCTTGACCTTCCGCGAGGCGCAGGAACGCTTGAATCAGAACCTGCTAAACGGTCAACCATTGCGATCCGACAAGGGGCAAGACAACGGTGTCCGCTTGCTCGATGTCGATAACGACGGCTATCTCGACGTGGCGATAGGCAACGACAAGGTGAAGCAGACGCGCCGCTGGTCGCCGAAAGAGGGCAAATGGATCGCCGGTGACTTTCCCATATCCCTGGTAAATGCCGGAGCGCGCTTCGGAGTCGTGCGGACGGATGGCCGCACTTCGCTGCTCGTTCGCAATGAGGCGCTGGCCGGAGCATGGGACTACGCAGAGGGAAAATGGATAGCAAACAACCAGCTGCTCGACGGACTGGAAGTGAAGGGCCACAAGATATTCACCGCTGCGAAGGGGCGCGATCGCGGGGTGCGGCTGCGCGATCTGGATGGCGATGGACGTTGCGAACTGATTGTCGGTAACCGAGAGGAACGGGCGGCGTTTCGCTGGATGGAGCAAGGCTGGAAAGCGTTGCCGTTCGCGCTGCCGGAGGGCACGTCTCTTGTGAACGCTGCCGGACAGGACAACGGCTTGCGCTTCGCGGACATCGACGAGGACGGCCGCGATGATTTGATTTTCTCCAATGACGAGCGTTATTCTCTGCATTTATTCGGGTCGATGCGAGAGGGTTGGTCGCGGCGCGTTTTGTCGGGAGACCGAAAGAACCGAGACCCCGAGCGAGCGGAGTTGCCGCCCATCGTGCGAAAGGGAACGAACAACGGCGCATGGTTTCATTCGCGCCATCTGTGGTTCAACAACGAATCGACGGAGTTGCTCAAGGACAATGTGGATCGCCGATCGTTCAACGAATTGCTGGCGAACGTGACTCCGCAAGGAAAATCCCCACAGGCATCGCTGCACTCGATCCGTCCGCGTCCGGGCTTTCAGGTCGAATTGATCGCTGCCGAGCCGTTGGTGCAAAGCCCCATCGCCTTCGCCTGGGGACCGGACGGCAAGTTTTGGGTCGTCGAAATGGGCGATTATCCTCTGGGCCTGGACGACAAGGGCAAGCCGGGCGGGCGGATCAAATATCTCGAAGACACCGACGGCGACGGCAAATACGATAAAGCTACAACGTTTATCGATGGTCTGAGTTTTCCCACTAGCGTCTTGCCGTGGCGCAAGGGAGTAATCGTCACCTGCGCGCCGGAGATCTTTTACGCCGAATGGGTCGGCACCAACGAGCCGGGCGCGCCGGCGTCCGGAAGAAAGCTCAAGCGCGTGCCGCTGTTCACCGGCTTCCGCGAGGGCAATCCGCAGCATCGCGTGAATAGCCTCATTTGGGGTCTCGACAATTGGATTTATTGCGCCAACGGCGACAGCGGGGGGCGGATCGAATCGGCGAAGACGGGAGCGAGCGTCGAATCGAGCGGACGCGATCTGCGCATTCGTCCCGATTCAGGAGCGCTCGATACCGCGGCGGGGCAGACGCAATACGGCCGCAGCCGCGACGATTGGGGCAACTGGTTCGGCTGCAACAACAGCAATCCGATGTATCAGTACGTCCTCGACGATCGTTACATCCGCCGCAATCCGCACCTTGCCGCTCCCGAATCGCGTCTGCCGGTGTCGATTGTGCCGGGCGCATCCACCGTCTATCCCATTAGCCGTACCTTGCCGCGCTTCAACGATCCCAAGGCCGCCAATCATTTTACCTCGGCGTGCAGCGCCTTCGTCTACCGCGATGAACTGTTTGGACCCGCCTTTCGCCACAGCACCTTCGTCAGCGAGCCGGTTCACAATCTGATTCATCGAGAAATTCTTTCCGCCAAGGGGGTGACCTTCACGAGCCGCCGCGCCGACGACGAGCAAACATCCGAGTTCCTGACTTCCAGCGACAATTGGTTTCGACCCACCTCGATCCAGACGGGGCCGGACGGAGCATTGTGGATTGCCGATATGTATCGCGCGGTCATCGAGCATCCGGAGTGGATACCGGCGGACTGGCAGAAACGGCTCGATCTGCGTGCCGGTCAGGACAAGGGACGAATCTACCGCGTCTATCCCGTCGGGGCTAAGCCGCGCGGCATTCCCCGTCTGGATCATCTCAGCACGGCAGGGTTAGTCGCCGCTCTGGACAATCCCAACGGTTGGCAGCGCGATACGGCGCAACAAATGTTGCTCTGGCGAAAAGACAAAGCCGCTGCGGCACTCCTTGCGAAAATGGCGCTCGAAAACCCACGACCTCTCACTCGTTTACACGCCTTCTGCACGCTCGACGGGCTGAACTGCTTGACTTCCGAGCTATTGCAATGGGCGCTGCGCGACGCCCATCCCGGCGTTCGTCGTCATGCGGTGCGTCTGTGCGAGGGACGATTGACCCAAACCCCCGCTCTGGGCCGCGAGTTGCTGAAACGAGTGGACGACGTAGATCCACACGTCCGCTTGCAGCTGGCGTACACGCTCGGTGAATGGGACGACCCCCGCGCCGGCGACGCCTTGGGACAGCTGGCGCTGCGCGACGCCGGAGATCGATACCTCGCGGCGGCGATGCTGAGTTCTGCGAATCGAAAGAACCTCGAGCGCGTGTTGTTGGCCGTCCTCAAGGGCGAGGGAAAATCTCCCCCACCGGCATCGCTTTTGGAAAGCCTCTTGCGTTTGGCCAACGCGCTGGGAGATACCAAGGCGTTGGCCGCCCTGCTAAAAACGGTCGGCACGCCGGAAAGGGATCGCTATGCTCCCTGGCAATTCAGCGCGCTGGCGGGACTACTCGACGCCCTGGACGAACGCGCCACGCCGTTGACCGCGCTGCAAAAAGACGCCGGCCAAGAAATGCAAACGGCGCTCCAACGGGTGTCCGGTCTCTTTGCGGCGGCGCGCACGGCGCTGGCCGACGAGCGTGCCGGACAAGACGAGAAAATACGAGCCATTCGTTTGTTGGGGCGAGGATTAGATCATCGGCAAGAAGATGTCGCCGCTCTCTCGGCCTTGCTGGTTCCGCAGACCACGGTCGAACTACAAACCGCCGCCATCGCCGAACTGGGACGACTCCATTCACCACAAGTGCCCAAGGAGCTTCTTCGCGGCTGGAAGGCGTTCGCGCCGGCGCAACGGCAGCAGGTATTGCTCGTCCTCGTCGGTCGTGACAAGTGGTTGTCATCTCTCCTCGATGCACTGGAAGACAAGCAGATTGCTCCGAATGAGATCGATGCCGTGCTGCGGCAGCGTTTGTTAAGTCATCGCTCCGGCGAGGTGCGCAAGCGCGCGACGAAACAATTTACCGATGCCATTCATGCGGATCGACAAAAGATCATCGAATCGTATCGCTCCGCGTTGACGGCGACCGGCGACGCGGCCCGGGGCGCGGAGCTGTTCCGCAAGCACTGCTCGGCCTGCCATCAACTCGGCGGCATCGGCAATGCCGTGGGACCGGATCTGGCTTCCCTGGGCGACAAATCGCCGCCGGCGCTGTTGATCGCCATTCTCGACCCCAACCGCGCCGTGGAGGCGCGCTACGTCGGCTACTCGGCCACGACGAAGGGAGGCCGCACGTTCAGTGGAGTCCTCGCCGCCGAGACCGGCAACAGCATCACCCTGGTCGGCTCCGACGGTAAGAAAGTCGTACTCCTGAGGAGCGATCTCGACGAGCTGAGCAGTTCCGGAAAGTCCGCCATGCCGGAAGGGTTGGAGAAGGAAATCAAACCGCGAGACATGGCCGACCTGATCGCGCACCTTCGTTCGCAAGGGCCGCAACCCAAACGCAAGGAGTATCCGGGCAACAAGCCGATAGTGGTCCGAGCCGCCGCCGATGGCTCGCTGCTTCTGAGCGCGGCGAATTGCGCGATCTATGGCCCGACCATCGTGCTGGAAGAAAAGTACGGCAACCTCGGCTATTGGACCAGCCCCGACGATCGCGCCGTGTGGACGGTCGAAGTCGCCAAGCCCGGTCGCTACGCCGTCCGTCTCGATTGGGCCTGTCCTCCCGACACGGCGGGCAAGTCGTTCCTCTTGCAAGCCGGCCTCAACCAAACGACGGGCAAAGTGGAATCGACCGGAAGTTGGGACGTCTATCGGCAGGCCAAAGTGGGCGAAATCGTCCTGACGGCAGGCCCACAGCGCATCACCTTCCGCTCGGCGGGGAAGATTTATCACCCCTTACTCGATCTGAAATTTGTTCAATTGATTCCGATGAACGAGTAGAAGTCATTCCCAAAAGCCCCTCTCCCCCTGTACTCAGGGGGAGAGGGGTTGGGGTGAGGGGGTTTGGGGTAACAGCGAGGGCATGCCGCGGATTTTCGCCCCTCTCCCCCTGTACTCAGAGGGAGAGGGGTTGGGGTGAGGGGGGGGTTGGGGTAACGGCGGGGGCGTTCCGCGGAGT
>JAKBCS010000104.1:2462-21402 GCA_021807595.1 Planctomycetota bacterium | reverse complement strand
CGATATTTGGGTTCCTCGAACCAACGGCGCAGATGGGGAAACATCAACCACACCGCGAGGAATCCGGTCATGAGCAAGGTCACGAACGCCACGATAAGATTGACGATCATATAACTTCACTCCCGCTCCGGCTGCGTCGGGTGATAGAGCGAACGAACGTAGCGGACCAACAGACGGCGTTCATCGGCATTTAGTTTTTCTTGCCAGGGCGGCATGGAGGTGCCGGGTACTCCGTGCGCCAGTGCCTTTTCAGCGTAGGCCGGGCTAGGCTGCTCTTGTTGGAAATTGGTCGGTCGAGGAGCCAGGGCGGCGGCGCTGAGACCGTCGCCGCGCCCCTGGTAGCCGTGGCAGCTCACGCAGTTTTTGCCGTACAGCTTCTCGGCGTTTTCGCGTTCGGCCTTGGTCAGAACGTCTTTCTCTTCCGGCGCGGTCGATCCCGGTTCAAGCGAACGAACGTAAGCGACGAGGGATGACAATTCAGCGGCGGGTAGTTCGTGGAATGAAGGCATCGACGAGCCGCGCACGCCGTCCCACAAGAGATTGCTGAGAAGACGATCGGTGAAGCGGAACGCGGACAGATCGCGCGGTGCGGGCAATAGACTTGTCGCGGCGGGTCCGTCGCCCTTGGCCGTCGTGCCGTGGCAGCCGGAGCATTCGCGGTTGTAAATGGCCTCGCCGCGGCGGGTGAAACGCCTCAACTCCGACGACGCCATCCGCATCGAGAACAACGGCGCGGGTCCGGCGGTGCGCGGAACGGCACAATCGCAAAAGATGCCCATGCGTTCCTCTTCCGCCGGGTCCATGGTCCGCGCCGGCGTCTGTTGCTCCAGGCCCGCCAGGCGCGCGTCGCGACCCAGGGAATCGAGATAAGCCACCAGGTCGAGCGCTTCCTGCGTCGGCTTCGCGGCCGATCCATCGAATAGCCAGGAATAGCCCGGCATCATCGAATCGGCGACGACGAAACGCGGATTCCAAAGGTGTGTCAGATGCCAATCCTTGGCACGCTTCCCACTTTCTCGTGCCAGATCGGGGCCGATGCGGCGCGTGCCCCACATTTGCGGATATTGGCGATCCGTTTCCCAGGCTTGCGTGGCCACACCAAAACGGCGCACGTCGTCGAGCGTGAAGCGGACGAATTGCGAATGACAGAAATGGCACCCCTCGCGGGCGTAAATGGCCTGGCCGCGCAACTCGGAGGCGTTCGCTTGCGACATTTGCGGCGGATGGGTCGAGGCGATTTCCTGTTCCAATTCTCGATTGGGCCAGATGGCCAGGACGACGAACGAGAGCAAGAAGAAGCCGACCCCGGCCAGGGCGGTCAACACATAGGCATTCTTGAGCCAGGCGATGCCCAGCCCTTCGTGGCCCGCCGCGTTCGCTTCAAAAGTCTCGCGGTCCCGTTGAGTCTCGGCGGCCTCGGCGGCAACCGATTCGCCGACCGGTCCCGTCAGCATGGCATGGCCCAGCGCGACGAAGCCGGCCAGCAGAGGTAAAGCGGAGACCGAACGGAACAGCCAGTAGGGCCTGGACGCCCGGACGGACTCCATCCACGCCGCCTCCGATTGCCACAGCGCGCCTTGGAGCAGGCCGGCGATGGTAAGATCCGCGACCATGAGCAATAAACCAATACAGAGGAGCCAGAACGACCAGTTGGCCGCTCGCTCGTTGTAGCGCACCCCCGGCGTCCGTTTCCAGGCATGCAGCAATCCGCCGATGGCCGCGAAGGAGGCGAAGCCGATCATCGCCAGGTGGGAATGGCCGATCACCCAATCGGTGAAATGAACGAGGCGATTGACCGGCATCAGCGCTTGCCAGGAGCCTTGCAGACTAACGAGGAGATAGCAGACGATGCTGGCCCAGATATAGCGCAAAGGCACGTCGCGGGCCACTGTGCCGCTACAGCCGCGCAGCGACAACAGTTGATTGGCGACATTGAGCGTCACGTCCAAACCCAGATAGACCGAGGCGACAATGGCCCCCATCTGCGCCGCCATGGGAATCGACGAGAAGATGTAGTGATGCGTGCCGTTGAGCGGATAGATGAAGAACAGCATCCAAAACGCCAACATGGATAGAAAATGGCTGAATATCGGTTTCCCCGTCGCCGACGGCAACACAAAATAAATGATGGAGACCGCGAAGGGGGTTATGTACAGACCAACGGCATCGTGAATCCACAAACCGCTGTAGCTTGCGCCGCGCGCGCCGGGCACCAGCTCGGGTACGAAGTTGCCGACCGGATAAGCCAGCAGCGTGAAGACGATAGCGCCGAGGATGTACCACGCGGCGACATATAGCCCCGAGAAGCGAACGCGCAAAAGCGGCACGACGAACTGTATCGCCATGAGAACGAACGACAACACCACGACGGCATCGGTGATAAGAGGAAACTCGGCCCATTCCAGCGGTTGACTGAATCCCGCCATCACCAACAGCCAGCCCGGGAGGACGAGCAGGAAGTTCCAGACCGCGAACAGCATCCAGCCCAGTCGGCGGCCGGCGACCGGCCGACCGGCCAGGCGCGGCAGAGCGTGGTAGAGATAGGCGAGGAAAGCGTTGCCGAGCCAGCCGAACAGAATGCCCTGTGTGTGGCCGGGACGCAGCCTTCCCCAAGTCAGCCATGCCTGACCGCCCAGGAAGTCCGGCCAATGAAATTTCAAACCCACGGCCAATCCCAATAGCGCCGAGTAGACAACCATTGCCAGCGCGGCCAAGCCGTGGGCGCGGACGAGGCCGTCTTCGGTCCGTGGGATGTCGCGATTCGTCTCAAGCGTGGAACTCATGGCATATCGTTTTCTTCTAAGGAACAAGAAGTTCCTCTGAGCGGGGGGCGTCAGCCCCCTGAGACTTCCTCTGAGCGGGGGGCGTCAGCCCCCTGAGACTTCCTCTGAGCGGGGGGGCGTCAGCCCCCTGAGACTTCCTCTGAGCGGGGGCGTCAGCCCCCTGAGACTTCCTCTGAGCGGGGGGCGTCAGCCCCCTGAGACTTCCTCTGAGCGGGGGGGCGTCAGCCCCCTGAGACTTCTCTCAGGGGGCTAACGCCCCCCGCTCAGATTATTACTACTCTGGGCGGCCGCGCATCGTCATGAGGTACTCGACAATGCGCGCTTCGTCGTCTGGGGCGAGCGGCGCGCCGTATACGTCTACCATCTTATGAACGATCTCACCCCACTTTTTTTGTGGAAAATGCGGCTGATTGGCGATGAGGCGCGTCGAATGACAGATGGTGCAGGAAACCGCGAATTCCTCGCGGTGGGGACCGAGCGGCAAGTCCGGCGGGTCGTTGGGCAACGCGAAAGCCTGATCCGTGGGCGGCGTCTCCACCGGCACGTCGGCTTCGGGAGGCGGCAGTTGCGGGCGATCCCGCAAGGCATCGAAAGCGATGGCGGTGGTTACGGCGGCGGCGAGCAGCGTCCACACGAGAACGCCGCGGCGCGTCCGTTGTCGGCTGGGGCGGTCCTCGGCCATGACGACGCTCCTTCAAACAACGTGAACGCGAACGGTTTCAATGACGTTCTGCGCGTAGCCGCCGCGATTCCAGATCGGCTTGGTCGGTTGCGTTTGCCCGGCTGCGTTGACGGCGCGTACTTGCAGCGCATAGCTGCCTCGTTCCGGCGGCGTCCATTCGGCCCGCCAACGGCGAAACGAGAACTTGCCCAGATCATCGCCCAGCTTCGCATCGCTCCACGAACTCCCGCCGTCGGTGGAGAACTGCACCTGCTTGATACCCTCGCCGCCGTCAAAGGCGAGGCCGTCCAAGGCAACGGGTTTCCCCAGGGGCAGGCGTTCCTCGGCCTCAGGACGAACCAGGAACGAACGCACCACCATGCGCCCGATGGGCGCGACTTTTTTGGCCAAGTCATGAGGCGATTCGTCGGCGTTGGCGGGCAGCAGATACGCCTTTTGCATCCAGAATCCGTCGAAGCGATGGGGCAGAACGTTGATCTCCGTCAGCGACTTGATCCAATAGGTGGCGAAATAGCCCGGCACCACCAGGCGAACCGGGAAGCCGTTGAGCATGGGCAGCGGCTTGCCGTTCATCTCGTAGGCGACCAGCACTTCCGGCTGCAGCGCGAGCGGCACGTCGAGCGCCTTGATGAAATCCGGCACCGAAGGCAACGGGCCTTCATCGAGTCCATCGAACGTCACCTGCTCGGCCTTGGCCTTGAGGTCGGCGCGCTTGAGCAAGTCGCACAGGGGTACGCCGGTCCAGCGGGCATTGCCCATCGCGCCGTGGCCCCATTGGCCGCCCGGCACGCGCGGCTCGAAATAGCCGCGCGAATTGCCGGAGCATTGATTGACGGCGACAATCGAGGTCGCTTTCATCCTCTTTAGATCGTCGAGGGATAACTCCAACGGCTTGTTGACGCGGCCGCCGACGCGCAGCCGCCACGTCCGCAGATCGACCGCGGTGGGGATGGCTTGCAGATGCCAGCGGACGAAAAAGGCTTCGTTGGGCGTCAGATCCTCGCGGTAATAGCGCCAGGGCGTTTCCAGGCATGGGGCGCGGTCGTTGACGACGCGCATCGCCACTTTACCGGGAAACCGCAGATACGGCTCGACTTCCGCCGGCGCTTGCTCGATTCGGCGCGAACAACCATTGCTCCCTATGCCCGCGATGCCCGCGACGGTCCCCCAGCGCAACAGTTGCCGCCGGGTAAGTCGAAAGCGAAAGTCGGGGCGATCGTCTGGTTGGTCCATAACTCATCCAACGCCTTTGAGATCCGGTGAGCAACTCCGCTCGCCCGATCCCTCTCGATTCTACAACTGTGTCGCGCGACGCGGCAAGAGCGGCTCCGTTGACACCGTGGGTTCGCGGACCTATGCTCTCACCATCTAACTTGCACGGATGGAGAGAGTTCGGTGAATCTCACACGTCTGCTGATGCGATGGTTGCTTGGCCGGCGGTTGCCAACCGTCCAAGGCACTGTCGGCGTTGCGGGAATTTCGGACAACGTCCAAATTCATCGCGATAGGTGGGGAATCCCTCACATCGAGGCGAACAGCGAGCGCGACGTCTGTTTCGCCATCGGCTTTTGCCACGGACAAGATCGGACCTTTCAGCTTGAGTTGTTGCTTCGAGCCGTGCGCGGCACGCTGTCGGAACTGGTCGGTGCCTCCGGCTTGCCCATCGATCGACTGTCGCGGCGGATCGGCTTTCGTCGCGCCGCCGAGGCGCAATGGCCGCTGATCGACGCCGAATTGCGGGCCGACATTGAGGCCTATGCCGAGGGCGTCGCCGCCGGCGCGACCAAAGGCTTGCCGCGGCGGCCCCACGAGTTCGTCTTGCTCCGCGGCCGGCCGACGCCGTGGCATCCTCTCGACAGTCTCGGCGTCGTCAAACTGATTTCATTCACGCTGGCCAGCAATTGGGACATCGAACTGGCGCGCTTCAAGATCTTGCTTGCCGACGGGCCTGACGCGCTGGCCGCCCTCGATCCCGTTCGGATCCCCGGCGTGTCTTCCACCCTGGTTCCGGGAAAGGAGCGCGCGGGAGCGAAAGACGACGCTCCGAATCCGATGCTGGATCGACTGAGCGAAGAACTCAAGGCGTTTGCGTCTCTGTTTCACGTCGGCGGCGGATCCAACAACTGGACGGTTTCACCCGCGCGGACGACGACGGGTAGGCCACTCCTCGCCAACGATCCGCACCTCGACGCGCGCCTCCCGCCGCACTGGTATCTCGTCCACGCGCGCACACCGTCTAGTCGCATGGCCGGCGCGACGTTCCTCGGCGGTCCCGCGGTTCAGTCCGGCCACAACGGCTTCGCCGCCTGGGGCATCACCGCCGGACTCATCGACAATACCGACCTCTTCCGCGAACAAATCGGACCCGACGGTTGCAGCGTGCGTCAGGGCGATCAATTCGTTCCCTGCGAAGTGCGCGAAGAGGTTATTCGAGTCAAGAACGAAGCGAGCGTGGTCGAGCGCGTTCTCGTTACGCCGCGCGGCCCCATCATCGGACCCGCGCTGCGCAACGTCGACGAGGCGCTGTCGCTGCGCGCGGTGTGGCTCGAGCCTCGACCGTTGGACGGCCTTTTGCGGTTGCATCGCGTTCGCAGCTTCGCCGAGTTTCATCGAGCCGCCGAGCATTGGCCGGCCGCGGCGCAAAACATGGTCTACGCCGATGAGACGGGCACGATCGGCTGGCAGATGTTTGGTCTGGCACCCAGACGCCGCAAGGGGTGGGGCCTGCTTCCCGCGCCCGGCTGGGACGCCGACTATGGTTGGGAAGCGGATCTCGTCCCCTTCGAGCAGTTGCCCCACGTCGAGAATCCCGCGCACGGATTTCATGCCACGGCCAACAATCGACCCGTGCCCGATGGCGAGGGGCCTTATCTCGGTTGCGATTGGTTGGACGGTTACCGCGTCGCCTCCATCGACCGCGAGCTGCGCGCGCGAACCGACTGGGACGTGCCGAGTACCCAGAACTTGCAGATGAATCAGCGGGCGGTTGCCTGGGACGAGATGCGCACCGCGGTTTTATCCACTCCCGCCGCCGCCGACGCCGACGCACGGCAGGCTTTGGAACTGCTGCGGTCGTGGGACGGCCGCGTCTCGGTCGATTCCTCGGCGGCAACGGTGTACGAATTGTTTATCGCCGAGATGGCGCGACGATTGGCCCAGGCAAAAGCGCCGCGTTCGTTCGCCGTCGTTCTCGGCGAAGCGCTGGGACCGATCGTGCCCTACAACTTTCTCTGTTATCGCCGTACCGCCCATCTTGTGCATCTGCTCCACGAACAACCTACCGGCTGGTTCCCGCATTCGTGGCCGGAGGAAATCGCCGGCGCGTTGGCGGCAGTCGTTCGCCGATTGCGGACAGAGTACGGCGGCGATGCGACGCAATGGGCGTTCGGACGGCTGCGCAAACTCACCCTGCATCACCCCCTCAGCCGCAAACCCTGGCTTGCCCCGCTTTTCAATCTCGGCCCCTTTCCCTGCGGCGGCGATTGTGACACCATCAATCAAGGAGCTGTGTTGCCGCTCGATCCCTTGGCCCAGGCGGACAACATCGCCTCGATGCGCATGGTCGTCGATGTCGGAGCATGGAGCAACAGCCGTTTTTCGCTGCCCGGCGGCCAATCCGGCAATCCTCTGTCGCCCCATTACGACGATCTGTTGTCTTTTTGGCTCCGCGGCGACGGCGTACCCATCGCCTGGACCGAAGAAGAAGTGCGCCAAGCCACCCGCCACACCTTGAAGTTGGAGCCTGTCCTAAAAGCCCCTCTCCCCCTGAGTACAGGGGGAGAGGGGTTGGGGTGAGGGGGAGGGAGTTCCACAGATTTCCCCCCCTCACCCCTGCCCTCTCCCCTGAGTACAGGGGAGAGGGGAGTTCCCCCATGCGCGGTGAGCCTTCGTTTGGCCGCGAACCGAAGGCGAGCGCGGCAGCGCGAAGGGAGCTATTCGTCTTGACCCTCAACTCCACCTAGAGTAGAACCCATCGCTCCCACGAAGAGGCAATCGGGGGGCGGAGGGAGTAATCATCCGGCAGCAATCCCAAGGGATGCGGCACGACGCCGTGGACTGTCGGTCATCTCGGAACAGGAGAACGGAACCGTGAAGAAAACGGTAATGACGGCAGGGGGTTTTGTCGTATTGGGATTGTTGTGCTACGTCGGCGCGTCCAACGGCCAGACGCAGCCACCGTCCGCCAATCCGCAACCGGCAGCCACGCAGGCCGCTCCACGCACGCGGATCGCGTTAATCAACCTCACCTTTGTCATCAAAAACTACGAAAAGTACAAGCACTTCCAGGATGAGATCAAGCAGTTGGTCGGCCCCTTTCAGAAGCGCGAATCGGACCTGCGCCAGGCCTTGGAGAATCTGAAGGTCGATGCCGGAAAGGCGGCGGGGCAGCCACAGGGACCACAGAAGGAGGAATTGGAACGCCGCTACAAGGACATTCAGCGCCAACAGGAAGATCTGAAAGCCGACGCGACCATGACACTCAATAAGCGCAGCGACGAGGCCATGCGCATCATCTTCACGGACGTCTGCGACGCCGCGCAGCGCTACGCCAGTTCGCACGACATCGAGTTGGTTTTGCATTACAACGATACCTTCGATCGGACGGAATATCTCAGCGCCCAGAACATCGCGCGGAAACTCAACTCCGGCGCGTTGATGCCGTTGATCTTCATGGAACAACGCCTGGACATAAGCAACGACATTCTCGGTCAACTGAATTACGCCATGCGTTCGGCGGCCGTTCCCGGCGGTGGGACACAGCCGGCCCCCGCGCCCGGTGGACGCTAAGAGGCTCTCGAGAAGCCCCTCTCCCCTGGTCTCTGGGGGGAGAGGATTAGGGGTGAGAGGGCTTGCGAACAGGCTCTAATCGGCGAGCTTCTACTCGCGCGCCGGGGACGGCGCACGGGTCGTGCTAGGAGGGCGCGAACGTGAAACGATTCAGTTATCGCCATCAGCGGACGATTCGACGCCCCACCGAAGTATGGGGCGTCGGCTATCTGACAGGGGCTACGGTGCGACTGCGTTTCGTGCCCGCCCCGCCGTCCACTGGCATCGTCTTCGTCCGCACCGATCTCCGCCCGCCCCTGTATCTGCCGGCGCACGTCGAGCGTGTCACCGGAACGCAGCGGCGCACCACGCTGGGGCATCCCTCCGGTCAAGTGGGATTGGTCGAACACGTTTTAGCGGCGTTGGCGGGGCTGCGCATCGACAATTGCCACATCGAATTGAACGCCCCGGAGCCGCCGGGGTTGGACGGATCGGCGCGGGACTTCACCGCCGCCTTGCTCGATGCGGGCATCTGTCTCCAAGCGGCGCGGCGGCCGGTCTACGGCGTCGAACGCTCCGTCGTCTTGAAGGCGCGCGGCGTCACTCTGGCGCTCCATCCGCCTCTGTCCGAGCCGATGCCCGCGACGCAGGCCATCGACTCCGAGTCGAGCCAAGCCCTGTATCTCAGCTATTTTCTCGACTACGGGCTGGCTTCCCCGATCGCGCGCCAGATTCATACGCAAGCGCTGACGCCCTCATCGTTCGCTCAAGAACTGGCCGCCTGTCGCACTTTTATCCTCGAAGAAGAAGCCGCCGAACTGCGCCGTCTGGGACTCGGAGCGCGAACCAGCGTGTCGGACCTTCTGGTATTCGGCCCGCGTGGACCCATCGACAACACGCTCCGCTTCGCCAACGAACCCGCGCGGCACAAGGTTCTCGATCTGGTCGGAGATCTGTCGCTTTTGGGCGCGGATTTGTGCGGCCACATCGTCGCCTATCGCTCCGGCCATCCGCTCAACGTCGAAATGGTTCGGCATCTCTATCGGACGTTGTATCCTGCCGCCGTACCGGAACGACAGGCCGCCTGAAGGCGTTAGGCTAAAAGGATGGATGCGTCCAAGAATCGATGCGTATCGTAGTGAGGCGAGCGCGAACCGCCCGCCGCTCGCGGCTTAAATGTGGTCGCCATAAAGGGGTTGGAATGCAGCGTCTGCGGGTCGGGGTTGTCGGTGTCGGGCATCTGGGCAAGGAACACGCGCGGATTGTGGCGACGCTGCCCGAAGTCGAGTTGGTCGGCGTCGTCGATGCCAATGGCGCGCAGGCCGAGGCCGTGGCGCAGCGCTGCGGGACGCAGGCCTATCGCGATCCTCGCGCCTTGCTGTCGCGCGTGGATGCCGCCGTCGTCGCCGTGCCGACCGTTCACCACCGCGCGGTGGCCGCCGATTTTTTGCGGCAGGGGATACCGCTGTTGGTCGAAAAGCCGATGGCGGTCACCGTTCGCCAAGCCGACGAGATGCTGGAATTGGCCGAGCGCCATCGGACGTTTCTGCAAGTCGGCCACATCGAGCGATTCAATCCCGCCTTCGAGCAATTGCAGCGCCGCCCGCAGCAACCCAAGTATATCTCTTGCGAACGCTACAGCGGGTTTTCCGGGCGCTCGACCGACATCGGCGTCGTTCTGGATCTGATGATTCACGATCTCGATTTGGTGTTGACGCTCGTACGCGCGCCGCTGCGAAGCGTCGAGGCGTTGGGCGCGGCCGTACTCGGAGGCAACGAAGATCTCGCCCAGGCGAGGCTCACCTTTGCCAACGGTTGTGTGGCCGACTTGCGAGCCAGCCGCGTCCATCCGACGCCGGCGCGGCACATGCACCTTTTTGGACCCGAAGGGTTCACCGGCGTCGATTTCGCGCGCCGTCGCTTGACCTTCATGCGGCCCAACGAGCATCTCCGCCAGCTCCCCCTCGACGCGGCGACGCTGAAATCGCTTAAAACCGATTTATTTACTCGCCATATCCACGTTGAAGAGATCGACTGCGATACCGCTCCCTGCGATCAATTGACCTGCGAATTACAAGACTTTATCCGCGCCGTCCGAACGGGGCAGCCGCCGCGCGTCGATGGCGCGGCCGGTCGCGCCGCGCTCGCCGCCGCCAGCCGAATTCTCGATGCCGTTCACGCCCCGGCGTCTCTGCCGATGGCGGCGTAATCGATCTACTTCTCTTCGACAATCTCCACGCGAACCTTGCCCGCAACCCGTATCACGGGCAATAGCGGTGCCAGCGTTTGAGTGTCTTGCCAACTGTGGTCGGCGATCTTAAGGTGCGCCGCGCCGACATTGCCTTGTCCCAGCGTGGCGTCGAGCATCAACCACTGCCCCTTGATCCAGACTTCGGTCCACATATGGAAGGCAAGGATTGGATGCCGATCTTCCACCGCGTACACCAGACCGAACGCCGTTCGCGCCGGCACGTCGGCGGCGCGACACAGCGCCGCCGTCAGCATCGCGTGTTGCCGACAATCGCCCTGTCGATCTTCGAGAACCTGGCTGGCCGGGACGAAGTTGATCTCGTTGTTCCCCTTCATGTGTTCGTGTACCCATTTCTCGACGCGCTGCGCCTTGCGCCACGGATCTTTCTCGTCGCCGACGATGCTCGCGGCCTCCGCGCGCACTTTCTTGTTCTCGCAATCGAGGAAATAGCTGCTCTTGAGAAACTCGGCCTTGGGCTTGTCCTCCCCTTCGCCGGTCGATGGCTCGCGGATCGGACGCACGCGCAGATCGAAGGTATTGTCGCGGACATTCTCAACCTTTTGCCGTCCGTCGCGGGCGAACGTCGTCTTGGCATCGTCGTCGTCCTTGACGGTAATGCGATAGACAATTTCTCTGGCTCCGTGCGGATTCTCCAGGGCGCGAGCGAGCGGCACATACGTGTTCTTGCCCAGATCGGCCATCAGCGCCGGTGCCGCGCCCTCTTTCTCGGCCAGCGTTCGCTCGGTGCGGTAGGTCGTCATCAGACCCAATCCCGGTGCCTCCGATTCGCTGTATACCACGCGGCGTTTATCGTCGAGCCACACGGTCAAGCGAGGCAAGGCGATGGCGTTGCCGTCCTTGGTGATTTTGTCCGGCTTGATCTCGACGCGCAGCAGCCGTCTGCGCTCGCGCTCGGCCCGGATCTCTTCGCCCACTTTTTTGGCCGCGATTATCTCTTTCTCTTCGGCTTCTTTCACGACGACCTGATATTGCACCGCCGCCGTCAACGCCAGTTCGTAGCCGATGAAGCGAAAGCGATCGCCCGGTTTGACTTTGTGCGTGGCGAAAAGCAGTTCTTGACCGTAAAAGCCAATGGTACCCTCCTTCCACGGCAACTCTTGTCCCTCGGGGTGGGTCGGCGTCTTCACGAGTAGCTTGTCGCCTTCGACCCGGCCGCTCTGCACGATTTTCCGATCCTTATCGAGATAGAGCGTCATCGACACGCCGACGACTTTGCCGTCGGGGGCTTCGTCGCTGGTCAGTTCGATGCGCTGCGTGACGACGCTCTGGTAACGCTTTACGGTCAACGAGAGAAAGCGGGCGGTGTGAAAATATTTCTGGCCGTCGCGCTCGCGGCGTTCGACGACGGTATGTTGATAGCCCGACTTGACGCCGTCGAGATACACGGCGTCCCAAACGTCGAGAACCACCTTCGAGTCCGGCGGTTGCTCGGCTCGAACGGGAGCGGCGAACAACAGAACCACGCCGCACCAGAGGATGTATCGTTTCATCGCGTCTCCTTGGAATTACGGCGATGCGGCAGCGTAGGCTGCCGGATTATGCAACCTGCACTCGGCAGCACACGCGGCCGGTTCGCCGGGGGTATCTTACCTTTTCGTCGTGGAGATATAATAGACGAACTACGACGTTCGTTCGATTTTACCGAGGAGGAGCGATGGCACCCAATCTACCCGGCGTTTTCGCCGTTCAGTGTCCCAATCCGCGCTGCCGCAAGTTCATGCTCGTTGAAGAACACGACCGCGATAAGGTCGTGCCGTGCTTGCTGTGCAAAACGCCGATCCGCGTCGGCAGTGGGAGTGCGTCGCCGCTCAGTTCCAAAGCCACTCCCCCGCCGCGCCGCTGACGATCATTTGCGGGCAGGATGCGTCTTCAGATACTCGAGCATGTGGTTGCCGAGCTTCACGATTTGCTCGTTGATGTCCTTGCGCAGCTTGGCCGGTTCCACGTCTTCCTGGAGCAATTCCGGCTGGAGTAGATCGGATTCTTTTTTCAATCGCAGGGCGTGCGCTTCAGTCCCTTTGAGCAACTTGCGAATGGTTATGAGATCGCCGGCCGCTTCACATTTCATTAGGGCGTCGCGAACCTTGGCCAGTCCTTCCTTGAGATGTTCCGTATCCAGGGTGGGCCAAACCAGATAGATATAGTTCCTCGCTTCGGCATGATTGGCATCGACCGTCTTCCACAACGTCTGTAATTCCTTCAGGTGCGCGTCCAGCGCGTCGTTCTTGAACCCTTCTTTCCGCACGCTCTCGTAAATGTCGATGGCCTTGCCGATCTCCAACTCTTTCTCCAACAGCTTGGCATTTTCGATGGCCGACAGCCATTTCTTCACTTGCGGATCGTTCTCCTTCGCTTCGATGCGTTTTTGTTCGACGAGGAACTGCTCCAGGATTTTCTCGCCTTCCATCGAGTCGGCCATGCGTTTGTCCTCGCGCTGCGTCACGAAGGGGCGTCTCTTTTTGCGTGCGTATTCGCCGAGTTCTTCTTTTTGTTGCAGCAAAAGTGCGCGGTCGTCGCGCAGACGCTTGAGGCCGCGCTCCGCTTCGGCGATAACTAATTCGCGCTGATCCGGCTTGGCCCCCAACGTCTCCAGGCGCTTGAACAGATTGGTCTGCATTTGCGACAAGTCGGCGACATTGTTTTGCCAGTTGGTCTGCCGCACCGCGAACAGCGTGTCCACGTCCTTGGCGGCATTCACTTCAATAAATATGGGGCGATCGTCGACCAGCGCGATCGGCACTTGCGGCTTGGGATCTTCCATGCCGTCGATGACGCGCACAAAAGCGACGTGCGCGTACTCGCCGTCCTTGCCGTAGTTCTCCGTCTCCAGGACGCCACTCGAATCGGTGATTTTGGTTCGTTTCGTGGCGTCCTCACCCTCGAAACCACGACGGCGAATCTCGACGGTCAGACGCAGGGCGAGCGGTTGCGTCTTGGCCCCCTTCGGCATTTGCCGCACCCAGCGCAGCCGCAACGGCGTCTGCACGGTACCGAGTTTGATGCAGCGATAGCCGACGATGCTCGACACCTGATAGCGATGGTAGAACCGGCACAGACAGATGCCGTCGCGCGTTCCCTCGGCCGGCGCTTGTTCCACCTGCATCAGCGACCAACGCAGCGCCAGCGGTTCGCCGCCGTCCGGAGGTGCCAGGGCGAACACGTCGTCCTTCTGAATCCACCGGGCCATGTCGCCCAGCGCTCCGCCGCGCAGCTCCACCTTGACCAGTTTGTTCGGGCCGGACGGCCCTTCCAACACCGTGCCCAAAACGCCGAAATCCTGCTTGAGAAGCAGCGCCGCCGCCTTGACCACGAAATCGCGGTCGCGGGTCCGATCCCGCCGCACCACCGGACTCGCCCGCCCGATGGTCCCGTCGTACTGGCGCGTCTGAATCTCGTAATGCACGCCGGAATAGTCGATCAGCACAAAATGCGTCTTCTCGTCGTTGCGATCTTTCCAATCGTCCAGCGATTGCTTCAACCCGCGCGCCAATACGTCCTTGAGGCGCGGATGCTCGTGCTTAACCGTGACGCGGCCCAAGTCGCCCAGGGCGGCCTGGAATCCGTCGTGCAATTCGCGCTCAAGGCGATCGCGGAACACATCGGTCAAAAGCCGATTCTGCGCGACGTGAACGACCAGCCGCAACTTGTACGGCGTGTTCGCCTCCTGCGCCTTTAATTCGCCGCCAAGGCACAAAAAGCACATAGAAGACAGGAAAAAGAGAAAAAACGAGCCTCGATAGTGAAGTGATTTCATGTTTCTTCCCCTTGGTGTTCTTTGTGTCTTGGAGGTGAAACCTCTTCCCGGAGTCGTTCGAGATCGGCGAAGAAATCGGGATAGGTTTTGGCCGCGCAGCCGGGATTCTCGATGACAATGCCCGGCACGCGCAGGCCGATCAGGGCCATGCTCATGGCCATGCGATGATCGTTGTAGGTTTCGATTTCCGCTCCGTGCGGCGGCCGCGGCGCAATGGTCAAACCATCGGCAAACTCCTCGACCTCGGCCCCAACGCGGCGCAGCTCCGTGGCCAAGGCGGCAAGGCGATCCGTTTCCTTATGGCGAATATGGCCCACGTTGCGAATCGTCGTCGGTCCCTCGGCAAAGCAGGCGACGGCACCCAGTGTCATCACGGTGTCGCTGATGTCGTTCATATCCACGTCAATGCCGTGCAGCGGGCCGCCCTGTACGGTGATTCCCGTGTCGCCCCGAACGATGCGGCAGCCCATCTGCTCCAGTGCATCCACAAAACGCACATCGCCTTGCAGGCTGTTCGTGGTCAGTCCCGAAACCGTGACGTTTCCTCCGGTGACGGCGGCCGCGGCCCAGAAGTAGCTGGCGGCGGAGGCATCCGGCTCGATCGCATATTCGCAGAGACGATATTCCCGAGTCGCACGAATATGGAAGGAACGCTCCTTCACCTCGACCTCGGCACCCCACCGTTTCATCATGGCGAGGGTCATGGACACATACGGCTCGGATACCAGCGATCCCTCGACTTCCAGAGTGACATCCTTACGGGCAAAAGGCGCGACCATCAGCAGGCCGCTCAGAAATTGGCTGCTCACATCGCCGCGAATGCACGCCCTTCCTCCCGCCAACCCCTCCGTCTCGACGATCACCGGCGGACAGCCATTTCCCGTCTCGCTCCACGCTCGCACACCGAGTTGATTCAACGCCGACAGGAGATCTTCGATGGGCCGTTCGCGCATCCGAGGCACGCCGTCCAGGCGATAACGACCGTGGCCGAGACCGACCAGCGCCGTCAAAAACCGCATACTTGTACCGGAGTTGGCAACGAACAGGTTCGCGCTAGCGGCGGGAATGAAATCTCCCTCTCCGCCATAGACTCGAACGAAGTTCTTTCGCCAATCCGCCTCCACCGAGAAGCCGAGCCCTCGCAAAGCCTCAATCATGACTTCCGTGTCTTCACATCGCAATACACCGGACAACTCTCCGGGAAAACGATCGCTCGCCAGCGCCGCCAGTATCAGCGCCCGGTTGGTGATGCTCTTTGACCCCGGCACCCGCACCGTCACCCGCGGGGGTTTCGTCAGCGGTACAATCTCCAAACGGTCGATCATTTCATCCTCTTAGCGGATTCCAGCGAACTTGCAGGCGGTCTGGTACGCTTTCTCCAATTCCAACGGCACGCACAACGATTCCGTCAGCCACAACGGCATCGACGGCATCGGCTCGCCCAGGGCCAACGGCTCCGGCCAGACTTCCAGCTGCGTTCGCTCGCCGACCAGCCGGACGCGATACGCCGTCGCATACAAGTCGGTGCTAACGGCGGACTGTGCCGTCTCGCCGCAGCCGAACAACACCATCAACTCCTTGTGAAAACTGTGTCGCCTCGCGGTGACGATATCGACGAGAACCACGGAGATCCCCTCGCGCAGATAGGCGGCGCACTTGTCGAGAAAAGCCCGGCGATGTTCCGGTCGATCTTTGTTGCCAGGCCCGATTAATTCGACGACGGCCACCAACGTCCGCGCTCGATCCTGATCGTAGATACGAATCTCGAAGGTTTCGAGTTTCGTGAAATCGACAGGCATGACCAAAGGCGGTTGAGGCGGCACCCAAACTTCCGTGGCCACCGCGCCATTCGAACCGCCTCCAGTCGACGAATCTTCCTCGAAGGCGGCGACATCTGCCGCGACGCTAATGCCAATAGGGACGTTGGCCTCCGCGAGGAAACCGTAACCCAGCGGACGGAGATTCAGGTTCCCCGTCAATTGTGCGGTCCAAAGGGTGTGAGAACTCTCCCAACTTCGGCGTGGGAACGACGGGGGATGAAAATGATCCAACAATGGCATGATGTCCCCCTTAAACCGCGTTTCGGTTAGCCGCGACGCGCCAGCGGAGCGCGCTCCGCGGGGGCGTCGCGCGCTCCGCTGGCGCGTCGCGGCTAACCGCCTACTCGTCGTAGCTCACGCGCATCAGGAACAACCCCAGCGCCGGGGCGGTCGGTCCCGCCAAGGTGCGATCCTTCGCCTCCACAATCTCCGCGACGCGCGACTCCGGCCAATAGCCGCGGCCGACGTTTATCAGCGTCCCCGCAATGGCTCGCACCATATTATACAGGAAGCCGTCCGCCTCCACATCGAGCCAAATCCAGTCGCCGAAACGATTGATCGCCAAATGCGTGATGGTTCGCACGCTGGTCGCGCGGTTGGGCCATTCCGTCTCGAAACTGTGGAAATCGTGCGTGCCGCGCAGACACGCCGCCGCCCGCGCCATGGCCGCCGCGTCGAGCCGATAGCGCGTGTGATGGCAATAGCGCCGCATGAACAGTTCAGGCACCGGCCCATCGTGAATCACATAGCGATACAGCTTGCGTTTCGCATCGCGGTTGGCGTCGAACGACTCCGGCGCGTCGGCGGCTTCGCGGACCACGACGTCGGCGGGCAGATGCGCGTTGAGGGCGCGCACCACCACTTCGGCCGACAACTTGGTTTCGCTGTGAAGATTGACGACCTGTCCGACGGCATGAACGCCGGTGTCCGTGCGTCCGCTGGCGTTGACGCGCAGCCGTTCGCCGGTCAGCGCCGTCCACGCGCTCTCCAACGTCTCTTGCACGGTGCGCAAACCGGGCTGAACCTGCCAGCCGTGAAAGTCGGTGCCGTCGTAGCTGAGAACGAGTTTGAGATTACGCATGGGACGAACCATCCGGGCGCGACGGGATCGGCGTTCATCCGCGGTTGGAATGCGGCGGCGCTTCCCCGCTGTAGCTGGCCCACAGGGCATCGACCGGATGAGCCACCCAGAAATCGGGACGGCTTTCGCGCAGATAGCGGGCGATCTGTAAGAGACAACCGACATTGCCGGCAAATACCGCGCTCGCTCCGGTGTCGAGAATGTGCCGGGCCTTGCGCCGGCCGAGTTGTTCGGACATCTCCGGCTGGGTCAAGTTGTAGCTGCCGGCCGCGCCGCAGCAGTGTTCGCTCTCGGCCAGGGGCAGCAACTCCAAGCCGGGGATCAGGGCCAACAATTGCCGCGGCGGTTGGCGGATCTTCTGCGCGTGGCTCAGGCCGCAAGCATCGTGATAAGTCGCCTTGATCTTCAAGGAATGTTGTGGAGCGATGGGGCCGAGATCGACGAGGAACTCGCTGATGTCGCGCACCTTGGCCGCGAAGGCGGAGCCGTTCGCCAACAGATGGCCGTACTCCTTGAGGACGGGACCGCAGCCGCCGGCGTTGTTGATGATCGCATCGACCTCGGCCAGCTTCTCACCGAAGGCGGCGCAGTTGGCCTCGGCGAAGCGCTGCGCCGGCTCGACCAGTCCGGCGTGATAGTGCAGCGCGCCGCAGCAGACTTGGGTGCGCGGAATCCACACGTCGCAACCGTTGCGCTGTAGCACGCGCGCCGTAGCCAGAGTCGTCTGGGGATAGAACGCATCCGCCGCGCAGCCGACGAAGAGGGCCACGCGCGCCCGGCGTTTGCCCTCCGCCGGTAGCAATTCCGGCAAGCGCCCATAATGAGGAGACAAGGGAGGGATAATATCGTTCATGCGCCGCAGCGAGAGCGGCAAGAATCGGCTCATCCGTTGCACCAATCCGGCGAGTCCGCAACGCTGCAACAGACGCAGCGGCGTCAGCGCCCAGCGCATGCGCCGGGCATAGGGCGTGAGGTGGAACAACATCAGCCGTTGCAGTGTATTGAGCGTTGGAAAGACGGAGCCGAGGCGGGCCGCGTCTTTCTTGTACGAGCCGATGATCTGGCCGTACTGCACGCCGGAGGGGCACGCCGTCTCACAAGCCCGGCACTCCAGACACAAATCGAGATGCCGCCGAACGTCGTCGCTCAGTTCGGCGCGACCGTCGGCAACGGCCCGCCACAGATAGATCCGCCCGCGCGGACTGTCGTTCTCGTTGCCGGTTTCAACGTAGGTCGGACACGAACCCAGGCACAGACCGCAGTGAACGCAGTCCATGAACAGCTCGTAGTCGATGTTGCGACCGAGCGCGGAAGAGCCGGGTGTCAGCGGCAGCGAAGTGCGTTGCGATTCCACGGAAGTATTCATGTATGCTCAAAAAGCCTCACGCCCAGACGCGAAGAAGGGCGTATCTTACACGGCCTCGAGGGTTTCTTTTCCTCTGTGTACGTCACGCCTTTGCGTGAGGTTCTTCTTTAGATCCCAGCTGCGAAACGACCGGGATTGAAAACACAATGAGGGTCCATTTTGTCCTTGACCTGGCGCATCAGCCAGGAATCGCCGCGTTCGCGCCCCCATACGGGCAAGGCGCGCTTCCATTCGATGGGGCAGCGCGGCAGCACGAGGTTGCCTTCGGCGCGGACGGCGGTTTCGGCCAACTCGTTCAGCATGGCGGACGCGCGCGGCAGCGTCAAGTCGCCGTCGAGGTGGCCGTACACGATACCCGAACCGGCGTGTGCGTGCAGCCGTATCGCCTCCGGCATCGCCGCCGCTTGAAGGCAGA
>JAKBCS010000104.1:0-2362 GCA_021807595.1 Planctomycetota bacterium | reverse complement strand
GCCGCGCCGGCGCGCGCTTCCAACCCCTCGACCTCATGGGGATCGAGTTCTTCCAACAGCTTCCGAATTTGCCAATTTACCGCATCGCCATTGTCCTCGAATCCCACAAGAATCGTCCACGGCGCATCCGGCAAACGCACGGCGGCGGCGCGTGCCAGCTCGGCGGCGGCGGCGCGGTTCACCACGTCGAGACACACCGGGCGCGTGCGGGTGTCTTGCAAGCGATTGAGCAAGCGCTCGAGCGCCTCCCCCTCGCATCCGAACGCCACCAGAGCCTTGCTCTCCGGCAAGGGCCTCAGTTTTAACGTGACTTGGGAGATGATGCCCAACGTGCCCAGCGCGCCGACGTGCAGCTTGCACAGATCGTAACCGGCGACGTTTTTGACGACGCGGCCGCCGGCTTTGACCTCAACGCCTTCGTCGTTGATGGTGCTGATGCCGATAACGTAGTCGCGCGCCGTGCCGAAGCCGAGACGGTGCGGCCCGCTGATGTTGGCCGCCAACGCGCCGCCGAGCGTGGCGTTCTCGGCATCGGGTATATCGAGAGGAAGGCGCTGATTTTCAGCGGCCAGAAGAGCCTGAAGGCGAGCGAGGGTGATCCCCGCCTGCACGGTGATCGTCATGTCGCGGGCGGGGTAATCGACGACCTCCGCCAGGCCGCGCAGATCGACGGCCAGGCCCGGTTTCGTCGGCGGCAGGCCGATGCCCAGCAACGTCCGCCCGCCGACCGGATAGATCGCTTGCTTGTCGGCAACCGCGCGGCGAACCACCTCGCCCACCTCGGCGATGGTCCGAGGCTGCACGAGCGGCAAAGGGCCAAAATCGTCGATGCGGCAAGTATTTTCGTCCACGTCGTCCACGAAAGCATAGAGGGAAGGAGCCGAGATCGTCTCTGAATATCAGGGTAGCAACGCTCTCTCCCGCTGTCCACCAGGGTTTCGGTACGTTCATGGACGGCGAACCCGATGCGTGAAACCTTGGCAACGGCGAGCTTGAGACTCCAAGCACCGGTTTAATTGCGGAACTATCAGTGTATTATCACTATAGAGAGCAGAGGGGCATTCATTCTTCCATGTTCTTTGGCGAACCGGCTGCGTTAGCTGCCGGGTGGGTTCGCCAGACCCGACGGCTGACGCCGTCGGTTCGCAGTATCGTGAAGGATAAGTACCATGAAACGCATCCGTTTTGGTCTCATTGGCTACGGCGCGTGGGGCAGTCATCACGCGCGCGCCATTGCCGCCACTGCCGACGCCGAACTCGTGGCCATCGCCGCTCGTTCCGACAAGACGCGCGCGGCCGCCGCCGCCGATCATCCGTCGGCCCACATGCACGGCGATTATCGAACAATGTTGGAATGCGAGCAACTCGACGTGGTAGACGTGGTTTTGCCGACGTACTTGCACTACGACGCTGCCAAGGCGGTGCTGGAATCGGGACGGCATCTCCTCTTGGAAAAGCCGATGACGCCCAATCTGGCCGAGTGCGACGAACTCATCGCCCTGGCGGCGGCGAAGGGCAAGTGTTTGGCCATCGGTCACGAATTTCGTCTCTCTTCGCTCTGGGGCAAGATGCAGGAAATGGTGGCCGGAGGTGCCATCGGACGGCCGCTCTATCTGCTGATCGAACTCTGGCGGAGGCCGTACCGGCTTGGCGCGGAAGGATGGCGCTACGACATCCAGCGCGTCGGCAATTGGATTCTCGAGGAGCCGATCCATTTCTTCGACATGGCCCGCTGGTATCTCGCATCCGCCGGCGATCCCGTCGCCGTCTATGCCCGCGCCAACTCCAAACAAGAGGGGCATCCGGAGCTACAAGACAATTTCAGCGCCGTTCTCTCGTTCGCCGGAGGCGAATACGCCGTGATTTCGCAGACCCTGGCCGCCTACGAACACCATCAAGTGGTCAAAATGACCGGCACGCAAGGTTCGCTGTGGGCCAGTTGGTCTGGAGCGATGGACCGCGATTTTCACCCCCGATTCTCGCTGCAATATCACGATGGTACGAAGACGGAAACCATCCCCATCGAGAAGATCACCGGCGAGGTCTACGAATTAGAGGACGAGATGGCCATGATGGCGCGCGCGGTGCGCGAGGGAGGACCGATCGCCGCCACGGGATACGACGGCAAATGGTCGGTGGCCTTGTGCCTCGCGGCGCAGCGCTCGGTCGATAGCGGACAGATCGTATCTGTGAAAGAGTTTATGAGCGGAAAGTGAAACGGCGTTTCGTTGTCATATCGTGTCTGTCCGGTGAACGGCGTTCTTGACGGGTGTGGTGGAATGTCTTCCGAAAGGAGGGCATTTTTATGGCCCGCGACAACACACGCGATCGGTGCAGAGAACTACGGTGGCGGCGATGGCTG
>JAKBCS010000103.1 GCA_021807595.1 Planctomycetota bacterium | reverse complement strand
CCTTACCGTAGTGTGTCGCCAAGACCTTCCCTCCCCCGTACCCGGTCGATAATGACCTAACGGGAGAGGGGGGTAGCACTGTACCGCTTCATCGGTGGAGTCAAAACTTCACCTGGGGAGCCTGGCGCACGGCGGCAGCCTCGGCACCGTCGAGTTGGAAGAACTCGGCCGTCTGAAATCCGAACAGGTTGCCGAGGATGTTGGCTGGAAAGCGCAGCAGCGAAGTGTTGTAAATCGACACCACATCGTTGTAGTGTTGCCGCGCAAAGCCGATGCGATTCTCCGTCGCGGTCAGTTCTTCTTGCAAGCCGAGAAAACTCTGATTGGCCTTTAAGTCCGGATACGCCTCGGTGACCGAGAAAAGCGTCTTCAAAGTGCCCGATAAAGCATTCTCGGCTTCGGACTGAGCCGTTACCCCCTTGGCGTTGACGGCCATGTTGCGTGCTTGCACTACTTTCTCTAGCGTCTCTTTCTCGTGACCGGCGTATCCTTTGACGGTCTCCACAAGATTGGGGATCAGATCGTGCCGTCGCTTGAGTTGCACGTCGATCTGAGACCAAGCGTTCTGGGTCTCCACTTTCTTGCCGACGAGACCGTTATAGACGGCGATACCGAGCAGTACCACGATTCCCAGGACGACAAGGGTAATGATAAGCCAAGGAGCCATGATTTGTTAACCCTTCCCTTTCTCAAACCGCTAGGGCGATTTATCATTCGTCACTTCACTCACCTCTTAAGGGATTATTCGTATCCTGGGAATCGAGATTTGCAAGGCTCCTCGGCCGACGAAAGCTAGGCTGTCGCAATATAGGGCGAACAGTGAGACACGATCCGAGAAGCCCCTCTCCCTCTGTACTCAGGGGAGGAAGGGTTGGGGCGAGGGGGCTTTGCGGATAGCCGCTGAGCGAGGAGTCGTACGGCGATGTCGGCGATGAGGAGTCTGGGAATGGGACACCGTCTCCATGTGAGAAATGGTGAAAGGAAGGTACAGAGTGGGCCTCCCAATCCGACCCCTCTCCCACGCGCGGCGGGAGAAGGGGAGAAGCCGTTTTTATCACGCCAGCAATCTTTCGACGACGCGCCCCTCGCGGAAGAGCTGAATCGGCCGCCCTGTCGAGGTGGTCAACTCGGTGTGCGGGTCGATGCCCAGACAGTGGAAGATGGTAGCGGCCACATCGTCCGGAGTACACGGATCGGTCGCCGGAGCCATGCCGTGGGCGTCGGTGGTTCCATGCGCGTAGCCGCGCCGCAAGCCGCCGCCGGCCAAGGCCACCGCCATCGACCGCGCCCAATGATCGCGGCCCACATTCTTGTTGATTTTCGGCGTTCGGCCAAACTCGCCCGCGCAGTAAACGATGGTAGTGTCGAGCAGGCCGCGCTGACTCAAATCGTCGACCAACGCCGACAGCGTTTGATCGAGCGACGGCAACAGTCGTTTGGATAAGGCGTCGAAGTTTTTGTTGTGCGTGTCCCAACCGCCGAGACTGACGGTGGCGAAACGGACCCCGGCTTCGACCAGACGACGCGCCGCCAGAGCGCCCTGGCCGAACGGTGTCGAACCGTAGCGCTCGCGCACCGTCGCCGACTCCTGCTCCAGATCGAACGCCTTTTTCGTCTTGTCCGAACGCAGAATCTCCAGAGCTTGCTTGTGGAAGGCATCGAGACCGTCCACGAGGTCTGCGGATCGATCGAGCGAACGGAAGGTATCGTCGAAACCTTGGAAGAGCTTATCGCGGTTCTCCAGTTGCTCAAGCGTTAAGCCGGTGGGCAGTTGAATACCGCGCACGCGCAGCGAGTTTCCGCCCTTACCCTTGCCTCCGGCACTGCCTTCGACGATAAACGGGTTGTACGCCGTGCCGAGATAGCCGGAAACGCCGGCGCGTCCGCCGCGAATATCGCCGAAGCTGACGTAGGGAGGAACGCCCTTCTCCGACTTCATCAATTTAGCCATCAGCGATCCCAAAGAGGGATATTCCAGCGCCGGCGTCGGTTTGTTGCCGGTCGTCATAAACACGCTGGCCGGGCCGTGCGAAGGGATGGTGTGATACAGTGAGCGGACGATGGACATCTTGTCGGCGACTTGCGCCGTTTTGGGCATATGTTCGCCGATGCGCACCCCGTCGGCCTTGGTCGGAATCGGCTTGAACTGGCTGCGGATACCCTCCGGTGCTTCGGGTTTGAGATCCCAGATGTCTTGGTGCGACGGTCCGCCACCCAACCAGAGCAAAATGACCGCGTTGGCGCGTCGCTTTTGTTGTTGCGCTGTGGAAGCGCTGGCTTGGAGACGCAGCAATTGCGGCAAGGTCAAGCCGAACAGTCCGCCCGCACCGAGTTTCAAGAAGTCGCGGCGGTGGAAGCCTTCACAATCGGTAACGGCATAGCGGGACATACGGTAGTCCTTTCTGGGTGGCCGCGATGCGAGGTGGAACGCACTCCGCTGCGCGTCGTGGCTAACCGTCCTTTAATGGTTGAACACAAATTCGTTGGTGTTAATGAGTACCCACATCGTATCGAAAAACGCCGTCTGTCGGTCTTTGCATTTCGCTCGATGCGTTGCGAATGCGTCGCGTTCTTTCGTCGTCGGCAAGCGCGAGAGCGCGGCCAGAACCAACTCGTCCAGCACCCTGTTGTCGTCCTTCTCGGCAGCCAGCAATTTGCGGATGCGTCCCTGCGGGGCTTGCAATTTTTGCTGGATGGTCGGATCGGCCATGAGATAGAGCTTCTGCGGCAATCCTGGCTCGGCGGCGCGCTCGCAATCGCAAGCCGTGGTGCGCGGCGGACGGCCGAAGATCCGAAAAGCATAGTTTACCGAGGCATTTTGTGCGCGACTCGCTCCGATCTCGATGGCTCGGCTGTTGACCGCCATCTCAGGTCCAAACGTCTCCGATGCGCCCAGAGCCGCATTGAGCGCATCGACCATCACCTCAGCCATTAGGGGCCGAATGTTGGCGTGCGAATAGTTTGTGTGGTCGAGCCGATTCGACTCATTGGGAGCCGCCGCCAACTGATAGGTCCGCGACAGCAGTATCTTACGCTCCAAGTCGCGGATGTTGAAACGACCGGCAACGAATGCTTCGGCCAAGGCGTCGAGCAGTTTGGCGTTGGAGGGCGGATTGGCCAACGAGAAGTCGTCCACCGGATTCACGATGCCCGTGCCGAAATAATGGCCCCAGACGCGATTGACGAAGCTGCGGGCGAAAAAAGGATTGTTGGCATCGTGCATCCACTCGAAGAGCGTCTGTCGCGGATCTTTGCCGTTCTCGAAGGAGATTTCGGGACCGCCCAAAGCGCGGGCCGACAGCGCTTTATTCGTATCGGGGTCGGGCAGCGGTTGACTGGCCGTGCCTTTGGCGACGACGAATACCTCGCGCAGAGGAGCGAGCGGCAGTTTCTTTTTGTCTTTGTCTTTGGGATTCTGCTTGCGTTCTTCGTTGGCGGCGCGAAACAGTTTTTGCGATTCGGGCGAGATGGCGAACGACACCTGCGCGAAGACATTGGCGTAAGCGCGATAGTCGGTCTGCGTCCAGCGGTCGAAGGGGTGTTTGTGACACTGGGCGCATTCGAGACGCACGCCGAGAAACGCTGCCGCCGTTTTCTCGCCCCATTGTTCGATGGGCACGCGCTGCTGTTTCCGCCAAAAAAGATCGAGGGTGGGGCGATTGGCGTAAGCGGAGTTGAAACCGGCTTCGACGGCTTCCGTCTCCTTGACCTGCTCGACGTATTCTTCCGGACGCAATTCGCCTCGGCTGGTGGCACACAACACGCCTCGGACGATCTCGTCGTAGGCCACGTTCTCGGCCAGGCGCTTGCGGAACCAATCGTGCCACATCTGACTGAGGCGAGGTTTCCGTTGCACCGGATTTTCCAAGGTATCCGTATTGTTGCCGGTGATGTCGCAGAACTTCGTGGCCCACAAGGCGGCGTGCATCGGATGGGACAGCAACTCGTCGATCTTCCGCGTTCGCTTGTCGCCGCGCGTATCGGCGAGAAAGTCGCGCACTTCCTTCGGCGTCGGCAGCGTGCCAATGGTGTCGAGGGTGACGCGGCGAAGGAATTCGGCATCGGTGGACAACGCGGAAGGCTCGATATTCAGCCGTCGCAATTTGGCAAATACCTCGCGGTCGATGAAGTTCACTTCGGGCACACGGGGATACCGCACGCTCGAATTGACGCGATAGGGTACCAAGACGCGCACCGGCACGACATTGCCGCGATACGAGACGACCACTGCCGTATCGCCGGGCCGTACTCCACGCACCTGGCCGAGCGGCGTCACTTCGACGACGGCATCGTCGTTAGTGCGGAAGTCGCACAGCGAAGTAATCGTCTCGGTCGTGCCATCGGCAAACGTGGCTTGGACGCGTAGTCTTCCGGTTTGTCCAGGTTTATCGAAGGCGTATTCGGGGGGATCGATGGCGATTTTAGCGACCGTTCCACTGCCTGGAGTGCGCTTGGCTCCTTCGACGATCCAAGTGCGAAGGAGGTGATAGGCCCAGGAATCGCGACCGAAGCGTGCCTGCCCTTCGTGCGGTACTCGACCCGTCGCTTTGAGAAGGAGCAAACTGTTGTCGGGATCGGCGAAATTGAGCCTCCGACCCTCGGCTTCTCGGGTGAGCGCCACAAAATCCTTGGCCGGATTGTAGCCGAACAGCGAGAGTCGGAAACCGCCTTTGCCCTGGAACGAGCCGTGGCAGGAGCCGGAATTGCAACCCATCCGGCCAAACACGCCCATGATATGACGCTCGAAATCGACCTTCTGCACCCGCTCGCCACCGGGCAAGAGTACCTCGGCGCGAGCGGTTGAGGCGGCACAGCAGGTAAGTACAAGTAAGGCCCATTTCAGGCAAAACGGGCCGGATTTAGATTTCGGCATTGCATGAACCTCCTCGGAGGCGGGTTCCTCTCCATTTTGAGAGGAGCATACGGGGGATGCTTCGGAAGGCAGGGGGGACGCCGCGACCGGCTTATGGGTAATGAAACCGATCCCACAACCGAAAGTATCGCTTCTTCGGGGCCATTGCAAGAATTTTTTACAGCGACGATTCCGCTATTCTCGGAACGATTCTCTCGATCGCATTGCTGTGCTTGGCTTCTCAAATTCGAGAACGAATCGAACTGCGATTGCCATTTGCAGGAATCCGTCGCGAGAGAACTCGCTAATCTGCTCGATCCTCTTCTCGATGAACAAATGGCACTAAGTTTGCTCTAGTTCCTCACTCACGAATGGACGAGAGAAAGAAAAAGTTGACACGAGACGCGCACGGACTACAACGTAATCGGTGGTCCGGCCGATCGGCCTCTCCGTGGTGATTTCCGTTTCCGAAGCGCGGGATGCGTCATGTCCGATCCAAATACGAACATTACCGGCAACACTCCGCCTCCTTCCGATAAGCCCGAAAACGTCGTTGCAGCGCCTCCGGCCAAACCGGCTGCTGCGGCAACACCTCCCAAGCCCCCAGCCAAACCTGCGGCCAAGGGCAAGGAACGGCGGGGATTTCTTTACGCTATGTTCGGGACTTGGCTCGGCTTCGCCTGGACGACCATGAGCGCGTCGTTCGGATTGATGACGCTCGGCACGGTTCGTTTTCTCTTTCCCAACGTCTTGGCCGAACCGCCGAGCAAGATCAAAGTCGGCTTCGCCGACGGTTACGAAGACGGCAAAGTCATCGAGCGCTACAAGGATCAGCACGCCTGGATCGTTCGCCGAAAGGATGAGAAATTCGGCGACATCATCTATGCACTCAGCACCACCTGCACGCACCTCGGTTGTACGCCCAATTGGCTCGAACGCGAGCAGAAGTTCAAATGCCCTTGCCACGGCAGCGGCTTCTACATCACCGGCATCAACTTTGAAGGCCCCGCTCCTCGACCGTTGGAGCGCTGGGGCGTCTCCATCGGCGACGACGGACAAATCGTCGTCGATATGAGCAAGAAATTTCAGCAAGAACGAGGCGATTGGAACAACCCCGAATCATTCATCAAGGTGTAAGCTCATCAGCCATTAGCCCGGAGCGCCAGCGACGGGCGCTCGGACCCAGGCCAGGCTAGAGGCCCGTTGCTGGCGCTCCGCGTTGATGTGGAAGGACGAGAACAATGTCCGTCGGCGATTTCATACGCAACAGTCAGGTCTGGAAGAGTGTCTTCCGCCATCCCGCTCCGCGCGACCGCCGCAACCGCGTGGTGGTCATGCTCACCAACGTCTTTTTGCACCTGCACCCAGTGTCTGTTCGCAAGAGCGGCATCGCACTGAGTTATACCTGGTGCATGGGCGGCTTGACGTTCTTCATGTTCCTTGAATTGACCGTTACCGGCGTGTTGCTGATGTTTTACTATCGGCCCACGCTCGAACATGCCTACAACGATATTCTCATACTCCGCGACGTGGCCACGCTCGGCATTCTCCGCGAACTGCATCGTTGGGGCGCGCACGCCATGGTCATCACGATCTGGCTGCATATGTATCGCGTCTTTTTGACGGGCAGTTATAAACCGCCCCGAGAGTTTAATTGGGGGGTCGGCGTCATCTTGCTCGTCTTGACGCTGTTATTAAGTTTCACCGGCTATCTGTTGCCGTGGGATCAATTGGCCATCTGGGCCATCACGGTCGGCAGCAACATGGCGCGTGCAACGCCTTTCCTCGGCTATGAGGGGCCGGGCGCGACATTTCTAAAAGTAGGTGATGTCTCGCTCATTCACTCCGGCTCGGACGCAAGATTTATTTTATTGGGCGGACGCTTTGTCAGCGGTGAGACGTTGCTGAGATTTTATGTATTACATTGCGTAGCAATTCCGTTGGCCGTCGCGGTTCTGATTGCCGTACACTTCTGGCGAGTGCGCAAGGACGGCGGCATTAGCGGACCCCTATAAGAAGCCTTCGGAATCCATACTCGTTTCGCGCGATGCCTCGCGCGAAACGATAAATCGCGCGAAACTGAAACTCCTGACACCAGGGCGATTAACACATGGGTGAGCATACACTCGACAAAGGATTGCAGAACGGGCTGGCCTTCTTTTACCTGCTCGTCGCTCTGCTCAATTTCGGTTTCGCGGCCTATTCGATTGCCGGCGCGAAAAAACGTCTCGCCGGACTCGTATGGGCCGGCGTTGGCGTGCTGTTCCTCCTACATACCGTCGGCTATATCTCGCATCAGGGTTGGATGCTATCCGCCGCCCTGCGCGAATTCATCGACAGCCTCACTGGTCCCGTCACCTATACGATGGTTTCGATCGTCGCCTTCGCTCTGTTGCTGTACTTCCGCAAGTTCTTCGTTCAGCCGGACGTGGCTTGGACCATATTGCAATTGAGTCTCTTGGCCGGTGGATGGGCCATGACCGACCCGAATTTTCGGGAAATCGTGGCCAAGGAAGACAACGTGCCGATTAGCATGTTGATCTACTCCGTAGCCTTCTTTACTTGGCTCGCACTTTATCGTGCCGTGCAGAACGATGAACGCCTGGCGCGGGGCGAACCGGTGCTAGAGAAAGTGGACGACGAGAAAGTATTAGTCTGGCCCGATCTCGTGTATACCGAACTGATCTGTATGATCTTGGCGACGTTCGTGCTTATTATTTGGGCGGTATTGCTGAAAGCGCCGCTCGAACAACCGGCCACCAGCGCCAAAGCTCCCAATCCCTCGAAAGCGCCGTGGTACTTCCTCGGCCTGCAAGAGATGTTGGTCTACTACGATCCGTGGATGGCCGGCGTCGTCCTGCCTACCATGATAATCATCGGCCTGATCGCCATTCCATACATCGACTTCAATCGAGGCGGCAACGGATATTTTTCGTTCGTCGAACGCAAGTTCGCCGTCACGATCTTTCTATTCGGCTTCGTCGTGCTGTGGGTGACACTCATCGTCTTGGGCACCTTCCTTCGCGGACCCAATTGGAACTTCTTCGCCTTCTTCGAGTATTGGGATCCGCACAAGGTTTTGCCGCTGAATAACGTGAATCTCTCTCAATTGGTCTGGTTGAATGTGTTTCATATTCCACTCGACGATTTCAAGCTTCGCTTCGGGGATTTTCTCGGCCCTATTCTCCGCGAACTGCCGGGAATTATCATCGTCGGCTTGTACATGCTCGCGCTGCCGCCCCTCTTGGCACGCACTTTCATGCGATCGTACTTTCTGCGGATGGGGTTCGTCCGTTTTATTACCCTGGTGACGCTCATTCAGTTCATGGCCGCGCTGCCCATCAAGATGGTTTTGCGCTGGGTCATCAATCTGAAGTACATCGTCGCCATCCCTGAGATTTTCTTTAACATCTAACCAGCCCGTGGCGCAAGCAAGGTTGGCGAGGAACGATCATGGCCGCGACCGATAAAATGTACCGCAATCAGAGGACGTTGGACGTTGTCTTCGCGGTGTCGTGCCTTTTGATGCTGCTGGGAACGCTCTGGATGTTCTGGCAGGACTACGACCGCGAATACAAACACGTTCAGCGCGAATTCCGCGATGTCGAGGAGGCGATGAACGAGTATCAGATGCTCGCCCAATTGCCGAGCCAGAAGGAAGTGGACGAGGCGCGGAACGCGGTCACTCAAGCCAAAAAAACCTACGACGACGAATACGAAAAATATCGTGCCAAGGAACGCGAACTGACGGCCAAACACGATTTGACCGATAACACCTATCGCTCGATCAAGGCCGATTTCGACTCGAAGACGAGCTTGTACAACATCGCCGTCGAGCATCTCGACAACGAGACGGCCCCCGAACGCAAGCAGGCCGCGAAGCATGAAGTCGAGCAACTCGATAAGGAATTAAAAAGTCTGCAAGCGCAGCTCACGAAGGCGCAAGACGATCTCGATAAAATCAATCAACAGATCTATCAAGAAATCACTCGGCCCTTAGATCCATCGCTCAAACTCGCCAACAATGCCGAAGACAACTTGAAGAAGCTGACGGCGGGCTTCGATCGCTACGCCAAAGTGACGGCGCAGAAAAGCTGGAAGCTCGGCGACAATTTCCGCCGACTGCCGATCCTCGACGCCTTCGAGTCGCCGACGAAGATCAAACAGTTGTGGCTGCCGGAACTGACCATCGACTACGGCGGCTTTAAGGACGTGCCTCGCTACGACCGGTGTATCTCTTGCCATCTTGGCATAGACCGCGGTGCCTACGATATTGCCTCGCTGACGCGATTAACTCGCGATCCCGTCACCATTCAAAAAGATATCGACGACACACTGGCAAAAGTGACTGGCGAGGAGCGCGGCGAACTAAAGTCGGAAGTTGAGGAGTTGAAGAAAGCGGGCGAGAGCGACGTTAAAGACAAAATCGATTCGGTGAGTAAAGAGATCGCCGAAGCCAAAGATGCGGAGAAAAAGGAAGTTCTGCTGCGCAAGCGGCGCTTATACGAGATGGCGGCGGAGTTCCGACGCGCTGGAGAGTTGGAAGGCAAGCTCAAGCAGGCGCACGAGATTCTAGCGTCGCGCAAAAAGGCCGGCGAGGATCTCGGCTACAGTCTCGGCGATCTACCCAACAAAGTGCATTGGTTGACGAACCTGAGCAAGGGGCAAGTCAAAGAATACGCCGCCCACCCACGCCTCGACTTATTCGTCGATGCAAACAGCCCGCATCCGATGGAGAAGTTCGGCTGCACGGTGTGCCACAATGGACAGGGGAGTGCCACCGACTTCGAACACGCCGCCCACACGCCGGCCGACGCTGTGAAAGAAGAAGAATGGCACAAGGAATACGGCTGGTCGCACAGCCATTTTTGGGACTTCCCAATGCTGTCGAGTCGATTCGTCGAATCGACCTGCCTGAAGTGCCATCACGAGGTCACCGACCTGATCCGTCACGGCAGCAAACAAGAAGCTCCGAAACTGCTGCGCGGCTTCGAGTTGATCCGCGAGAACGGCTGCTTTGGCTGCCACGAGATTTCCAGCGTCAAAGCCGGATTGCAAGTCGGTCCCGATCTACGCTTGGAGCCGCAACCCGCTTTGGAGTATCTGACTCCAGCCGAACGCGACAAAGCGAAGTCCGATCCGCTCAACATGCCCGGTCAATATCGCAAGGTCGGCCCTAGCTTGCGCCGCCTCGTCGAAAAGACGAACCAGGATTGGGTGCGCAAATGGGTGCAGTCGCCGCGCGGATTCCGCCCCGATACCAAGATGCCTCACTTCTATGGGTTAAGCAACAATAGCAGCGAAGAACTACCCGAAGATCAAAAGCGCTTCCCCGATGCCGAGATAACCGGCATCGCCTATTACCTGATGGCCGAGAGCAAAGGTAATCTCGACGGTACGGATACGACAAGAAAAACATTGATTGAAATCATCGAGAAGCGGCAAAATGCGTTGAAGACAGCCGTCTTGTCGGATCGCGAATGGAAGGAATTGCAAGACGCCAGCCGCCGCCTCGGCGACCTGTTCCTCATCTCCGTCCCCGTGAAGACGCAGGAGATTAATCGCCTCCTCGGTTTGCAGAAGCAGTTGCAAGAGACGCTCCAAGAACTCCATAAAAAAGAGGTGACGTTCAAGGCGCAGCCAGAACCGGGCGAGCTAACGCCCGGGGAGCAGAGCGATCTGAAAATTGCCTTGGAATCGCTGGAACCAACGACGAAGGCGCTGATCGAAGAGGGGCGCATCGTCCCGTTGGACAAGCGAATCACGGACGAAGAAGGCAAGAGCGTCGCGCTGCCCAAAGTTCCTGCCGCTGCCGAGCGCGAGAAACATTTGAGCAACGGCCGCAAGCTGTTCACCGAAAAAGGCTGCCTCGCTTGCCATAGCCACGATGGCACAACGAAGGCTGGTTTGGGCGTCAACGCGGCGATGGGCGAAGCGAATTTCGGCCCGGACCTCAGCCGCATCGCCGCCAAGATCGCTCCCGAAATAGCCAAACCGGATGAATTGGAAGCGGCCAAAAGGCGCTGGATCGTGCAATGGGTTCTCAACCCCAGCGTCTACCATCCGCGCACGCGCATGCCCATCACACATTTGACGTGGGATCAGGCGGCTGATGTGGCCGAATGGCTTCTTAGCGAGAAAGTTACCGATTGGAAAGACAAAGGGCCGGACGAGCCGAAAAAGGAAGATCTCGTCGCCCTGGCGCGCGTCTATCTCGGCAAAGCACCGGCGTTCACGCGCGCTGACGTGGACGCCATTCTTCCGGCAACGTCGGGAGATATTCCGGGCATTCTTGCGGATCGCCTGACCAATCTGCCGACGGACTCCGACGAGCGCGTACTGGAAGGACCGGTGACGGAAGACAAGCTGAAGTGGTACATCGGTCGCAAGGCCATCAATCGTTTGGGTTGTTTCGGCTGTCACGACATCCCCGGATTCGAGACGGCCAAGCCCATTGGCACCGCTCTCAACGATTGGGGCAAAAAGGATGCCGAGCGTCTGGCTTTCGAGGACGGTGAAGTTTTTGTCCGCGAACACTATAACATCGTAACCCTGCGCGACGATCCGAAACATCCCAATCAACCCGCAGCCGACTGGCACGCCAAAGACGGCAAGCCGCCCTATGAAAAACTGTTTGCTGAGGCATTGGAACACCATCGCCGCGAAGGGTTCCTGCATCAGAAGCTGACCGAGCCGCGCAGCTACGACTTCCATCGTCTGCGTGCGTGGGACGACCGTTTGCGCATGCCGCAGTTCCGCTTCGGTCGCGCCAAGAAGCACCCTGGAGAAAGCGACGAAGCGTTTCAAGCTCGCGCCGAATTTGAAGAAGCCGAAGCGCGCGAAGCGGTGATGACCTTCGTTCTCGGCCTAGTCGCCGAGCCGATGCCGCTCAAGTACCTGAATAAGCCTGGTCCCGACCGTCTATCCGAGGTCAAGGGGCATCAGGTGCTGGAGAAGTTCAACTGCGCCGGCTGCCATCAACTTCGATCCGGCGTCTACGATTTCAAGACGACGACGGACGGCTTAGAGGTGTTGGAGTCCACCTTTAATTCGAGTCGCAGCGATCGTAAATTGGATCATATTTTCACCGGCCACAATGCTTGGGTCGGCGCAGCGCAGACGACGCCAGATCGGCTCACTGTGTTCGGCACACAACCGAAGCTGAATGTCACCGACTATCCGCGCCCCATGCTCGTGGTTCGCTTGGCCGATGCCTTGCGCTTTGCCGGTCGGGATCGCGTTCTGCGCAATCTTCCCGCGGCCAACAACGTGGCCATGAATCCCGACGACCTCGTTCAGCGCGCCGATCCGTGGGGTGGAACATTCGTGGACTTGATGATTCGATACAGCAAGGTTTCCGATGCGGAGGCGGATAAGATTCGCAACATCACGCCGCCGCCGTTAATCCGCGAGGGCGAGCGCGTGCAGCCGGATTGGCTCTACGGCTTTCTGCTCAATCCGCCGCCCGTGCGTCCCACGAACTATATGATGTTACGCATGCCGAAGTTCAATATGAGCCACGAGGACGCTCGCGCCCTGACGCATTATTTCAGCGGCGTGGCGCGATCGACCAATCCCGGTGCGGGCGTCAGCGCCGAGTACGTCCACGTTCCGGAGCGGGACGAACATTATTGGCAAAGACGCACCGCCGATTACCTCAAACGGCTTGGCCCGGAGAAAATCAAAGAACGGCTTGAGGAGATGAAGCCCGTTTGGGCCGACACCCTGAAGCGACGCATCGCCGAGAGCGAAGCCGGACTCGACGCCGCCAAGAAAGCCGTCGACGCCGCCAAGGACGCCGAAACCAAAAAGCTGAAGAAGGAAGATCAGGACGCTCTTGAGGCACGGATCAAAGAGTGGAAGAGCGAATTGGAGAAGAAAGACTTCAGGCGTCTCCAAAAAGAGTGGGAAACGGACGGTGCCTACGCCACCGATGCCTACAAGATGTTGGCGGACACCAATCTCTGCTTGAAATGCCACAACGTCGGCGACGTGGTCATCGCCTCGCCGCAAGGCCCGAATTTGGCACTGACGGCACGGCGTCTGCGTCCGGAATGGGTCAAGCAGTGGATCGCCAACCCCGACCGCTTGTTCGCCTACAAACCGGCCATGCCGCAGAATTTCGCCAACGATTCGCTAAAATGGCAAGATAAGTTTATCGGCACGCCTCTCGAACAGGTGATCGCCGTGCGAGACATCTTAATGGACCTGCCGCGCGTGGCCGAGGAGCCGGGCAATCGCTCGCGTGCGCCCATCGCGGCGGGAGGAGGTAAGTGATGCAACGTGGACTTCTACGCATCCTTTTGTTGAGTGTGACCGCTGGATTCGTCCTCAACGCCCTTGATGCGGCCGAGGCTGACAGTTGGGGAACGATCAAGGGGCAGGTTGTTTGGGACGATAAAGACGTGCCCGTGCAAGCGGTCATCAAGGTCGATAAAGACAAGGAAGCCTGCGAGAAAGACGGAAAGCTGCTCGATGACAAATTGGTCGTCAATCCGAAGAACAAGGGCGTGCGATGGTGTGTCGTGTATTTAATGAATGCTAAAGGATTCGAGAAAGCGATTCCCATTCATCCGAAGTTAAAGGCGTTGCAGCAGAAGGAAGTCACCATCGATCAACCGTGCTGCCAATTTGTTCCGCACGTTTTGGCCATGCGCGAAGGGCAGACGCTGCTGGTCAAAAACTCGGCGACGATAGCGCACAACGTCAACATCATCGGTGGTGCTAAACCTCCGAACCTCAATCAGATCGTACCGCCAGGTGCCAAACTCAAGGTTACCGATATCGCAGCTCGCCCTATTCCAATTACGGTGAAATGCGACATCCATCCGTGGATGTACGGACGCGTCGCCGTGCTGAAACATCCCTATTTCGCCGTCACGGATGAGAACGGTAATTTTGAGATCAAAGATGCACCCGCAGGCGATTTCCGCCTCGTCATCTACAACGATCGGTGGATCATCGGCGATAGCACGCCGGATCGCAACGGCAAGAAGATTACCATCGAGGCCGGTAAGACAACGGACCTAGGTAAGTTCCCGATGAAACCCGAGAAGCCCGATTGATTTTATCGACTTCTAAACCCGGAGCGCAAGCGACGGGCTTTGCTTTGTTTGCCCATCGCTCGCGCTCCGTGCTATTAATATCGAATCGATTTCAACCCAATTGGAGGTACGACAATGCGTCGATTTTCATTGAGCCTTGCGGCCGTAGTGCTGCCTGCATTTGCTCTCTCCCTGATGTTGGCTGGCTGTGGTAAAGAGGATAAGAAGGATAAATCGTCCGGCGACACCGAAGTGACACCTCCCACAGCCAAGAAAGACCTCACCGTTCTCGAGCCGAAGGGTGGCATTCTTAAAGGCAAGATCAAGGTGAGCGGCACTCCCGATTTAGCCAAGCTCAACGAAGACCTGAAAGCGCTGATGGCCAAACAAGATAAAGATGAATGTATGAAAGGTGCTGAGACCGAGACGACCAGTCAAGCGTACCGTATCGGCGAGAACAAACAGCTCGGCAACGTCTTCGTTTGGGTCATCCCCGATACCGGCACGTTCTTCAAGGTCGATAAAAAGATGCTGGACGAGTTGCCGAAAGTCGTCGAGGTCAAGCAACCTCATTGCGCATTTATTCCCCACTGCTTGTTCCACTTCCCGCAATACAAAGACAACCCGAAAAAGCCGCGCGATCTAAAGCCGACCGGACAGATTTGGAAGGCCGTCAACAACGCCAATATCTCGCACAACACCGACTATAAGGGCGGCTCGTTGAACGCGGGTAACAATAAACTGCTTCAAAAGGGTGAAGTAATGACCGTCGAAAACCTGAAGCCGGAGTCGTCCCCCGTTTTGATCAAATGCAGTATCCACAACTGGATGGATGCCTACATGATGGTGGTCGATACGCCCTATTATGCCGTCAGTCTTTCGGACACACTCGGCATCGAGAAGTTCGATAGCAAGAACGAGCAATTTGGCACCTACGAAATTAAGAACCTCCCCACTGCCAAGGTGCGGGTAATCGCCTGGCACGAGAAGTTGGGCTATCTGACCAAGGACGAAGGCAAGGGCGAGGCGGTCGAGATCGCCGCCGGCAAGCCGACCGAGAAAGATTTCACAGCACAAGTGAAGTAATCGTTTCCAGAACATGAATTGTGAAGCCCAAAGCGTAAGCGAGAGGGTGATTGCTCTCGCTTACGCTTTCATTTTTTTCTGGCTTTTATCGGTTAAAAGCATCGATCTCCTTGCGGTCATAGTGATGAGTAATCAACACTCGACTCCAAGGGAGAAAGCCCATGCCCAGACCCTTCTTGACGTGCGAGTGGCGTAATCTCTTTCTCGCTACTTACGCCGTGCCACCCGCCTTGCTTCAATCGCGTTTGCCTTCGGGACTCGAGTTAGATACCCGCGACGGCAACGCTTTCGTTAGCTTGGTCGCCTTTCAATTCGTCAATACCCGCGTTCTCGGCGTTCCGTGGCCCGGGTATCGCCATTTCCCGGAGTTGAATCTGCGCTTTTATGTCCGCCACCGCGAGGAACGCGGAGTCGTGTTCGTTCGAGAAATTGTGAATCAACGTCTGATTGCGTGGATGGCGCGAGCGATCTATCACGAACCTTATCGCGTTGCTCCTCTAACGTGCGCTTGTGCCGACAAAGAAGACGCCCGAACGATCGAATATCGTTTGACCTGGGGCGGACGCAAACAGGTTTTGCGCGTCGTAGGACGCATGGAGGCTTACCTGCCCGATCCGGCCAGCGACGAACATTTTTTCAAAGAGCATCGTTGGGGCTTTGGACGAACGCGGCGCGGTCAAACGATTCGCTACGAGGTCGTGCATCCACCTTGGAAGGCGTTTCCCGTCGAGTCGTTTGGCGTCGATCTGGACTGGGGTGCAGTCTACGGACGCGAGTGGGAGCCTTTGAGGAACGCGGTGCCAATGTCCACAGTCTTCGCGGTAGGTTCGTCCGTCGCCGTCTATCCGAAGGGGCACTTGTTGGACGCATCCCCTGAGCGCACGGGTTCGTACTCCGTTTAGGATGATCTAATCGCCGGGCAGCTTGCGACGAACGGCATCAACTCGCTTGGCGTCCCAACGCGGCTGATGCTCGCGCACCAAGCGCGCCACCAAATCGACCCCCTTTTTGCTCCGCAACACCATCCAATGGGTGCTGTTAAACGGATACGCTGGAATCCCCTGACTCCGTAAGTCCGCCGGATACTGCGAGCGGTTCGACACCAAGCCGTCGCCGACAACCGTGCCGGTCCCGACGACGCAAGCAAACTCGACGTTTTCGGGAATCAGTTTTTCGGATCGTTCCAATAAGCTGCGTCGCCGTGCCGGCTTGGTCAACGAATCGAGAAACTGAATTTGATTGGCACGCACCGTTTGCCACTTCGCCCAGCCGGAACCACCGTTGGGCGCGCATACCTGAATCACTTTGGTGACGCCGCAATCCGGATGGTCCTCGACAAACTGACGAGCAATGATACCTCCGGCGCTGTGGCCGATCAAAACGATCTCACGGAAGCCGTCGCTCCGCAATTTTTGTACCTGTCGAAGGAGTTCGGCAGACTCGGCAATGTCGTCCGCGCCAGCCGTCTGCGAATAGGAAAAGGCAAACACGTCCGCTTCCCGCGCCAAATGTTGGACGAGAAGGCAGCCTGGTTGCTGCCAGCTGTGTAGGTGCGCGCGCCCGACGTTGGTTTTACTGAACGGATGGACCAATAACCCGTGAATCAACACGACAGCACGGCGCTTTTCGGGGACATCCCACCAGTTTTCGCGCGCCGCCGATTGTGCAACCTGCGTAAACCGCGTTTCGATACCGAAATCCGAAGCGAACAACACGCACAAAATGGGCAAGGTCGTAAACATGACGGATTCCCTCGACGGATAAGTATCATCTCATTACCCGCTCGTCTCGGAATGTCAAGAGCGACTCTCCCGTTCCAATTCGTACAATTTAAGCAAACGAGGTGTTTGTGAAAATGTCGCCCGATTCCCTAAAAGGCGCGCTTTTGGCCCGGTGTGAAAAATGGGTACGTTCGCTTCAGCTTCCCAATCGGAATCCCGATTGCCCCGTTCGTCCCTTTCCTTCAGTTGCAAGCGCACTCGCAATCGGAGAGACTAAGTTAGCCGGACAGAATGGCGTCGGGCGAAGATGAGGAGAAGTCATGGGCGCTTTGGCGGACTGGCAGATTCAACGCGACATCAAGATTGAGCCGTTCGCCGACAGCTCGCTGCGTCCGGGAGTCATCTCCTACGGGGTCAGCAGCTACGGCTACGACGTTCGCGTCGGGCGGCACTTCAAGGTGTTCACGAATGCTCGCTGCGCCGTCGTCGATCCGAAGAACTTTGACCCCAAGTCTTTCGTGGATATTGAGGGCGAGTTTTGTCTCATTCCACCGAACAGTTTCGCCCTTGCGGAAACGATCGAGTATTTGGAGATCCCCCGCGACGTTCTCGGCATTTGCGTGGGAAAATCGACCTATGCGCGTTGCGGGATAATCGTGAACGTAACTCCCCTGGAGCCTGAGTGGCGCGGCAAGATCACCATTGAGATCAGCAACACGACGCCGTTGCCCGCGAAGATCTATTCGGGAGAGGGGATCGCGCAAATCGTCTTCCTGCGCGGCGAAGCGGTTTGTCAAACGAGCTACGGTGACAAGCGCGGCAAGTATCAAGATCAGAAAGGGCTTACGCTGCCGTTCGTCGTCGGGAGTGAGTCCAGCTGATCGATCGCGTTTTTTGCCTCGATTTTACTGTGTACAAGCGTCTACAGTTGTGGTACATTAACACCTTTCGGAACCGAGAGCAGCTCCCTTCGTCGATACCTATGAGATTCCAGCCCTCATGGGTCATTGCCGACCGAGCGAATTACTTACGAAATATCCATGCAGATCACTCGTCGATACACCACGGCCGAGGGCGATCCGTTCGCCTCGTTTACTTTCATCGAGCGAACCTCGCGCATTGCCAATCCAGATGGGTCGGTGGTCTTCGAGATGAAGGATCTCCTTGCCCCGGAGAGCTGGTCGCAGGTTGCTGTGGACGTACTGGCGCAGAAATACTTCCGCAGGGCCGGTCTGCCCCGTCGAAGTCGGAAGGTGGCGGAAGACGGCGTGCCGGAGTGGTTGCAACGAAGCGTGCCGGCGGAAGGCGATCCGCGCGATGCTCAAGAGACCGATGCCCGGCAGGTATTCCGTCGCCTGGCAGGATGCTGGACGTATTGGGGCTGGAAGGGCGGCTACTTCTCGTCGGAAGCCGATGCCCAAGCGTTCCACGATGAAGTCTGCCACATGCTGGCCGCACAAATGGCCGCCCCCAACTCGCCGCAGTGGTTTAACACCGGCCTCCATTGGGCCTACGGCATCGACGGTCCCGCGCAGGGGCATTATCGCGTCGATCCACAAACGCTTCAGGTGGTTCGTTCCACTTCGGCCTACGAACATCCAGCGCCGCACGCTTGTTTTATCCAATCCGTCCAAGACGATTTGGTGAACGAAGGCGGCATCATGGATCTCTGGGTCCGCGAGGCGCGCATCTTCAAGTATGGGTCGGGTACTGGCTCCAATTTCTCCTCATTGCGCGGCGATGGCGAACCGCTTTCCGGGGGCGGTAAATCCAGCGGCTTGATGAGCTTTCTCAAGATCGGCGATCGAGCGGCTGGAGCCATCAAATCGGGCGGTACCACGCGCCGAGCGGCCAAGATGGTGGTACTCGATCTCGATCATCCCGACATTGAGGAGTTCGTGAACTGGAAGGTGGTTGAGGAGGCGAAGGTTGCGGATCTCGTTACCGGATCGCGCTTGCTGAATCGCCATCTCAACGCCATTCTGAAAGCGTGTCTCCATTGGTCCAACCCCGGTGAACGATTGGATCGCCAGCGCAATCGGGATTTGCGCAAGGCCATCGTCGAGGCCCGCGCCGGGCTGGTTCCCATCAACTATATCGAGCGCGTGTTGCAATTGGCCGAGCAAGGCGCGACCTCGCTGAAAATCGAAGAGTACAACACCGATTGGACCTCGAAGGCGTACTTCACCGTCTCCGGGCAGAACAGCAACAACTCGGTGCGCATCACCAACGAGTTCATGGACGCAGTGCGACAGGACGGGCCTTGGCATCTGTATTGGCGAACGGAGAAGGAGAAGGCACGAGCGGAGGGCCGCGCTCCCAAGCCGCGCAAGACGATGCCCGCCCGCGAGCTGTGGGAACAAATCGCCTACGCGGCGTGGTCGTGCGCCGATCCAGGAGTGCAGTTCGATACAACGTTCAACGAATGGCACACCTGCCCCGCGGACGGGCGGATCAATGCCACGAATCCGTGCAGCGAGTACGCCTTCCTCGACGATACCGCTTGCAATCTCGCCAGTATCAATCTCATCAAGTTTTACGACGAGTCCACCGCCCGTTTCGACGTGGACTCGTTCCGTCACGCCACGCGATTGTGGACGTTGATACTCGAAATATCGGTACACATGGCGCAGTTCCCCAGCGTATCGGTGGCCCAGAAATCTTTTGATTTCCGCACCCTCGGTCTGGGTTATGCCAACATGGGATCGCTGCTCATGGTGCAGGGATTGCCCTACGATTCGCACGAGGGGCGGGCTTGGTGCGGAGCTATCTCGGCACTGATGCACGCCGTCTCTTATGCCGCCTCCGCCGAGATGGCCTCCGAAGTTGGACCGTTCCCACGCTTTCACGCCAACCGCGAAGCCATGCTGCGCGTCGTCCGCAATCATCGCCGTGCCGCCTACAACGCCCCGAAGGAAGAATACGAAGGATTGTCGATTCCCCCAGTCGGCATCGATCCGCGCTTCTGCCCGGAGTATCTGCTCCAAGCGGCTCAGCGCGAATCGGATAACATGGTCGCAATGGGGGAGAAAGACGGCTATCGCAATGCGCAGGTGACGTGCATCGCGCCGACCGGAACCATCTCTCTCCTGATGGATTGCGATACCACGGGCATCGAGCCGGATTTTGCTCTGGTGAAGTTCAAGAAACTCGCTGGGGGCGGCTATTTCAAGATCATCAACGAATCGATCCCGCCCGCGTTGCGTCGTCTCGGCTACACGCCGCGACAGATCGAGGACATCGTTCGCTATTGTCGCGGGGCCGGTTCTCTGCATGGCTGTCCGCACATCAATCCCAGCGTCCTGCGAGCCAAGGGGTTCCCCGACGATTTGTTGCAACGGCTTGAGAGGATGATGCCCGGCGTCTTCGAGTTGCCGTTCGCCTTCAATCGTTGGACGGTCGGCGACGACGTGCTGACCGGCCAACTCGGCTTGACGGTGGAGCAATTCGACTATCCGAACTTCGATCTGCTCTCGGCTCTCGGCTTCAGCCGCGACCAGATCGCCGAGGCGAATCTTTATGTGTGCGGAGCCATGACCATTGAGAACGCGCCGCATCTGAAAGTGGAGCATCTGTCGGTATTCGATTGCGCCAATAAATGCGGAAAGCTCGGCCAGCGATTCTTGTCTGCCGAATCGCATATCCGCATGATGGCGGCGGCGCAGCCGTTCGTCTCGGGGGCCATTTCAAAGACGATCAATATGCCCCACAATGCCACCATTGAGGATGTCAAAAGGGCGTATCAACTCAGTTGGCAACTGATGGTCAAGGCCAACGCCCTCTACCGCGATGGGTCGAAGCTCAGCCAGCCGCTCAACACCGTGGCCGATGCTCCCGATCTCGAGTCCGAAGCCGTCGAGCCGGTCGTGGAAGAACCCAAGGCCGAAGCGGTGCGCATCGCCGAAAAGATCGTCTACCGCTACATCCACAATCGCCGTCGTCTGCCGGATCGACGAGCCGGATACACGCAGAAAGCCCGCATCGGCAATCACAAAATGTATCTGCGCACCGGCGAATACGAAGACGGCACGCTCGGCGAAATCTTCCTCGACATGCACAAGGAAGGGGCCGCCTTCCGCAGCATGACGAACTGCTTCGCGATCGCCGTCTCGCTCGGCTTGCAGCACGGCGTACCTCTCGAAGAATACGTCGATGCCTTCTTGTTCACGCGCTTCGAGCCGAACGGCGTGGTGCAGGGCAATCCGCACATCAAAATGACGACGTCGATCATCGACTACATTTTCCGCGAGTTGGCGATCACTTACCTAAGTCGCCACGATCTCGCCCAGGTCGAGGCGGAAGATCTGCGCGGCGATGCCATCCATCGAGAGCGTGAGGAGTCGGGCTTCGAGTCGGAGGAAACGCCGGAGGAGAGGATTGTCGAAGTGAAGCCGGTCGCCAAGGCTTTCGCCACGCCGCGCAGCGGACATCTGACGCCGTTGCAAGAGAACGGAAGCAACGGCAACGGCCACAAGAGCGGGGTGATGGAGCAGACGATGGAGCAGAAGATTCGATTGGCGCGGATGAAGGGTTACGAAGGCGATCCGTGCAGCGAATGCGGACAGCTGACGTTGGTGCGGAGTGGCTCGTGTTGCAAATGCGACACTTGCGGCGCGACATCGGGTTGCAGTTGAGAGCCTGTTCCGAAAGCTCCCCTCTCCCCTGTATTCAGGGGAGAGAGGCTTCTAAAAAGCTCCCCTCTCCCCTGTACTCAGGGGAGAGGGGCTTCCAAAAAAAGCTCCCCTCTCCCCTGTACTCGGGGGAGAGGGGCTTCCAAAA
>JAKBCS010000241.1 GCA_021807595.1 Planctomycetota bacterium | reverse complement strand
GCCATCATCGGAGTCGGCCATGATCGAGTCGATTGAATTTACCAATTTCAAGGCACTGAGCCATACCACGCTACCATTGTCGCCGTTCACCTTGCTCCTGGGGCCGAATGGTTCCGGCAAGACATCGATTCTTCAAGCCATTCAGATCTTCGCTCAAGGCGGATTGGCCCACTCGTCGTTGCTGAGTATTACAACCAAGGATCGAATGGCCCCCGTCGAAATCAAAATATGCATGCGGCTGAATAACCAACGAATCCTTGCCGATTCTAAATGGAATCCAGGCGGACAGACTATCAATTTCCTCAACTATTCCGATGGGAGAACATTAATCGGAGCAGAAGGCAATATTCCAAGACAATGGCTTGCTCGAATGCGGACATACTCCTTGGACGCAACGGCCATTGCCCAACCCTCGCAGGTGTCCTCTCAACCGCTCGGGTGGAACGGTGCGGGGCTGGCCGCAGTCCTCGACGATTTGAAAGACAACCATCTCGACAGATGGGAAATGCTGCTTGAGGAGATGCGGCGCTGGTTGCCGGAGTACGATTACGTCATGTTCGACAAGCCGCAACCAGGTTCAAAAGCACTTGCATTGCGGACAAAAAAGGGAGGACATCGTATCCCGGCGACAGCGTTATCGCAGGGCACACTGATCGGCTTGGCGTTGTTGACTTTAGCATACTTGCCCGATCCGCCTTCGCTTGTGGGGTTGGAGGAGATCGATCGCGGCTTGCATCCGCGCTTGTTGCGCCATCTCCAAGATGCCCTGTATCGCTTGAGTTACCCGGAGAGTTGTGGGGAGACACGACCGCCCATCCAAGTCATTGCTACGACGCATTCGCCGTACTTGCTCGATCTGTACCGGGATCATCCCGAAGAGATCGTTCTGGCCCAAAAGGAAGGGCTGGAAGTGCAAATGAAGCGATTGACGGACATCGAACACTACGAAGAGATCCTCGGCGATTCGCCGCTCAGCGAGGTGTGGTATAGCGGCGTACTCGGCGGGGTGACGGTGAAACCATGAAGATTGGTTTCTACAGCGAATCGGTAGCCGATCAGGCCGCCCTGGCCGTCTTCACGGAAGGCATCCTCGGCGAGCCGCCGGAGCCAATTGACATGGCTTTGGAAGGGCACGGCGTAACGAGTGTGCTGTCTTTGCTGGCAAACGTCTTTCGCGGTGTTTATTACAACTCGGATGCCCAAGGGTTGGTTGTGGTTGTCGATTGCGACGACACGGAATTACACTCTCCCGACCACGATAAACCGGACGGCGAGGGGAAACGCTGCCGACTCTGTCAGGCCCGCGCAATCGTGGCCGGGGCGGAGAAGAATTTGAAGCGGAGACAGGGCAGGACGGAATTGAAAGTGGCCTTCGGACTTGCCGTGCCGGCGATTGAGGCTTGGTATCTCGTGGGCAAGAATCACCAAGTCGGGGAGGCCGCTTGGATCGTTGGTTTGAATGCAAAGAATCCTCCTTTTAGAAGACGAGAGTTGAAGCAATTGGTATATGGCACAGATCGCCCTTCTATCGAACTTGAAACCGATCGCGCCAAAGAGGAGGCTCGCCGAATCCTCGACAACATCACGGCTATTGAAATGGCGTTCCCTGCCGGCTTTGGCTCGATGGCACGCGAGATACGTTCGTGGAAATTCAAGTAATCTATCATACCCATTGAACTGCTGCGCGGGGAAGGAACGCGACATGCTCTTGAAATCAACGCTCCTTGTCCTACTCACGATCGCCTTGTACTCGATGTCCTCCGTCGTGTTGGGGGGCGAGCGCTCGACGCCAGCGGCGGGGCGGGCGGGGCGATCCGTCACGATGGCGACGCATGGCATGGTTGCCGCGAGTCAGCCGTTGGCGGCGCAGATCGGCTTGGACGTGCTGAAAAGCGGCGGCAACGCCGTCGATGCCGCGATTGCCGTCAATGCCGCGCTCGGGTTGATGGAACCGATGAGTTGCGGCATCGGCGGCGATTTGTACGCGATTGTGTGGGACGCTAAGACGCACAAACTGTACGGACTCAACGCCAGCGGGCGTTCGCCGTTCAAGGCCACGCGCGATCTCTTCGCCGCCAAGGGGTTGGAAGAGATACCCACGTCGGGGCCGTTGAGCTGGTCGGTTCCCGGTTGCGTCGATGGCTGGGAGGCGCTGCGACGGCGTTTCGGAACGCGGACTTTGGCGCAACTGTTGGAGCCGAGTATCCGCTATGCCGAGGAAGGATTCCCCGTCTCGCCCGTCATTGCCGGATATTGGCGGGGCGGCGAGGCGCGACTCCGACGACAGAAGGATGCCTCCAGGACGTATCTGCTCGACGGTCGCGCTCCGCGCGCTGGAGAGACATTCAAAAACCCCAATCTCGCTCGCAGTTATCGCCTTCTCGCCGAGAAGGGCCGCGATGGCTTTTACCGAGGTGAAATCGCCCGCGGCATCGTCGCATTTTCGGAGGCGAACGGCGGCCTATTCTCCTCGAAAGATTTCGCCGATCACACGTCCACCTGGGTCGATCCGGTGAGTACGACGTATCGCGGCTACGAAGTGTGGGAGATTCCACCGCCGGGGCAGGGGATTGCTGTATTGGAGATGCTCAATGTCCTCGAAAGCTACGATGTCAAGAAGATGGGCGCGGACTCGGCGGACTGGTGGCATCTGTTTCTGGAGGCCAAGAAGTTGGCCTATGCCGACCGCGCGCGCTTTTACGCCGATCCCGATTTCGGCAAATTGCCTGTGAAAGAACTCATTTCCAAAGAGTATGCCGCCGAGCGCCGCAAGCTCGTGGACATGGGCAAGGCCGCGACGCGCGTGCCACCCGGCGATCCGAAACTGGAACGAGGCGACACCGTTTATTTGTGCGCGGTGGACAAAGATCGCAATTGTGTCTCGCTGATCCAGAGCAATTACAACGGTTTCGGTTCCGGCCTGGTTCCCGGCGACCTCGGTTTCGCCCTGCAAAATCGGGGCTGTCTGTTCGCCCTCGATCCCAAACACGCCAATCGACTCGACCCGCACAAACGACCGTTTCACACCATCATCCCCTCTCTGGTCACGAAGGGGGGTAAGCCCTGGTTCGTATTCGGCGTCATGGGCGGCGACATGCAACCGCAGGGGCAAGTCGAAGTACTGGTCAATCTGATCGACTTCGGCATGAACGTGCAAGAAGCCGGCGAAGCGCCGCGTCTGGAACACATCGGCTCGGCCACGCCCACCGGCTCGCCCGGAAGTCGCACCGGCGGAACCGTCTACGCCGAACGTGGCATCGACGAGAAAGCGCTTGAGGAGTTGAAAAGACGCGGTCATCGCGTCACCGTAATACGCACCAACGGCGGCGGCTATCAGGGCATCCTCATCGACTCGAAAACGAACGTCCTCCACGGCGGCTCGGAGGCACGCAAGGACGGTTGCGCGATAGGTTACTAAACGGAAAGATAAAATCATGTATCCATCGGGAGCTTGGCACGGCCACTGGGATCAAGAGATTTGGGGACGCCAACCGATGGGGCCGCTCGTCCTACGTTTTCACGAGGGCCGCATTGAGGGAGAAGGACGCGACATTATCGGCCCCTTCACGTTTGCGGGCGACTACGACGAAAGCGGTTGCATTCGTATGGTCAAGCAGTACCTGGACCGGCATCAAGTTTTCTATCGGGGCGTCTACGACGGGGAAGGCACGATTTTCGGCGAATGGCAGATTCCGCCATTCTGGTCGGGCCACTTCGCGTTGTCGCCGATCCTCGGCAAACCATCGCCCGATACCCCCATTGAGGAACTGTGATGTTCTCTCGTTCGCGCGCAGAGCGAAAGTGTTGCCTTCATACGGGCAAGGCAACAACCTCGGCGGGCGAACGGTTGCCGTCTATCTCGACCTGTAGTTTTGTCCCCGGTTGTTGGTGGCCGCGACGGACGTAGGCGAGTCCGAGGCCCGTCTCCAAGCGCGGCGAGCGAATGCTCGATGTGACGCGGCCAACTTCCTTCTCGCCGGCATAAAGCAGACTGCCGTGCGGGACGATTCCATCGGGCAGGCGAACGCCGACGAGCGCGCGATTGACTTGACCGCGATCGCGCGCCATGACGATGGACTCTTGGCCGAGATAGCACCCTTTCGTATAGCAAATCGTTTGGGCGATGCGTCCGATTTCCGGGGCGAACGTGTTTTCGTCGATGTCCGCGCCCTCGCGCGGCAACCCCGCTTCGACGCGCAGAATCTCGCACGCTTCAAGCCCGATTGGCCGCGCGCCCGCCTCGATCAAACGCTGCCAGACGGCCGCCGCCCGGTTCGTGGGGCATACGAGATCGTAACCCGGCAAGCCGAGCCTATCGTGACGGCGCAGCCAAGTATCCGCAGCCAGAGCCGCATGTCGCAACGACTCCGCCGGTAAATCGACTTCGCCGAATAGGCGGCGGAGCGACTCCGCGGCTTGAGGACCGGCCACATGGATCTGGGCAAAATCCTTGGTACGATTAACAAATTCCACGTCTTCGCCGATCAGAAAGCGGTCGAGATATTGCATCACCCTCTCGTCCGCGCCCGGTGCGACATCGAGCGAGTACCCCGCTGGATCGACGGGCGAGAGATGGCGATAGATCGAGAAAAAGGCAACGACTTTCGCCTTGTTGGTGGTCAGAAACGCCTCACATCCGCCGCCGGGTTTCAATCCGACGATGTCGTTCGTCGTGAGATTGTGCAGAAAGCGCGAGGCGTCTTTCCCTCGTACTTCAATCTTGCCGCGCGACGATTGATCCACGATGACGACCCCGGCGCGAGCGGCACGATACTCCGCCCCAACCTCGCCGAAGCGAGCCGCTGCGAGAAAACCGGCCTCTTCGACGTACACCGCCCCCGCGGCGTTGGTCTGTTCGTGCAAGAGAGTTCGCTCTTCCATATCGAGGATCCTTTCCGATCGCGATTCGGGCTACGAATAGATATACAAATCCCCAACGTCGACTTCTTCAGAGCCTGAAGCGTTAGCGAAGTTAGAGACTGTTCCGAAAGCTCCCCTCCCCCCTGTACTCAGGGGAGAGGGGCTTCTAAAAAGCTCCCCTCTACCCCCGAGTACAGGGGGAGAGGGGCTTCTAAAAAGCTCCCCTCTACCCCCGAGTACAGGGGGAGAGGGGCTTCTAAAAAGCTCCCCTCT
>JAKBCS010000102.1 GCA_021807595.1 Planctomycetota bacterium | reverse complement strand
CGCACCTACGGCTATCTCTTGGCCGCCGAAAAGCCGTCTGAATAGGAATACAACGCCGCTCCCCCTCTTCCCTAAACACGGGAGAGGGGAGAATGCGATGGTGAGAAACGGCTCTCGCCGCTCTCTTCCACGAGAAAAGCACCGTTTTGCTAGACAGGAGGCGTGGGACTTGGTGTCTCGGACGGCGGAGCGGTCGGTGGTGCGGGTGGTGGTGCGATAGGCGGTTCTTGACCGGGAAGCAGAATGTGTCGAATGCGCACATTGGTATAGGGTTGACGATGGCCGCGCAGACGGCGCGAGTTCTTGCGCCGGCGGAAGTGCTGGATATAGAGTTTCGTGGACGGATGCTCGACGACTTCGCCGAGGATGCGCATGCCTTCGACGAGCGGTTGACCGATGCGGGTGTCGGTACCGTCTGCGAACAACAGCACGCGACCGAACTCTACCCGAGCCCCGGTGTCGCCGCCACGATAGTCTACCTTGACCACATCGCCTTCGCTCACGCGATATTGACGCGAGCCATCTTCAAACACTGCATACATGGTTAATCGTTCCTCGCCGCGTTCGCGCGGTTGCTAGAGAATAAAATGTATGATTAGGAAGGGCGGTCTCCCTTGGCCAGTGGTTCGGCGCGAATCGCCCGAAGCCTCCGCGAAACGATTGCCCGGAAACGCGCCAACGAATCGTGAAGCGAGTCGGTTGTATTCTATGGGTTGCGTAGTGATGGATGAAAGGGCGATTGGCGGGCATTCGCCCACTGACTATATCTAAACGACGGTCTCGGAAGGCTGACAGAACTTGCCCGATGGGACCGTTTCTTAGAGGCGATCCGAGAAGCCCCTCTCTCCCCACTGTTACTCACGGGGAGAGGGCGGCTATTACGGATAGTCTCTTAGTTGACAGCTTGCGTTGTCCAAGTTACCGTAGGGACAATCGTTTCGGTCACGATTTCACAAATTCTCGGCGGGAGATACGATTCATGCCAGCTCAGCCAATCGGCGTGTGGGGCATCGACCTCGGCCAATGCGGTCTGAAAGCGATTCGCCTTCAAGAAATCGACGGACAAATCGTCTCCACCGCCTTCGATTATGTGGAGCATCCCAAAATTCTCAGCCAGCCAGACGCCGACCCCGATCAGCTGACGCGCGAGGCGTTGGAGAAATTTCTCTCGCGCAACAATCTACGCGGCGACATCGTGTCCATCAGCGTTCCGGGTCAGAGCGGTTTAGCGCGCTTTGTCAAGCTGCCGCCCGTCGAAGAAAAGAAAATCGCCGACATCGTCCGCTTCGAGGCAAAACAGCAGATTCCCTTCAATCTCGACGAGGTGGTGTGGGACTATCAGAAGATCGGCTCCGGCATCGTCACCGATGGCTTTGCCATGGAGACGGAGATCGGTCTGTTCGCCATGAAGCGCGACATGGTGGGACGCTATTTACAACACTTCAAAGACGTTGGCGTCGATATTCACCTCGTGCAAATGGCTCCGTTGGCTCTTTGCAATTACGTCGCGTTCGATCTGTTGGGCAAGGACGCGGTGGTCGGTGAAGAAGGCGGCGAGAAGAAATGCGTCGTCGCCTTGGACATCGGAGCCGACAGCAGCAACTTGGTCATCACCGACGGCGAACGCATCATTTGGCAGCGCCCCATTCCTCTGGGTGGGAACCACTTTACCCGCGCCTTGACCAAGGATCTGAAACTCACCTTCGCCAAGGCCGAACACGTCAAGCGCAACGCCACCAAATCGCCTGACCTCAAGAAAATCTTGGCGTCCATCAAGCCGGTTCTCAACGATTTCGTCGGTGAAGTGCAGCGTTCGCTCGGCTATTTCACCAACACGCATCGCGACGCTCAGATCGAATACATGATCGGGCTGGGCAATGCCTTCCGGCTGCCCGGGTTGCAGAAGTTCCTCGGTGAAAAACTCCAGCTGGACGTGCGCAAGCTCGGCAAGATGGAACGCATCGCCGGCGATCAAGTCGTGGCACAGCAGGCGTATTCCGAAAATGTCTTGACCTTCGCCGTCGCCTACGGATTGGCACTCCAGGGGCTGAAACGATCTCGATTGGTGACCAATCTGCTGCCCAACGAAATCCGCGTCGAGCGTCTGGTCAAAGCCAAGAAGCCGTTCGCCATCGCCGCCGCCGCCTCGCTGTTATTGGGCGTCGGCGGGTTGGCCTTGAGCTATGCGCTCGAGTACCGAACCTATGGCGACAGCCGCGTCCACGAGGCCGGCAAGAAGAGTGAGGACGTTACCAAGCGAGCGGCGGCTGCTCGAACGCAATTCGAAGACGCCAAGAAAAAAGCTCAGGTCGAAGAGGAGGCGGTTCGCACCATCGTCGCGGGTCAGTTCGAACGCGACAATTGGCCGGCTTTGTTCAAGTTCATCAATGCGGCGATTCCTCAGCCGGACGGCAAAAAGCGCACCTATCCCATACCCGCCGACGATGGCACCGTCGCCGAGACCATTGAGATCGACAACATTCCCGTGGCGGCGCAAAAGCTCTATGGCGCGGCGGGACAAGCGGCTTGGGAGGCGTACCGCAAGCAGCGCCTTGCCGGTGGAGATAAAGCCGGTGGAACCAACGAACCCATGCCGGGCATCGAGAATCTGATTCAGTTTAACATCGAATCGGTGCGATCCATCTACTGCTCGAATCTAAGCTCGTTCTGGGACCAGGTGAAAAACAGTCCGAAGCTCAAGACCGACCGCGATAGCTTGGTGCGGCCCAAGGAGCAGTTCTCGAAGAATCCCGATGGGTCAGGCTGGGTTGTCGAGATTCACGGTTGGACCTACCATCAGCGGAAGGAGTCCTTCGTTGAAGACACGCTTTTAGAGAATCTCGCTCAGCTGGGTATCCGCAACAAGAAACCGGAGGGCGCAACCGGCGCTCCTCCCGCTGGTCCCGGCGCTCCGAACGCTCCACCGCTTAGACCGGGCCAGCCTGCGAGCAGCACCGAAGGCGAATCGAAAGAGAGAGCCGAAGACCTCGATCCCGTCATCAATCGGATTAGCCATGTGGTCTTGCTGAAATACAAAGAATCTCCCGCTAACGGTCTGTTCGAGATTCTGACTCCCGATACGCACGCCGATGTCCGCTCTTGGGCTTTGACCCGCGCTCTCGCCTCTTCGGACAAAATTGTGGGCGGTCCTCCGGGCGGCGCGATGATGGGCGGCGGTCCCGGCGGTCCTGGCGGACCAGGTGGCCCGGGCGGCCCGGGGGCGATGACCATGCCGCCGGGGGCAGGTATGTCCGGTGGGCAGTCTGGACCTGGAGGTCAAAGTGGTGGCGAAAAAGAAACGGCCGGGACGCGCGACCCAAGTGGATGGCAGCCGCTGGGCGAGGAAGGTGGGACCAAGGTTGGAGGAGGAGGCATCCCTGGTCTTGGTGGAATGCGAGATCCTCGCGGAGGCATGCCCAAAGACATGACGAGACCGGGCGGCCCAGGTATGCCGAAGCCTCCCAACATGGTTGGGCCAGGTATGCCAGGGGGCCTTCCCGGTAATACTCCAACACCGCCGAAATCCGAAGGGACCGAAGGCGATAAAGCCCCCAAACGAACCGAGTTTGTCATTCTCTTCATCTGGAAGGAACCGACCGACTCCGACAATCTGCGAGGACTATCGCCTCGCGGCGGTGAAGGCGGCTCTTCAGCCTCCGCTAACCCCGGTGGAGTAAGCTCCGCTCCACCCAAGCGATCTCGCCGACCGCGTGGCGGCGGCCGCAGTCGTTCCAAGGGCGGATGATCGCGGATCGCTTGGGTCGGACTCGCGGATCCGGCTCACTAAAACAATCGGCCAGCTCGACCTACGAGAGAGTTTAAGGGGACCGAACATGAAGCTCGATAAAGATACGTTCGTTAAACATCAATTCTGGTTTCTACTGGGCGGGTATTTGCTCGTCTGGACGGTTGGCGTGTTTTGGCTGATGTCTTCCGCGACAGCTGCCGACGGACCGATTGAAAAAGCCAAGAAGGATTTCGAGAGCAAAAAAAGCGGCTTGAAAACCGCCATGGCCAATCCGGTGAACGTATCGAAGTTCGTTCCTCCCTGGACCGAACAGTTTTCGACCTTCAACCGCCATAAAACCGATATTTGGAGCCAGGCGTGGGCGTTCCAGAGCGGCATGTACGATTGGCCGCAAGACTGGATGAAAAACAAAGACATGTACACGCCTCAAACCGAGTTGACCCCTTCGGAACGCGCCGACTATTGGCACAAATACTACGGCGAGCAGATTGAAATGCTCCGCAAAAATGTTCCGGATTGGCTCAAACCCATCGAGTTGGCCGGAGGATTCGACGCCATATTTGCGCCGGTCGATCCTACGAAGTTAGAATTGCCGACCCGTGAGGAGTGCTGGCTGCTGCAAGAGGACTACTGGGTCAAACGCGAAATCCTTTCCCTCGTCTATTTGGCCATGTACAACTTGGCGAAGATGGCACCAGCCGCGATCGAGAGTGAGGACAAGACGCCCGAAGGCGTCGTGGCGCGCTATCGCTTTCGCAATCTGAATTGGGAAATCACCCTGAATTTGCGCAAGAACGACAAGGGCCTTCTTGTCATCGGCGGCGATAGCACCATTAAAAACGTCCATCCGACTGGCCGGGTCCAGTCGTTGACCAGCGCGGACGGCAAAGGACTGGTCTTTAACGTGGCCCAAGACAATGCCCATACGCGCTTCATGGTGCAAGGCGAGCCGTTGGCTTGGAATGAAACCCGCGCCCTCAGCGTGGACAAAGACATGAAGCGCGTGGATTACGACATGCTGCCGAACATCAAGTGGGACGAGAAGTATGCGAAGGAACATCCCATTTTCGTCAGCCAAGCATTCGATGCCACCACGAGTCCTATACGTCGCCTGAGCGAACTGAAACTCGATCAGCAGGATAGTCGGACTTTCTATTGGACTCTGCAATCGAACCGCGAATTGGAGCGACTCGATGCGGCCCCCGAAGATCCGAACGCCAAGAAACCCGACAACGCCGCTCCGAACGGTCCTCCAGGCGGGATGGCGGGTATGATGGGCGGACCTCCGGGTGGACCGGGCGGCCCCGGCGCACCTGGTGGACCAATGACACAGAAGCCCGGAATGCCCGGAATGCCCGGAATGCCTACCGGTGCAGAAAGCACCGGCAATCTGACGACAAACAATAAGCTGGAGCGCAATCGCTACTTGCACCCGGCAAATCAGGACAAATCTGTCAATCCGCCCAGCCGCCATTTGCCCTTCGCCCTTCGGCTGATCGTCGAACAAACGCACATCAACGACCTGTTATTGACACTGGCCAATTCAAGGCTTCGCGTGCAAATCACGCAAGTCGATTTCCACCATGTCAAGGATTATTCGCCGAAAAGCGACAACAATGGTAGCGACGCCGGCATGGGGCGCTACTTCATGGGACCGAGCGCGGCCATGTACGGCGGAATGGCAGGACGACCCGGTATGCCCGGTATGCCGAACCCCAAAGGGATGATGGGAGGAGGAATGGGCATGCCCCCAAGCCCGATGATGAACAATCCCCCGCCTACGATGATGCGACCGCCCGGCACGGGGATGGGACCGATGATGCCCGGCATGATGGCCGATCAGCCCCGCCCCGGCGATACGAGAGTACCTCCCGGCCCGCCATCGCCCGCCACCAAGGACAAGGAGGGAAAGCCCTCCGCCGCGAATCAGACCGACGACAACTTGGTTGACGTAACGATCTACGGAATCGCCACCCTGTATCGCCGTCCCGATCCGCCCAAGACGACCGACCAGCCCGCAGCGGCTCCGGTAACGCCGCCGACTCAGACTCCGGCTGCCGGAACTCAACCGGCAACGACTCCGACCAAGCCGCCCTCGGATCAAACTAAACCGGCGACGGACCCACAGTCAAAGCCGCCGTCCGACACGAAGCCAACGCCGCCGACTGACCAGAAACCCAAGGACGACGCTGGACCAACGGGCCGACAACCGAAGGCGAATCCGCCGCCCCCACCTGTGGAGAATCGCTGAGAAACGCGGAGTTGTCCCAAACATTCAAGCGAGTTGGGGGTCGGAGGACATCTGACCCCCTCACCGAAACGGATAAAGTGCCATGAGCCTAAAAGAGTTTAATGCGAAGCAGTTTCTCCTGGAAAAAGGCGAGCGCGTCGGCTTGGGCATCGCGCTGACGCTGATGGTCGCCATGCTCATCTTCAGCTTGTTCATGCCGTCAAAGGGTTTCTTCAGCGGCAGTCCGGCTGCCAATGCCGACGAGCTGAAAAAAAGCACGGACCAACTCGACACCGCGCTGCGCACCAAGGATCCGGCACCGAGCGATAAGCCGGATACCGATAAGAACCGGCTCATCAAGCTCGACACGGCCTATTTGCAGCCGAGCAACTATGCCACGGTTCCCTGGTTCACGCCCGGCGGGAAGGAAAACCCTGCGCGCCGTCCGCCAACGATCTACAATTTGGAAGAAGCTGTGGCGCGCTACGCGGCACCTCCGATCGACTTCTACATCTTCGACCGCGATTTCTCCAAAATCATGGTCCTCCGCGAACGCGACAAGGGAGGACCGGCTGGTTCCGGTTCGGGAGGCGGCGGCAATCCCTTTGCGAATATGCCTCGGGGAATGACACCGCCCCAAGGACAAGGCGGGGCGGCCTACAACCGGGCGATGCAACAGGTCGGCAGCCTCGGCTCCATGAAATCGTTCAACGGTCTGAACACCGACGACTCCCCCGAATACGATCTCGTCCGCGTTCCCTTCGACAAATGGAATCCCCAAGAGTTAACGGCTCGTCAACTGAAGCCCTTGCGCATGGCCATCGTCGCCGGCAGCTTCCCCTATCGTCGCCAACTGGAAGAACACAAAAATCAGTTGCGGCTCCCCGATCTCGCCGCCGTTCGCAATGAACCGGCTCTCGACAATCCCAACGAGGCCTCGTTCCGGTTTCTCCAGGTACTCATTGAGCGCGTTGAAGTCGATGCCGAAGACAAACCGATCGGAGAATGGCGAAAGTTGGATCTGACGCCGATTTACGAATTTTATCTCAAGAACACCTATTTTCCTTTCCAAGCGGAAGATCCGAAGTATTCTCTCGTCAAGTTCGATGGCTTGGTTGCACCGTTGTTGCGGGAGTTTCAGCCTGGGAAAGTGGACCCGACCATGCGAACGCCCGGCATGTTTCAGCCCGGCATGATTCCTCCGGGCGGAGGCCGCCCCGGCGCTCAACCCGAAGCGCCCGCCGAAGAAGTGAAATCCAAGTATCCCGACGTGGCCGCCGAATTGCCCAAACTCCAAGAGACATTGGGCAAGTTAACCTCCGCTCGAAACGTCTCGATCGCCGCTCCCAAATCGAATCAGAAAAACCTCGCCATCAATCCGTTCCGCCCCTATGCTCCTCCCCCTGTTGATGAAGGAGCCACGCAACCGGCTCTCACGACATCGCCCCCCAGCGAGGACATGACTTATCCCGAATACTGCCTGGTTCGGTTCTGCGACGTGACCATTGAATCCGGCAAAGCCTACCGCTACAGGGTCAAAGTTGAGATGGCCAATCCCAACTATCAACGCGACGACGTGGCATCCCCAGCCTACAAGGTGGAGGCAAAGATGGCCTCCAAGGAATGGTTTGAGATTAAGGATGTGGTCCGAACACCTCGCGAGACATTCTACTATGTGGTCGACGAGAAACGGGGGGTGAAAGGTAACAAGGATCCTCGATGGCCCGCACCCCACAGTGCGGCCTCACCTTTCTGGACGCAAAACCCCGACGCCGAGCAAGTGGTATTTCAGTTTCAGCGCTGGGTGGAACAAGTAGCCACCGGAACCAAGGAGAGCGAGACTCGCCCCGTAGGCGATTGGGCTATCGCGGATCGCGTTCTCGTTGGTCGCGGCGAAATCATCGGCAGAAGAGTGAAGACGGACCTACCCCTGTGGGATCATGCTAAAAATCGATTCGATCTCTACGCCGAGAAGGCACCGCCGCGCACGCCGAAGAAGAACATTACGACGGGGCTGTTCGTGGACTTCAACCCCACCCAGAATGATCGCGATACCATTCTGATCGATTTCGACGGCGGAAAGTCCTCCTTGGCCAAGGTGAGCGACTCGTCGCGCATCGAAGTACTGATGCTCGACGGCGATGGCAAATTGCTGGCGCGAAACAGCGTCGACGATACGGAAGACCAGGATCGTGTCAGCCGCCGCGAGGAATTGATGAAGCGCGTAAAAGAGCTACGCGAGGGTAAAAGTTCGCAGTAGGATTCGAGGATCCATCGCGTTCGCATCCCAAGCCGTCGGCGGTTCTTACCACCGGCGGCTTTTTCGTAAGGTCGCTGGAATGCTTCCTCGACGCCTGGAAGCGACTCATTTCGGCGCGACGTTCAGCGTGTAATGCGCCTCGGCGGGGTGGAAGGTACCGCCTCCGGGGGCGAGGTTTTTCAGACGCAATTCGTAGACGAAACCCGGACGCATCGCGGCAAGTTTCAGCGTCACCCGCCGCGCATCGGCGGAGACATTCGCGGCGGTCACTTTTTCGGTGCGCCGTTCGCGGTCGGGACCGCCGTAGGCCGGGGTGGCTTCGCGGCGGTAGGATTGGAGCGAGTAGCTCTCGATGCGACCACCCAATTCGCGGTCGATGGAGCGGAAGAAATCGAGCGTGAAACCGTCGTGGGTCGCGCGCATCTCGGCGATGCCGCAAGGCAGTCGGTCGAGCTGGAATCGAATGCGAACGATCTCGCCGACATTGGCCCCGGCTCCCCACCCGCTGTCCCGGATGCTGCCGACGTACAAGTCGCCGCGCGACGAGACCCCGGCCACGAGTGGGCCGAGAAAGCCGCGCTGCGGATCGCTCGGTGGGATGCTCAACGGATAGGCCGCGCCTTGGAAGGTGTCGCCGACGCGCTGGAGCGTCATGCGGATAAGGCGGCGCGTGTCGTATTCGCAGCCGATCAGATGGCCTTCGAGCGGACCAAAAACATCTCGACCCAACCGAGTCTTTAATTCCTTCGGTGAATTGAGAAAGCAAATTCCGTTGACGCTGCGCGTCCACGGATGCGGGATGTCGAGGGCAGACGGAGAGCGCGGAGGCGACGGTTTCCCGCGATCCAATGCGTTGATAAAACCAAAGTGCGCGCCCGCTCGGACGTGGTTCAGTTCGTTAAATGGTTTGTAATTGCCCTGATTATCGGTGACGAACAACTCGCCGTTGCGATCGAGTGCCAGGCCCATCGGGAAACGATGTCCATCCGAGATCGGTTCCAGAGCGAAGCGGCGCGGATCGTCGCGGGTGGGTTGGCGCGGCATTAGCCGCAAGACGCTGCCGTGAAAGCGGGCTGCGGCGGAAGAGCGCTCGTCTTGTTGGCAGGGCAATCCGAGGAAGTATTCGCCGCGTTCGTTGTGCGGCAATCCGACGGCCCAATCGTGATAGTCGGCGCTGTAGCCCCACCCGGACGCCAGGGTCTCAACGCTCTTTCCGAATGGCCCGATAGAAAGACGAAGCAGAGCGTTTTTGGCGCTGATGTCCACAGAATCTTTTGCGGCATGGACGCCGAAAGGTACGGGTAAGCCGTCCGCGAGCAGGCGCAAACGATCTTTAACACCGTCGCCGTCGCTGTCAATGGCCTCGTACACTTGCCCCTTAAGCGTGCAAAAGATCAATCGCCCCTCGTTGCTCCAACACAGTCCGCTGGGCATGATGCCGGAGGGCAATGGCAATCGTTCGCCCTGGAAACCGGGCGCGACTTCGATCGGCTCTCCTTTCCGCGCGACCGACGTTTCGGGAGGCGGCTCGGCGAAACGGTCGAGCGGAATTTCGGATTCGTAATGTAGCAAAACACGGACCAGTCCCTTGGGATCGGGAGATGCGAGCAAGGTTTGCGCATCGACGGCGAACGATGTTCCCTTCGGTTCGGCCAAAACGATGCACCCGGCGAAACGCGCGCCGAAATGGAGGGTCCGACCGTCCGCCGCTCGTTTCGCCTTTGCCGATGAGGGGAGTAGATAGAAGCAAACCCGCGCTCCCTCCGGCACGCCCTCGACGGTGATTTCTTGAGCGAATCCCTTGGAGCGCGGCGACACTTTGCGGCGGATGCGGGCGACGATCGTTCGCGGTTCCTTGCCCTCCGGTGCGGGAACGTCGAATTTCAAGCGATATTGCAGGGTGGCGCTCGACCTTTCGGTTTGCCAGGCGTCCGCTTCGGTGACGAATTGACCCAGCGGTCGCGCGGTCGATTCGCGTCCATCGAGAAACAGTGATAGATCCGGCTCGGCGCGCCCGGTATCGAGAACGGTCGTTCCCGCCGCTTCCCAAAACCACGCTTTGCCGCGAGAGTACTGGCGCGCGGTGTCGCCAACGCTCCATTGGGCCAAACCGCCGCATTCCAGATCGAACAGGACGTTGTGCCGATTTGCCAAACCGGCGAGAAACGGCTGAAGTCGAACCTTCTTCCCGTTCTGAAGCAGATCCGTCAGCACAATCGGTTCGGCATCGGGACGATTGCCGGTGTGTCGCAGGATGCGAATGGGATTGGGCAATGGCGGCTGAAAGCCCGGCAGATTGAGGACGTGCCACACGGCGTCGAGTTGATCGTCGAGCTTGCCGTCGAGAACTCCGGCGACGGGGATTTGTACCGAAGGCATCTCCATGCGAGGCACGATCCGCGCCGGATTGCGCACCCAACGATCGAACCAAGGACGGCGAATGCGTCGATCCAACTGTTTGAGATCCGGCCCGCGTGCGTTGATGGAATCGCTTGCCGGCTGGATGGAACCGAACGCATGACAACTGGTGCAACCGAATCCCTCGCTGGATACGAGCCGACCGCCCGCCAGCGCGTAACGATTGCGCTTTGCTGTGTCCACGGCGAGATCCTTGGTCTCGTGCGGTGGTATGCGGTCTGCGTCGATCGGATAGCGAATCAAGGTTTGAAGCTCGCCTTCGGACAGGGGAAAGCGCGGCATGTGGACGCGCAAGTAGGGACGATGCGGCTCGCCGCGCCGGGCGATGGCTTCGACGAGGGCGCGGTCGGTGAGTTTGTCGCCGATTGCGTTGAGAGCGGGCGGTGTCATCGCCGGTAGCTGGGACATCAGCTCCGGATAACGTTTGCCGACCGCGGCCAGCTTGTCGGACAACAACGGCGGCAGCAGTGGAATCGACTCGCGCGTCCCCTCGCGGGCATGACAGGCGAGGCAATTGGACTCGGCCAACAACAGCGCTCCGTCGCGCGGAGTCGAGCGCGCCTCGGTGAAATATCGGCGCACGGCTCGCGCCTCGGCTTCGTGCAAACGATAGCCGGGACGACGGTTCTTCGCGTCCGGCTTATCGAGACAAGAGCGATCCCAATGCGAGCTTTTGTCGAGTCGAGGCGGCGACCTGTCCCGTTCCGGGAGCGCTTCGGGCAGGCGATGGCAGGCGGCACAGCGGAGCTGCTCGGCGAGCTTGCGTCCTTCGTCGACGCGGGGAGGATGGACGACATCCTTGGGACGTTCCCCGTCGGATTTTTGTTGTGCCAGAAACAGAGCGAGCGAGGTGCGTGCTTCGGCCGTCAACGAGAATGTGGGCATGCGATGATCGCGGTTGAGTCGAGCTGGATCGGTCAGCCATGCGGAGAAAAAATTGGCGGGTCGTTTGTCGGCGATGTGCGTTAGGTCACCGCCGCCGAGCCAACCGCTCGCCCCCAACTCGCGCCAACCGTGACAGGCCAAGCAACCGAGCGTGACGAACAGTCGTTCGCCGGTTCTAGCATCCGGTTTCATTTTTTTTGGGCGAGGTATCTCGTCGCGCGGTGGCGTGGGAAGAGACGTTTGCGGTCGTTGCGGCGTCAGCAGCCAATCGGCGAGGGCCGATGCCTGTTCCTCCGTAAGATCGAACGACGGCATCCGTCGCGGCGAGCGTTCGTTGGCGGTATGCGTGCCGGTCGTCAGCTGGCGCTTCAACCAAGCGGGCGAGAGATTTCCCGCAAGACGATCGAGTGCCGGAGCCGATCGTGGAGGTTGTTCCTCGGCGTGACAGCGACCGCAACGCAGTACGCGCGCCAACAACCGGCCGCGCTCGAAATCGCTGTCGATGCGGGTTTCGCGCGGATGAACCAAGGCACGCGGCGGGATCGGCTCGATTCCGAAATCGGGGCCGGACCACAAGAGCATCAAGCGAGAGTCCCGTTCCGTTCGCCGATACGATAGTTCCAGAGTGTGATAATCGCTCGTAAGCGGGACGGCGGGCGAGGATGCCCAGCCGTCGCGCACCATCTGCCGAGCGACGACGACTTTGCCGGCGATTTTCAATTCGATCTCGCCTCGGCCAAAGAGGTGAAACCGATAATCGCCGCGCGGAGAAGCGAACAAATGTCCGCGCCATGTCGCCCGAAACTCCCCCGCCGTCAGCCGCGCATCGGGCGGCGCGTCGCTCCAATGAAAGGCGATCTGGGCATCGAGCCGCGTCGCCGCGTTCCCTTCGTCGTCTCGATAGCGGGCGTCCAATCCGGGGAGATACGGTTCGTCTTCGAGGTCGTCGGCCGCAAGCGTGGGAGGAACGACGGCGACGAATACCGCGAGCCACAGAAAGATGCGCGAACGATACGACATCGGGGGTTCCTTCTCGCGAAGGCGATTGCATCCCCCTTTAGCATACTCGAATCAGACGTTTTGGACGCACTGAAACATCTCGGCGATCTTCATGCCTAGTCCCAACGAGATTCGATAGAGCGTTTCGATCGAAGCCGAGTTTTTGCCCAGCTCGATCTGCGACAAATAGCCGAGCGACACGCCGGTGCGCTGCGCCATCTGAGCCAGAGTCAATCCCAGCGTTTTGCGCCGTTCTCGAATAACCTTGCCCAACGATTCGCGCAGCGCTTCCTCCGACAGGCGCAGCTGTCCGCGGCTTTCCAGACAGCGTTGGACGACGTGTTGCAGATGTCTCAATTGGAACGGTTTCGTCAGATAGTCGTAGGTGCGCGCCCGCAAACAGTCGAGGGCACTGTCGAGAGAAGGGTATCCGGTTACGACGATAATGCTGGCGTCGGGTTGCGCTTCGCGGAGTAAATTCCACACTTGTTCCGATGGTATTCCCGGCAACACTAGATCGAGCAGGACAATGTGATACGTTGCCGAGCGCAGCATTTCCTCGATTCGCCCGGTCTCGGAAACGGCATCGACTCGATACGCGCTGGAACCGAGAGCCATTTGGATCATGCGACAGATTGCATCGTCGTCGTCGATCACGAGAATGCGCACTTCGCCAGGACAGTACAATCCCGAAGGATTGCTGCAATCGGGTCGGATTTCGTCGTGGAGTTGCTTGTCGACAAAAGAAGATAGATCGGCAGGGTGGACGCGAACCACGACGAACTCCTTCACCAGGCGGGAGAAATCACTCGATAAGCCAGGGGCTGCTCACGCCTCCCCGTCGATTTGGCGGGCGATGGCGGCATATCGGTCGAACGAGCAACTTTAGGACACAAATGAAGGGGCGGTCAAGTTCTTTCTGAAGCCCATCGGTGGCGTTCGTCGCCGAGTTGTCGGGTCAGGCAAACCAATTGGCCTCCAGAGTCGTCTTTTCTTTGAGAGGGGATCGTCTGCCGCTCGGAGGGAGACGGTCTCGGCTTTTAGGGACAACCTATCCGGTCAGGGGTGCGAATATGCACGCGAAGCGGGCTGCGATGGTGCTGGGCGTCGCTTTGACTTTGTTCTCGGCGGCGCTGTGGCTTATTGCCGCCGATCCTGCCTCCGCGGGACGACGAGAAAAACTGATGAAGGCATATCAAGCGGGCAATTTCAAGGATGCCTACGACGGGCTGCGCCAGCTGGCCCTCGATCCCAAAGACGATCCCGCCAAGGTCGGTTCGGATCTGACGACCGCCATCGTTTGCTTGCAACGGCTGGCACGCACCGAAGAAATCGACGATTTTCTTGAAGGGGTCATCGCCGCGCACAAGGACAATTGGCATCTTCTGGATACGGCAGCGGAGAGTTACGCCAGCAATAACACGGAGCATTACGGCTTCATCGTCGCCGGCAAGTTCTATCGGGGCAGTCATCGCGGTGGCGGGCGCTGGGTCGGTTCGACGGAACGCGATCGCACGCGCGCTTTGCAGTTGATGCAACAGGCCCTTCCTCTGACCGCCAAGGAACCCGATAAAGCCGCCCTCTCGCGTTTCGCCATGCACTTTGCTCGCTTGCTGAAGGACGGAGCGGGCTGGCACGAACCGTGGCGCTTGCAATATCTCACCGACCTGAGCAAGCTGCCGGATTATGAAGAGGGGTATCGTTGGCGCAATCGCGGCGAGCAACGCGGAGCGCCCGTGGACGAACAGGGCGAACCCATTTACTATCGCGTGCCGCGGAGCTACGAGAAGGCGGCCAACGACGGTGATAGATGGCGATGGATGCTCGCTCAAGCCGTCGAGTTCGATTCGAGTCGCGCCAACGAAGTCGATATGATTTTGGCCATTTTTTGTCGTTCGCAGTTTGGCGTTCAGACCATGGCGCAGTACGGCATCGGTTTCCGCGGCAGCGACCAGGGCGAGCAAAAGACGGGCACGTTTGCGTTGCAAACCCTTCGAGACGACGAGACGATTGCCAAATTGGCGACGGGCCTCAAACGCTTCACCCTGCCCGACGAGTTCAATTGGATCAAGATCAGCGAGCGCGTGGCCAAGCGCGGCAAGTCGAAATTCGGCGAGGAAGCGCGCGATTTACTTGCCGGCGAATACGAAGATCGCCGTCAGTACGTCAAGTCCGCCGAGGCTTGGAAACTTGCGATAGCCGAATACGGCCCGGGGCACGATGCCTTTCGCCGCAAGCGGCTCGATCAGATCGTCGGCAACTGGGGCCGCTTTGAACCGGGAGCGACGCAACCCGCCGGCAAGAAGGCCGTCGTCGATTTCCGCTATCGCAACGGCCACAAGGTTACCTTCGAGGCCCACGCCGTCAAGGTTTCCAAACTGCTCGACGACGTGAAGGTCTATCTCAGGGACAATGCAAAGCAGCTCGATTGGAATAGAATCAATGTCGGCAATATCGGTCATCGTCTGGTCGAACAGAACGAGTTGCAATACCTCGGCGACAAAGTGGCTTCTTGGGATGTGGAGCTGAAGCCGTTTCCCGATCACATCGACGACCGCATCACCGTGTCCACGCCGATGGAGAAGGCCGGTGCTTATCTCGTCAAATCGAAAATGCAGGACGGCAACGTCAGCCGAATCCTCGTTTGGGTCAACGATACCATCGTATTGAAGAAGCAATTCCAGAACCAGGCGTTCTACTATGTCGCCGACGCCGTTAGCGGCAAGCCTATCTCACAAGCCGACATGAATTTCTTCGGCTATCGGCAGACGTGGTTGGGCAATGCGAACAATTGGCGCATCGACACGACCGAATTCAACGGCACGACCGACGCCGAAGGGCAGATGGTTCTCGCGCAAGCGAAAATGCCCCAAGACCATCAATGGCTCGTCACCGCTCGGAAGAAAAAGGGAGAGAATGAGGGGGAAGAACGACTCGCCTATCTCGGCTTCACCGGCATCTGGTACGGACTGAATTACGACGCCGACTACAACGCCACCAAGGTGTTCACCATCACGGATCGCCCCGTCTATCGCCCCGACCAGAAAGTACAGTTCAAGGCCTGGATCGAACACGCCAAATACGATCAGAACGACAAGTCCGCATTCGCACAACAAGCGTTCGTGGTCCGCATTCACAATCCCAAGGGCGAGAAAGTCTTCGAGAAGAACTTCACGACCGACGAATACGGCGGTCTGTCCGGCGAGTTCCCATTGTCCAAGGGTGTCACACTCGGTCTGTACGCCGTGCAGATTTTCGATCCGTCCGGCAAGAATTACCACGGAGGTGGCAGTTTCCGCGTCGAGGAATACAAGAAGCCGGAGTTTGAGGTGACGATCGATGCGCCGAAAGAGCCGGTGCGTCTGGGCGAGAAGATCAAGGCCAAGGTAACGGCGAAATACTACTTCGGCGCTCCGGTCGTCCGCGCCAAGGTCAAGTACAAGGTGCTGCGAACGAGCCACGACGAGCGTTGGTATCCCCGCGGCACATGGGACTGGTTCTACGGTCGGGGCTACTGGTGGTTTGCCGCCGACTATGCCTGGTATCCTGGCTGGCGCGAGTGGGGTTGCAAACGTCCTCTGCCCATCTGGTGGGGTCGAGGACACGCACAGCCGGAAGTCGTGTTGGAGAACGAAGTCGAGATCGGTCCCGACGGCGTGGTGGAAGTGCCCATCGACACGGCATTGGCGAAGACACTACACGGCGACACGGATCACAAGTATTCGATAACCGCCGAGGTGACGGACGAATCGCGCCGCACCATCGTCGGAACCGGAGATGTGTTGGTATCGCGAAAGCCGTTCCAAGTGTTCGCCTGGCTCGATCGCGGCTACTACCGGGCTGGCGACACGATGCGTGCCAGCTTCCGCGCACAGACGTTGGACGGCAAGCCGGTGCAAGGCAAGGGCGAATTGAACCTGTTGAAAATAACCTACAACGAAGCGCATGAGCCGGTCGAGAAGTCGGTGCAAACGTGGAAACTGGACACCGACGACGAAGGCAAGGCATCGCAACAGATGAAGGCGGCGGAGTCCGGCCAATACCGCATCTCGTTCAAATTGACCGATGCCAAGGGACACACCATGGAAGGCGGTTACGTCTTCGTGGTGCGCGGCGAAGGCTTCGATGGCCGCGATTTCCGCTTCAACGACATTGAGCTAACGACCGACAAGCGCGAATACAAGCCCGGCGAGAAGGTGCAACTGCTCCTCAACACCAACCGAAACGATAGCGTCGTCTTGCTATTCGTTCGTCCGAGCAACGGCGTATACTTGCCTCCCAAGATGCTGCGGCTCAAAGGCAAAAGCATCGCCGAAGAGATCGCCGTGGTGCAGAAGGATATGCCCAACTTCTTCGTCGAGGCGGTTACGGTAGCCAACGGCGGCGTGCATACCGAAGTGCGCGAGGTCGTGGTGCCACCGGAAAAGCGCGTGTTGAATGTGGACGTTCAACCCTCGCAAAAGGAGTATTTGCCCGGCCAAAAAGCCACGGTGAAGGTGAAACTCACCGACTTCTTCGGCAAGCCGTTCGTCGGTTCGACGGTACTGTCGATCTACGACAAGAGCGTCGAGTACATTTCCGGCGGCTCGAACATACCGGAAATACGCGAGTTCTTCTGGAAGTGGCGTCGCCATCACACTCCGTATACAGAGACCAGCCTGACGCATAATCTCGGCCAACTGTTACGCAGCGGCGAGATCGGTATGTCCAATCTCGGCGTCTTCGGCGCGAGCGTGGTGGAGGAACTCCGCTTGGGCAGGAACGGTCAAGCGCAAGCCAAAGGCGAGGCCGACGCTAAGTCGATGAATCAAGCGGCGTTTGCCGGAGGCGGCCTCGCAGGCGTTGCCAAGGAACAACTTCAATTACGCGCCGGGGCCGAGCCCGGCGAAGATCGTGCCGGAGATGGGAACGATAAAGCCGAGAGGAAAAGGGTCGATTCGGGAGAATCGACTCCGCCGGGAGCGGCTCCGCTGGTGCGCAAAAACTTCGCCGATACCGCACTGTGGTTGGCATCGCTGACTACCGACAAGGACGGCTTGGCCGAGGTGTCCCTCGACATGCCGGAGAACCTCACCGCCTGGAAGGTAAAAGTCTGGGCGATGGGTGCTGGCACTCGGGTCGGTCAGGGCGACGTGGAGGTCGTCACCAAAAAGAATCTCATCGTCCGCCTGCAAGCTCCCCGTTTCTTCGTGCAGAAGGACGAAGTCGTATTGTCGGCGAACGTTCACAACTATTTGAAATCCGAAAAGTCCGTGAAAGTGTCGCTCGATCTGGAAGGCGGCACGTTGGCGGCGAGCGGCGAGGTGGAACGCACGGTGAGCATTCCCGCCGGCGGTGAAAAGCGCGTGGATTGGCGCGTCAAGGTACTCCACGAAGGCGATGCGGTCGTCCGCATGAAAGCCGTCAGCGACGAAGAGTCCGACGCCATGCAGATGATGTTCCCCTGCTATGTGCATGGCATGTTGAAAACCGAGTCGTTCTCCGGCGTTGTCCGCGTCGACGACAAGTCCGCCCGCGTCGTTTTCAACGTGCCCGCCGAACGGCGCATCAACGAAACGATGCTGGAAGTTCACTATTCGCCGACCTTGGCCGGCGCGATGGTAGACGCCCTGCCGTATCTGGTCGAGTATCCTTACGGCTGCACCGAGCAGACGCTCAATCGCTTCCTGCCGACCATTATCACCCAGCGCGTGTTGCAAAACATGAAACTGGACTTAAAAGACATCCAAAAGAAGCGAACGAATCTCAACGCTCAAGAGATCGGCGACGACAAGAAACGCGCCGAGGGCTGGAAACGCTATCCCCGCAATCCCGTCTTCGATGAAGACGAAGTTCGCCGGATGGTCGCCGCCGGTATCGAGGCGTTGGCTGGGATGCAGTGCGGCGACGGCGGCTGGGGTTGGTTCTCCGGTTTCGGCGAGCAATCGTGGCCGCATACCACCGCCGTCGTCGTCCACGGCTTGCAAATCGCCAAGGACAACAACGTCGCTCTACCGCAAGGCATGCTCGAACGCGGCCTGGCCTGGCTGAAGAATTACCAAGGCGATCAGACGCAGCGTCTCCGCAACGCCCCGGCCCGCATCCAACCCTGGAAGGATAAGGCCGACAATCTCGATGCTTTCGTGTACATGGTGCTGGTTGACGCCGGCGCGTCCAGCAACGACATGCGCGAGTTCCTCTACCGCGACCGCGTGGACTTGGCCGTCTACGCCAAGGCCATGTTCGGCTTGGCTCTTCACAAGGAACAACAAGCCGAGAAATTGGCCATGATTCTCAAGAACATCGAGCAATTCGTTGTTCGCGACGAAGAGAACCAGACGGCGTACCTGAAGCTGCCCGCCGGCAACGCCTGGTGGTTCTGGTACGGCAGCGAGATTGAAGCAGACGCCTATTATCTCAAATTGTTGTCGCGCACCAGTCCCAAGGATGCCAAGGCTTCCGGCCTGGTGAAGTATCTGCTCAACAATCGCAAGCATTCGACCTATTGGAACAGTACGCGCGATACGGCAGTGTGCGTCGAGGCGATGGCCGACTATTTGAAGGCCAGCGGCGAGGATAAGCCCGACATGACCGTTGAAGTTTGGCTCGACGGCAAGAAACACAAGGAGGTTAAGATCGACGCCAAGAACCTGTTTAGCTTCGACAACAAGCTAAACCTCAAGGGCGACGCCGTCGATACCGGCAAGCATACCTTGGAGATTAAGCGTCAGGGGACTGGCCCGGTCTATTTCAACGCCTATCTCACCAACTTCACGTTGGAGGATTTCATTACGAGAGCCGGTCTCGAAGTGAAGGTCAATCGCAAGTATTACAAGCTGACGCGCGTCGAGGCATCGAAGAAGGTGTCCGGCTCGCGCGGGCAAGCACTCGATCAAAAGATCGAGAAGTTCCAGCGAACGGAGTTGCCGAACCTGTCGTCGCTCAAGAGCGGCGATCTGGTCGAGGTCGAACTGGAGATCGACAGCAAAAACGACTACGAATATCTGATATTTGAAGATCCCAAGGCGTCCGGCTTCGAACCGCTCCTGGTCCGCAGCGGCTACAACGCCAATGATATGGGCGCGTACATGGAACTGCGCGACGAGAAGGTCTGCTTCTTCGTTCGCCGTCTCGCTCGCGGTAAGCACAGTATCGCCTACCGTCTGCGTGCCGAAATCCCCGGTAACTTCAGCGCTCTACCCACACGAGGCTACGCCATGTACGCGCCGGAACTAAAGGGCAACTCCGATGAGATCAAACTGAAAATTGAGGACTAACCCAGTCGTATTTGTTCGAGTAAAAGCTCTAACCTCCTCGTTCCCACGCTCTGCGTGGGAACGCCGTTTTCACCGCTCTGCGGTACGAGTCCGAATTCCGAACAATCCTCGTTCCCACGCTCCTGCGTGGGAACGCGCGTCCCGCCGCTCTGCGGCGCGTCAGACGGGACGCGGAGAATCCCGACTCTCGTTCCCACGCAGGAGCGTGGGAACGAGAATATCACCCAAGTAAAAGATGCACACCCGCGGTTGAGTCTATCGTGCTTATCGATTGTTCCCAGAATAAGGAATATGTCATTTCAACTCTATTTTATCTGTTTTCCTCGGATCGAAGCGCAAGACGTGGACATGGCTGTTCTGTCCGACCGCCCAGACCAGCTTGCGGTTGGGATCGTACATCAGACCGATCGAGTTATTAAAGCTCATCCGTGGTTTTTCGCCGATGGGGTCCGCGCCCGTTAGCCTCGCGCCGAACCATGCGTTCTTCTCACAGTCGTACAACAGCCACAGAGGTTTGCCGTCCGCGTCCGCTATCCTCGCGCCGATCAGCACGGCATCGGCTTCGGGAAGATAAATCGTCTCGCGCGACGACACGGCGGCTTTGTCCTTGCCGGCTGCGTTCAGCCAGGTCGCCTCGCCGGTCTTGAGGTCGTAGGCCGCTACGTCGCCCTTGTTCTTGCCGACGCGGCTGAGCAGCAACAACCGATCGCGCTTGGAATCGTAGGCCATGCCGTGGCTATCGTCGCCCTTCGTCGGCAGCGATCCTTTCAGAGGCAGAGCCTTCCAGGTGCGCGTGGACGAATCCAGGAGCCACAATCCCTCTCGGCCGTTCCAGTCGTCGGCCCACACCACCGCGCCGCGGGGTGTCGAGCAAACGACGTTGATGAAAGCGTGTGGGCGATACGGATTCCGCTGTGAGTTCCGCGACCATTTGCCCTGTTTCGGATCGAAGAAATAGGTGTACTGATGCGGAACGAAAACCAGGCTTTTGAGATTGGAATCGTAGCCGGTGGACTTATAGGTGTGCATCGCCATCCACGGGTTGCCTTTGAAACTCCATTCGCCGCTGACTTGATCGTTGCTGCCGACATATTCCAGAGGTATCTCAGGGGCGAAAGGAATCGAATAGCGGTCGGTTTTGACATCGTAGACTTGCGGGGCAGTGCCGCTGTAGGCCGAGTGGCCGCCCGAAAAGCGAACGATCGAATCGAGTTCCGGAGCGAACACCGCCGATCCCCAATCCATGTTTGGCCGAGGCAACTTCGGCGTCGGTCGGAGCATCCACCGATTGGCAGGCAAGTTTTTCAGATCGGCCTCGACTTGCTTCGGATCGGCAAGCGGTACGTCTTGGTGATACCACCGGGGATCGTAAGGTCCGGTGCGGCGGATAGCGTCGTCGGGTTTGCCGCCGTACTTGGTCGTCCCGCGTTCGTCCGTCTTGGTTGCATCAACGGGTAACAGCCAGGTCTCGTTCGGCGTGTAAATGCTGGGACTGGCAACCACGGCGACCACGTCGTCTTCGTTGACCGCCGCCCGGAGAAAGACGTTCGACGCCGCTTGCGGGCTATTTTTAAGATCGTCGAAGTGCGCGATCAGATCCCAGCGATTGGCGGCGGTGTCATAGATCCACGCTTCCAGGGGCGGCCGACTGTAGAACCCACCGATGTATCCCACTTCCGATGCATATCCGTAACCGCCCACCAGCAGCACTTTTTTTGCCTTGGGCAGCCACAGCATCGCATGGCCGCCGCGGGGAGAAGGACAGCGGGACGGCTTCCTTTCTTCCCACTTGCCCGTCACGACATCGAATGTCCAGGTATCCGCGATCAGTTGATCGAGTTGAT
>JAKBCS010000240.1:2724-5172 GCA_021807595.1 Planctomycetota bacterium | reverse complement strand
CTCAGCCTGGCCGCCGCGAACGTCGCTTCCGCCTGGGGATCGAGCATCGTCTCTCCGGGCGCGAAGCCGTAATCGCGCCGCCGGCCCTGGCGCACGGCCTCGACCAGATTGCGATTGTGGAACGAACAGAAGAAGGGAAACGGATTCTCTTCGCCGTACTCTTCGCCCATGAACAACAACGGCAGATAGGGGGAGAGCAACATCAGACTGGCCGCCAGGCGCAGCTTGGGCGGTTCGACCAGGGCGGCCAAGCGGTCGCCGTGCGGTCGGTTGCCGACGTGATCGTGATTCTGCACGCCGACGACGAAATGGTCGCCTGGCAACCCCTCCGCGGGAGCGCCCCACAGTCGTCCGCGGTAGGTGCTGTAGACGCTGCCGTCGAGATGAAACGTCTGCCCCAGCGCGCGGGCCAGGCTGCGAATCTCGACGAAATCGCCGTATTTCCCTTGCCGTTCGCCGGTGAGGTAAGCGTACAGGGCATGGTGGAAATCCTCGTTCCATTCGGCGTCGAGTCCATAGCCGCCGCGCTCCGGGGCGCGGACCATGCGGACATCGTTGACCAGACTCTCGGCGATGATGTGGACGCGGCGAGGTTCGACCCCCTCACCCTTACCCTCTCCCCCTTCAGGGGGAGAGGGCAGGGTGAGGGGGATTGCCGCCTCTTTAATCTCGCGCAGGATATGGCGTGGACGCAGATCGACCATGGCGTGAACGGCGTCGAGGCGCAGGCCGTCGAAGTGAAAATCGCCAATCCACGAGCGCACGTTGTCGAGAATGAAATCGCGCACCGGATCGGAGCCGGGACCGTCGTAGTTGAAGGCCGGTCCCCAGGCGTTGCGATAGCGTTCGGTGAAATAGGGGCCGAATTCGCCGAGATAGTTGCCTTCGGGTCCGATGTGGTTGTAGACGACATCGAGAAAGACGGCCAAGCCGGCGGCGTGGCAGGCATCGACCAGCTTTTGCAAGCCGTGGGGTCCGCCGTAGCTGTTCTGGGCGGCGTAGAAACCAACACCGTCGTAGCCCCAATTACGCGCGCCGGGGAACTGGGCAATCGGCATCAATTCCAGCGCCGTCACACCCAGCTCGCGCAGAGCCGGCAGGCGCGGGACGATCGCCTCGAAGGTTCCCTCCGGCGTGAAGGTGCCGACGTGAAGTTCGTAGAAAACGAGATCTTCGCGCGGAATCCCCTTCCAGTGGGCGTCGGTCCATCGAAAGCGCTGGGGGCGGACGAGGGCGGAAGCACTGTGAACGCCGTCGGGCTGCCACAACGATCGAGGATCGGGACGCTCCGGGCCGTTGTTCAGACGATAAGCATAGCGCTGCCCTTCCGGCACATTGGGCAGGGTGCAAGAAAAGTGGCCGTCTTCCTCCCGCTCCATCGGCACAGCGCGGCGGTGCGAACCGTCGAGCAACACCAACTCCACACGCTCGGCCTTCGGCACCCACACGCGCCAGCAAACACTATCTCCATTATCGCTTATTACTCCACACTCGCGCCTTCTCATGTTCCATTCCTTGAACCGTATCTGGACAAAGTAGGGTGGGTCAAACGAAGCGCGACCCACCAGGCGAACTGGTTTTAGCCCGTCGCTTGCGCTCCGGGCCGGTGATTCGCTTTTTTCGTGCCCTTAACGGCCTCCCGGTGGGACGTACTTCTTCAGCCAGGCGAACACTTCCTTGTGCCAGTATTCGCTATTCTTCGGCTTCGTCACCCAATGCCCCTCATCGGGGAAGTTGATGAACTTCGACGGGATGCGTAGGCGTTGGAGCGTGGTGAACAGTTCGTGCCCCTGACCGACTGGGACGCGGAAATCGAGATCGTTGTGGATAATGAGCATCGGCGTCTTGAAGTTTTTGGCGTAGCGATGCGGCGAATGTTTCTCGTAAGACTTGCGGTTCGGTCCCCAGGGCGGGCCACCGTGTTCCCATTCGTCGAACCATAGCTCCTCGGTCTGGGCGTACATGCTCTCGAAGTTATACACGCCGCAATGAGTGATGAGCGTCTTAAAGCGCGTCGTGTTGCCCTGAAACCAATCCATCATGTAGCCGCCGAACGAAGCGCCCGCCGCGCCCATGCGCTCCTTATCGATGTACGGCAGTTTCTCCATGTAATCGACGCCCTTCATCAGATCGTCGAAACATTTGCCGCCCCAATCGCCGCTGATCTCATCGACGAATTTCTGACCGAAGCCGGTGCTGCCGCGCGGATTCGGCAGAGCGACGACGTAGCCCTGCGCCGCCCACAATTCGGGACACCAACGATAGCTCCAACCGTCTTCCCATGCGCCTTGCGGCCCACCGTGAACGAGATAGGCAAGCGGCCATTTCTTCTTGGGATCGAAGCCGGGCGGTTTCAAGATCCACATTTGCATGTCGGCACCTTCGACTTTGACTTTGACGCTTTCGGGGCGCGGCATATCGAGTTCGGCGAGGAGTTTATGGTTGGCA
>JAKBCS010000240.1:0-2624 GCA_021807595.1 Planctomycetota bacterium | reverse complement strand
AAATGTTGTCGCTTGTCCTCGACGTAGGAATCCCAATGGCGATAGAACAGCTTGGTGTGAACCTTCGCCTTGACGGGGCTTTTCTCGATCTCCTCTTTGCGTTTTTTGTTGAGGGCGTCGCTCTCCTTGAACGGCTTGTCGCTATATTCGGGATAAACCGCCGATACGAAGGCGATATGCTTGCCATCGGGCGACCAGACGCCGTTGCTCGCTTCGCTGCTAATCTTCGTCAGTTGTCGCGCTTCGCCGCCGGCAAGGTCGATCATCCACAGCTGATTGTCGCCGCTGCGATTCGACTCGAAGAGGATGTGTTTGCCATCGGGCGACCAGCGCGGATGACGATCTTTTTTGGTGGTAGTGGTGAGTTGACGCAGTTCGCCCTTGTCGGTAGCAGCCAGCCAGAGGGTCGAGGAAATGCTATTGGCGTTGAGATCGACGACGCCGACGACGTAGACGACGAGTTTGCCGTCGGGACTGATTTGCGGATCGCTAACGCGCTGGAAGCGAAAGAGATCGTCGATGGTCATGGGCCGTTTGCCCTCGGCGAAGACGGCAGCGGGGGCGGTTAACAACAAGAGGACGATACACAGGATGACGGAGCGTTCCATGAAATTTCCCTCGTGAGAAAGATCCGTTTCGCCGCAACGCGCAACGGAGCGCGGGACAAATGAGCGACGTTGCTCCTAAATTGGCGAGAAGTCGTCTCGGTTTCAAGGGTCGAACTTCGATCGTCCGGCGTTGGCGGAAGAACCGCATTGCCTCCCCGTACCGGCGCGTCTATACAAGAAGAATGGAATAATCCCGGTGAGCGGCAGGCGTCGGCCCATGGATGTGTGGAATCGAAGGGTGACGCCTGCCGCTCGCCGAGGTTTCGTTTGACAGCTAAGGGAGATCGATCGTGCAAACTCGACCGCAAACCAAGGCGCGCCGGAAATCGCGTTTCAAGCGTTGTCCCAAATGCCAGAAGCAAGTGCGCCTGCACGCCGTCCGCTGCCGCACCTGCCACCAGAAACTGAAACTGAAGTAACGATTGTCGCGGCGGCGACGGCGGCAAGGAGTTCGCTTGCCCAAGAGGCTGCTTGCGTTGGATGGATGGGATCGCCATAATCGAACCTGGTCTCCCATCATTCCAGGAAGGGCCGCGGTCATGGCCATGGCAGATGACTCGGTGGACGATGTTTTTCTACCCGGCGGTCGTTTGCGGGTGGATTGGTTTAGCGAGGACGCGCTGCACGCCCTGCGCGAATCGTTGCGACTGGCGCGTGAGACGCGTTGGGACTCGGTGCGCAGTCCCCACGTTTTCATGGGCTTGCTCGCCGTGCCCGATCCCAGCGTTCGCAACTGGGGCGATCGCCTGCAAGCCGACCTGAGCAACCTTCTCGATCAATTTCAAGAACTTTTTCACCAAGAGCAGGGCGAGGAGGAAGCCGTTCTCGCCCTCAATCGCGAGTTCCTGTCCGACAACGTTATCCGTCTGTTGCGCGACGCCTATCAACGCGCCGTCGAAAATCGCCGGTGCAAGATCACGCCGATGGATCTGCTCATCAGTCTCCTGACGGCTTCGAAAAGCATCGTGGCCCAATGTTTCGAGCGCATCGGCGTGACGGCGGCCAAACTGACGGAATTGGCCGTCATCGCCGAACACACCGGACGGGACAACGAGCGCGGCGAAAGAGCCAAGAAATAGCCATCGGTTAGCCGCGACTCGAAGAGAAACGCGGGACTTCAGTGTTCCGCAGTCCGTTCAGCCGAACAAATCCTGGATCGTTCGCGCCGAAAATCCTTCCAACGTCTCGACAACGACATCGGCCCCTGCCTGGCGCAGGCTTGCTTCCGAATGATGGCCGGCACAACGGACGGCGACGCATTTCATACCGCCGGCGCGAGCGGCTTGCACGCCGGCCACGGCGTCTTCGAACACCACGCACTGCGAGGGGAGAACGCCCAGACGCTCCGCCGCCAACAGAAACACCTCCGGATCGGGTTTGCCGCGCTGCGTGTCTTCGCTGCCGATCATCGCGGCGAAGAAAGGAGCGATGCCCGTCAGACGCAAAATCAACTCCAGGTTGGCGCGCGGGGCGCTCGAACCGATGCCTTGCGCGAAAGCGGCGCGATGGAGATTGTCCACCAGCTGACGCACGCCCGGCAGCAGCGCTACGCCGCGAGCCGCTTCGATGCGGTAGAGACTCTCCTTGCGCTCCGCCAACGCGGTCAATTCCGCTTGGTCGAAGCCGTCGCCGAACAACGTGCGGAGAATCTCCGGGTTGCGCCGTCCGAACGTGGCGGCGAAGTCGTCCCGGCTGAATGTGCGCCCCAGTTCGCGGCTCACTTCTTGCCACGCCTGAAAGTGCAATTCCGCCGTATCGACCAACGTGCCATCGACATCCCAAATCGCCGCCAAGGGTTGGTTTTTTGACATTGTATATCCTTGTATAGGGCGAACCGGCTGCGTGAGCCGCCGGGTGCGGCGATCACCCGGCGGCTAACGCAGCCGGTTCGCCGGGTGCGGCGGAGATCACCCCGGCGGCTAACGCAGCCGGTTCGCCGGGTGCGGCGGAGATCACCCGGCGGCTAACGCAGCCGGTTCGCCGGGTGCGGCGGAGATCACCCGGCGGCTAACGCAG
>JAKBCS010000101.1 GCA_021807595.1 Planctomycetota bacterium | reverse complement strand
CCAACCCCTCTCCCCCTGAGTACAGGGGGAGAGGGGAGTAGCGCTGTACGATTAGTCGTCGGTGAGGATGCCGCCGAAGCGACGTTCGCGTCCGGCATAATCGCGCAGTGCCTGATGCAAAGTGGCGCAGTCGAAGTCCGGCCAACATCGCTCCGTCACCCACAATTCGGCGTAAGAGATTTGCCACAATAGGAAATTGCTGACGCGCATCTCGCCGGCGGTGCGAATCAACAGATCGGGATCGGGCATTCCGGCGGTGTACAGCGCGTTGGCAATGACCGCTTCATCGACGGCGTCGAGAGAAAGTCGTTCGTCTTTCACCTGCCGCGCTATGTCGCGCACGGCGTCGATCAACTCGGTGCGTCCGCCGTAGTTGATGGCCAAACACAAGCACATGCCGGTATTGTCTTGACTGAGACGAATGTTTTCGTCGATCTGCCGCAGCACATTGTCGGGCAGACCGCTGCGGCGTCCGATGGTGGTGAAGCGAATGTTTTGCTCTCGAATCTCGCGACGTTCTTCGATGAGATAGTGTTCGAGCAGCGTCATGAGGAAATCGAGTTCGGTCTGTGGCCGCTTCCAATTCTCGCTGCTGAGACAGTACAGAGTGAGTTGTCCGATGCCGAGCCGGCAACATTCCTCGACGGTGGCGCGAACGCTGTGCGCGCCGCGTGCGTGTCCTTCGATGCGTGGCAAACCGCGCTGACACGCCCAACGCCCGTTGCCGTCCATGATGATGGCGATGTGATCGGGCAGCGCGGCCGAGTTGAGACCCGCCTCGGCGAGACGTTGCAGGGTTTGCGGCGACTTCGACTTCGTTTGCATGGTTCATCTTTTCGCGGTTCGGCCGCATTTTTAAAACGCGATGAAACTGCCCGACAAGCCCGGCGAGCGAGCGACGGGCTTCTTCGGCCCCGCGCTCGCGCTCTGGGCTTATGACGTGAAAATCGTCTGGGCGCGATCCGGTCCTATCGACACGATCGTTACCGGCAGTCCCAACAATTCACCGAGGCGATCGACGTAACGCCGCGCTGCAGAGGGGAGATCGGCGAGGCGGCGCGCCTTGGATATATCGCCGCTCCAGCCCGGTAGCGTCTCGTAGATCGGACGACATTGTTCCAAGGCAAACGCATCGGTCGGGAAGTGTTCGAGCCGTTGGCCATCTCGTTCGTAAGCGACCGCGATCCGCAATTCCGGCAAATCGCTGAGGACGTCGAGGAGCATGACCGAAAGTTCGTCAGCATCGTTGAGGGCGGCGCTGTAGCGCGCGGCCACGGCGTCGAACCAGCCGCAGCGGCGCGGCCGACCCGTCACGGTTCCATACTCGCGTCCGGTTCGCCGGATGCGTTCGCCAATGCCTTCGGGACCGTCGTCCAACTCCGTGGGAAAAGGACCGCGACCGACCCGTGTCGAGTACGCCTTGATGACGCCGATAATCCGTTCGATCTTTCGCGCCGGCACGCCCGTGCCGCTCCACACGCCTGCCGTCGAACTGTTGGAACTGGTGACGTAGGGATAGGTTCCGTGATCCACGTCGAGCAAACTGCCCTGCGCCGCTTCAAATAGGATGCCCTGCCCCTTATCCGACGCTTCTCGCAACAGGCGCGAGGTGTCGGCCACATGCGGGCGGATCTGCTCCATGCACGCCAGATAATCGCGGCAAATCGTATCGGCATCGAAGACGCGCGCTTCGGGAGAGAGCGCTCGAAGAAGGCGATTTTTCCTCTCCACAATAGGGCCAAGTCGTTCGCGGAAATGGCGCGGATGTAACATCTCGCCGAGGCGGATGGCGAATTGTCGCCCCACTTTATCCTGGTAGCAGGGACCGATACCGCGTCCGGTGGTGCCAATGCCCTTGCCCTCGCTGCCTTCGTTGAGGCGTTCTTCCTCCAGGTGATAGGGGAAAATGACGTGGGCGCGATCGCTGACGAGGAGATTATCGCCGATGGACACGCCGGCCTGCCGCAAGTTTGAAACTTCTTCCAAGAAGCGCGGGGGATAGACGACGACGCCGTTGCCGATGACGGCGCGAACGTTGGGTCGAAGGACGCCGGTGGGCAGCAACGAAAGTTTGAAGGTCTGTGAGCCGCTCACCACAGTATGCCCCGCGTTCGCGCCGCCGTTGTAGCGAACGACGAACGCATGACGCTCGGTGAGCAAATCGACGATTTTTCCCTTGGCCTCGTCGCCCCATTGCAGGCCGACGACACAAGTGCAGGCCATTGTTTTCCACCTTGTTCGACCAACGCCGCATCTTGGCGAAACGGCGAACATAAAAAAGACCCGCGATCGTTCGACCACAGGTCGTCTCATAAAGTTACGGAATAGGGAACCATTTTTTTTTAGCCGCGTTCTGGGCGAGCGTCAAGGCGAATTGCTCGGCACGAAAAAGGCCCGGTCAACTCTGGGGCGATTCGTCGGCCGCCGCCTTGGGCTGGGAATCGAGTATCGGAGTCCAGTTCAGCTTGCGGTAGGAGTCGTCGAACTCCACGATCTCGATGGCTTGATCCACGGCGAGATCGTGGAAAACCTGAGTTGTTTTTGTGGTTGGCCAGTAGATCTCCAACGAGACGATTCGACTGGCCGAACCTACGCCGATGGTCTGCTGCAACGGGTTGGCTCCGAAACTGCTGCCGCTGGTGACGTGGCGATAGATCGTTTGTCCGGAGGGAAGAGTTGCCTTGATCCGCGCTCCGATGGCCGGACGATTGCTTTTTTTACCGACGAGACGAACGGTGATCCAGCGATGCCCCTTGGAGGGGTTTTGAAAGAAGAGACTGCGAGACCGATCGCCGGGTACCGCTCCCCCCATCTGCACGAAGAGATCGATGCTCCCGTTGCGGTCCCAATCGCCGCAGGCGACGCCGTGTCCCTTCTGGAGATGGCCCGTGCCGCTGGAGACGGTGACGTCGGCGAATCGGCGGCCCTCGACATTCTTGAACATGCGATTGGGCAGGAGCATCGAATAGTTCGGCGAGCCGGTCCCCAGGTAGATGTCGAGGAAGCCATCGCCATCGAAATCGGCGAAGTTAGACCCCATCGGCGCGAGGACGAGATTCAAGCCGACCTGCTTGCTTACGTCCACGAACGACTTGCCGCCTCGGTTGCGGTAGAGATAGCATGTCAAGCCGTCGTGAGGCATGCCGAGTTGATTCTTAATGATTTCACTCAACTGAGTCTCAAAACTCGTCGCAAAGATGTCGAGCCAGCCGTCGTTGTCGTAGTCCCAGAACCAGCACGAAAACCCACAGCGAGGCTCGGTGATGCCGCTACGGACTGCACGGTCTGTAAATGTACCGTCCCCATTGTTGTGATAGAGGTGCGGAGGCCCGTTGTTTTTACAGACGAAGAGGTCGGGATAGCCGTCGCCATCGAAATCGCCCCAGTTCGCTCCTTTGCATCCGTTGCCGGGGTTGGTGACACCCGCTTGCGCAGCCACTTCTTCGAAGGTTCCGTCGCCCTTATTGTGATAGAGCCGGCTGGGCACGGACTCACCTCCGAGGAAGAGATCCAAAAAGCCGTCGTTGTCGTAATCGGCCCAGACGGCAACCTGTGAATCGATAGGCTGAATCAGCCCCGCCTCGCGCGTCGCGTCGGTGAAAGTGCCGTCCTTGTTATTGCGCAATAGGCTCGGCCTCTGCGGTGCCGTCCAGGCTCCGCGACAGACAAACACGTCCAGCCAACCGTCGTTGTTGTAATCGGTCTGCATGCACTGCAAGCCGCCGAGTTGCGAGTCCAGCCCCGCTTCCTTGGCCCGGTTCACAAACGTGCCGTCGCCCCGATTGCGATAGAACGCCATCGGTTCCGCGTGATCCATCGACGTTTCCATCAGATCGAGTAGACCATCGTTGTCGAAGTCCTCCATGATCGCTCCTCCGGCACGATGCAAGCGATTCAAGCCGACGGCCGACGCTCGATCGACGAATCGTCCGATGTCAAACTCGGAACGAAACGGATCGAGCGAGATGAGGTAAGCGGCGGGCACGCCTTCCGGATACTGACCCAGCGTCATGTAGGCCACGTTCAAGAGCCAACGCACTCCCATGTCGTTGGGTTGGTTCTCCAGATATTCGCTGAAATACTTGATGGCCTCACTCGATCCCTCGCGTTTGCCGTGGAATGCGGTCGCTCGTAAAGGGAAGATGCAACTTTCTTGGCACGAACATTCGACGCAGTTTTCCACTTCCCCCCGGCGCAGCGCCATGACTCCTTGGAGAAAGATCAGCGTGGGCAACTCTCGACCGTAGCGAGCAAGGTCGCTTTCACAAATCGCCCGCAATTGCTCGAGGGTTTGACACGCCTCCTTGAAATCGCCTTCGTAGCCTTGGAGTACGGCAATCTGAAGAAGTTGTTCCATGGAGGTGTTCTGGAGGCGAAGGGCAGCGATGCCGCGACGGCCCAGATGATCGAAGGCCGTGCGAATGCTTTCCAGCGAGGTCGGATCGTGAGGGATGCGAGCGGCTATCGAATTGGTGAGCGTATACCCACTTTCGTCAAACCCAAATCGCATAAAGGCCTTATGCCGAGACGTTGCGGGGGCGGGGGACTTCGGATCCGACCCCCAGAATTCGATCCCCGCCGCTGCGAGTACCCCGATCGCGACGACGCTCAACGCAAGAAAGACAATGCGAAAGCCAAGTCGTCGCCGCTTGAGGGGTTCGATAGTATCGGATTGCATTACTACACTTATCCATAAAACAGGGCGTGCGTCTTCTCACCGCTCGGCACCAAGCATTCCCAGGCTAACTTTACAATAAACAAGTTAAAACATGATTAGACTTTGATTAAATTGAGCCGAGAAAGATGAGAACGAAGGCTTATCGCAACGTCCGTGCCGTGGTCCGCGCGCGTTGCTCCGCGTAAACTAAACGAGTGGATTCGCGGATGCTTGCGGTTCCCGGAGGCAAGGCCAACATGACGAAGCGTATACTCGTCTTCTCCGCATCGGTTGGGGCCGGGCACCTGCGCGCCGCTCAGGCCGTCGAGTTGGCTCTCCGCGAAGCGGTTCCCGATGCCTCGGTGCGGAACGTCGATGTCTTGGAATTGACCAATGCCGCTTTTCGCCGCGTCTACGCCAAGCTCTATCTCGATCTCGTAAACAAAGCGCCCCACATTCTCGGCTATTTCTACGACTGGATGGATCGGCCCAGTCGTTCCGGAAAGAATCGCTCCGACCGATTACGCCTGGCCGTCGAGAAGCTCAATCTGCGGAAATTCATCCGCCTGCTGACAGACGAACCGCCGGACCTTATCGTCAACACGCATTTTTTGCCGGCGGCCATCGTGGCTTCTCTGCGTCGTAAGGGAGGGTTGGATGTGCCTCAAGTAACGGCGACAACCGATTTCGAGACGCATCGCCTGTGGGTCAATCAACCGTGCGATCACTATTACACGGCCACCGAGGAGGGTGCCCGCTATCTACAGCATTGGGGTATTCCCGCCGAAAGGACGATGGTAACCGGCATCCCGATTCATCCCGTCTTCGCCGCGCCGAAAGATCGCGCGGAGTGCTTGGCGCGTCATGGGCTGAAGGGCGATCGGCCGGTGTTCCTACAACTCTCCGGCGGGTTCGGTGTCGGTCCCATCGTCGAACTCTATCGCGCGCTACTCGATGTGTCGAAGCCCATCGAATTGGTGGCGATTGCCGGGCGCAACGAAGCGGTGAAGAAAGAATTGGAGGCCGTCGAGGTGCCGCCTCGCCATCGCGTCAAGCTCCTCGGCTTCACGGATCAGATCGACGAATACATGGCGGCGGCGGACGTGGTGGTGTCGAAGCCGGGCGGTTTGACGACTTCGGAGACCCTGGCTCGCGGCGCGGCGATGGTCGTCGTCAATCCGATTCCCGGCCAAGAGAGCCGCAATAGCGATTATCTGTTGGAGAATGGGGCGGCCGTCAAGGCGAACAATCTCAGCACGCTGGCGTACAAGATCGATAGCCTATTGCAGGATGCGTCGAGACTGGCGCAGCTGAAAGCGAATGTCTCGCGCTTGGCTCGACCGCGCGCCGCCCACGATGTCGTGAAACATGCGTTAACTTTCTTGAAGTCGTAGAGTTGCAACGGGAGATCTTCATGCGTTCTGGATTGTTATCCGCGATTTGTCTCGTCTCGCTCGCCGCCTTGCCGGCGCGCGCCGTCGAGGAAGAAGCCAGGCTGCTGCGCTTTCCGACGATTCACGGCCAGAATATCGTCTTTTGCTACGCCGGCGATCTTTATACCGTCTCCGCCAAAGGCGGGGTGGCGCGGCGGCTGACCGGCCATCCCGGCTACGAGATGTTTCCGCACTTCTCGCCAGACGGCAAGTCGATTGCCTTCACCGGCCAATACGACGGCAACACCGAGATTTACGTCATTCCCGCCGAAGGCGGCGAGCCGCGCCGACTCACCTACACCGCCACACTCGGACGCGACGATGTCTCCGACCGCATGGGGCCGAACAATATCGTCCTCGGCTGGACGCCCGACGGCAAACGCATTCTCTTCCGTTCGCGCATGCATTCGTTCAACGACTTCCTCGGCCAGTTGTATACCGTGCCGGTCGAGGGTGGGTTGGCCGAACCGCTGCCGTTGCCACGAGGCGGCTTCGCCTCGTATTCTCCCGACGGCAAGAAACTCGCCTACAATCGCGTCTTCCGCGAGTTTCGCACCTGGAAACGCTATCGCGGCGGCATGGCCGACGACGTCTGGATTTACGATTTTGCGACGAAAAAGACCGTGAATATCACCAAAAATCCCGCTCAGGACATTATGCCCATGTGGCACGGCGAGCGGATTTATTACCTCTCCGACCGCGATTCCCATCAGCGCATGAATCTCTTCGTCACCGATTTGGCCGACCGCTCCACGCGGCAGTTGACTAATTTCACGGAGTTCGACATCAAGTTTCCCTCTCTCGGAGACACGGCGCTCGTCTTCGAGAACGGCGGGTGGATCTATCGCTTCGATCTGGCCACGGAAAAATACGAAAAAGTGTCTATTCGTATCCTTGAGGATCGAGCCGCGGCGCGCAGCGAGTTAACGAGCGTCGGCAAGAACGTCACGAATTACGAAATCTCGCCGGACGGCAAGCGCGCCCTATTCGGTGCGCGCGGCGACGTGTTTACCGTGCCGGTCAAGGACGGGCAAACGCACAACCTTACCAACACGCCGGGCGTTCACGAACGCAATGCCAAATGGTCCCCCGATGGCAAACTCATTGCTTTCGTCTCCGACTCTAGCGGCGAAGATGAAATCTGGGTTGTCGCGCCGGACGGCAGGAGCAAGCCTCGCCAATTGACGACGGGCGGCGATACCTACAAGTACGAGATTCGCTGGTCGCCCGATAGCAAGAAGATCCTCTGGTCGGATAAGAAACTGCGCGTGCAGTACGTCGAAGTCGAGAGTAAGTTGGTCGAGCTTATCGCGCAAGCGAAAGTCTGGGAGATCCGCGATGCCGCATGGTCGCCGGATAGCCAGTGGGTTGCCTATTCGCAAACAGAGAAACAGGGGATGGACCGCGTCTATCTGTATTCGTTGCAACCGAAGAAGACGTACTCCGTCACAGACGGTTGGTACGCCTCGACGCATCCGACGTTCAGCGGCGACGGCAAATATCTCTTCTTCGTCTCCAAACGCGATTTTCAACCGATCTACAGCGAGACCGAGTGGAACCACGCCTATCGAGACATGGCGCGCATCTACCTCGTGACCCTCGCAAAGAACACCCCCTCCCCGTTTCGTGTGCAAAACGACGAACGGGAGGCGAGTCAGCAGCGTAAGCCGCCGACTGAAGAGCCGAAACCGGCGGACAAGAAAGAGGTCAAGCCAGCTCCAAAAACGCAGGTCGATACCGACGGTCTGAGCGAGCGCATCCTGCAATTGCCCGTTCGGCCCGCTAATTATCGCCATTTGACCTCTGTAGGCTCCACGGTCTACTACATTCGCACCGGCAGCAAGGACAGCAAGCCCGCCTTCCAGATGTACGATCTCGCCTCGCGCAAAGAGACCGCTCTCGGTTCGGTGAGCGGATACGAGATCTCCGCCGACGGCAAGAAGATGATTGTCTCGCAAGACGGCAAGCATGGGATCATCGACTTGCCCAAAGGCGCAGTCAACCTCGGCGATTCGTTGAACCTGTCCGGCATGGAAATGCACTTGGATCACCACCGAGAATGGCAGCAAATCTTCGACGAATGTTGGCGACAGATGCGCGATTTCTTCTACGATCCGAACATGCACGGCGTCGATTGGAAAGCGATGCGAACCAAGTACGCGCCGCTGGTTCCCCACGTCAATCATCGCGCCGATTTGACCTACGTTATCGGCGAGATGATCTCCGAGTTGAACGTCGGCCACGCCTACGTCGGAGGCGGCGAGATGGCGCATCCGCAGCGCATTCCCACCGGATTGCTCGGAGCCAAATTGTCGCGCACTCCGTCGGGACATTTTCGCATCGAAAAGATTCTGCGCGGGCAAAGCTGGGATGCCAAGTTGCGTTCGCCCTTGGCCGAACTGGGGCTGAACGTCAAGGACGGCGACTACCTGCTCGCCATCGACGGCAAGCCGGTCGAGAAAATGAAGACCCCCTACGAAGCGCTAGTGAACAAAGCGGGGAAGCAAGTCGTCCTGAAAATCAATTCCGAACCGAAAGAGAAGGGCAGCCGAGAAATCGTCGTCGTGCCCATCGAGAACGAAGGCGATCTGTTTTATCACGAATGGGTTGCCGAGAACGTCCGCAAGGTGTCCGAGGCGACCAAGGACAAGGTCGGCTACCTTCACATTCCGGACATGCAGGTCAAGGGCCTCAATCAATTTAACCGCTATTTCTATCCGCAAACGCATAAAAAAGCCTTGATTATCGACGTGCGCGGCAACGGCGGCGGCAACGTGTCTCCCATGCTGATCGAACGACTAAGGCGCGAAATCGCCATGATCGACATTGCCCGCAATAGCGTCCCGGACACCGATCCCGGCGCGATGCTCTATGGGCCGAAAGTCTGTTTGCTCAACGAATTCTCGGCTTCCGACGGCGATCTGTTTCCTTATCGCTTCCGCCAGCACAAACTCGGCAAGCTGATCGGCAAGCGCAGTTGGGGCGGCGTCGTCGGCATTCGCGGCACGCTCCCCTTGTTGGACGGCGGATTCCTCAATCGTCCGGAGTTTTCGCGCTACGGCCTCGACGGCAAGACGTGGATCATCGAAGGAGTCGGCGTGCCGCCGGACATCGAAGTGGATAACGACCCGGCCCGCGAGTTTGCCGGCATCGACGATCAGCTCGACCGCGCAATCCAAGAGATTCTCAACGAGTTGAAGACGCAGGAGAAAAACCTGCCGTCCCCGCCGCCGACGCCGAAAAAGTAAATCTCAAACTCTCTTTCCTGGCGGGCGAGCCGTGAGTTCCCGACGATACGAACAATCGGGTGACTGACGCCTTCGCTCGCCGGAGGATTTTATCGTGCGAATGCTAACTCTCCCTCTGCTCGCGGTCTCCCTTTTCGCACCCTCCGTCTTCGCCGCGGACGCGCCGAGTTTTGCTCGACAGGTCGGGCCGTTTTTGAATCGCTATTGTGCGGAATGCCATAACGCAGACGAAGCCAAAGGGGGACTGAATCTGGAGTCGTACAAGTCGCTGCGGCAGGGCGGTGAAAACGGCGAGGTCGTCGTACCCGGTAAGGCCGATGCCAGCCGTCTCGTTGGCCTGGTCGAACACAAAGACAAACCGTTCATGCCGCCCAAAAAGGCGAAACAGCCTGCGCTCGCCGAGATCGCCATGCTGCGCGCTTGGGTCGATGCCGGAGCGAAAGACGATGGATCTACCCGTCTCGTTGTGCCCGAAATTCACCCGAAGACGCCCATCGCTCCGCCCGTGGCCTCCCTGGCGTATCATCCCAACCGCCCCTTCCTTGCCGCCGGTGGGCGCGGTGTAGTCTACTTTTTCGATACGAATACGGGAGAATTGCTCGGCGAATTGGACGGCCTGCATCCGCGCGTCGGAGCGTTGGCGTTTTCGCGCGACGGCAAGCGCTTCGCCGTGGCATCGAGCGCAGTGGGGGAAGCCCATGAGGTCCGCCTCTATCCCTGCGATGCGAACGAGATCCCGCTGGCGGCGGATGGGGTTGCCGCCACCCAACATGCCGATGCGATTCACGACCTGACGTTCAGCCCCGACGGCAAACTGCTCGCCAGCTGTTCCTACGACCGCCTCGTCAAGTTGTGGGACGTGGAGGGCAAGCGCCAGGCGCGGGCGCTCAAAGATCATAGCGATGCGGTTTACGGCATCGCCTTTCGTGCCGACGGTAAACTCTTGGCTTCGGCAGCGGCGGATCGCGCCGTTAAGGTCTGGGATGTGGCCACGGGTCGGCGATTGTACACGCTGGGCGAATCGACCGATTGGGTGTATGCCGTCGCCTTCAGCCCCGACGGAAAACATTTGGCGGCAGGCGGGGTCGATAAAAGCATTCGCATCTGGGAGACGAACGGCTCGAGCGGCCGCATCGCCCGATCCGCCTTCGCCCACGAAGCGCCGGTTCTTCGCTTGGCCTACTCGGCGGATGGAAAAACTCTTTTTTCTCTCGGCGAAGATCGTACCGTCAAGGCGTGGGATGTCGAGCGGCTAACCGAGCGCAAGGTGTTCGATCGCCAGCCGGAAACGGTACTCGCCTTCGCCGTTCGACCCGACGGCAAACAGTTGGCGCTGGGACGATACGACGGTGTTTTGACGCTGCTCGATGCCTCGACCGGAAAACTCCAGACAGAACCGCTGCCTCTGAAGCCGAAGCCGCCTCTACCCGAATCCGAGCCGAACGATTCACCGCGCACCGGGCAGAAGGTGAAACTGCCGGCGACGATTGCCGGGAGTATCGGCCGCGCCGGCGATGTCGATTATTATCGTTTCGAGACCAAAGCGGGTCAGGAAATTGGCGTTCGCGCCGTCCCTGCCAAGGCTGCGAAGCTCGATACGATCCTGCAATTGATCGACGCGGACGGACGAATTCTGGCCGAAAGTGAGAACGGCTTACTCGGCTATATCAGTCCGAAGGCCGGTTGGCTCGCGCTCGGAATTCACGACCGCGAGTATCGAGGCGATCCTGGCATGAAGTACGAACTGAGCGTCGGAGACTTGCCGATTGTCACCGGGGTCTTCCCTCTAGGTGTGCAGCGCGGCACCGAGTCCGAGTTACGCTTGGTGGGAGTCAATCTCGGCAGCGCGCGTTCGACGCGCCTTGCGGTTCCGCAGTCCGCCGTTCCCGGTTCGCGGCTTCCCGTCCCGACGACCAAGGGGGTATTCGGCTCGCCAACGGTGGTTGTCGATGCGTATCCACAGGTCGCGTTCTCTTCGAAGAGCGACACCCTCCCCGTTCCGGGAACTGCCAATGGAAGGATCGAACGCGACGGCGAGGAACAGACGTGGCGGTTCGAAGCGAAGAAGGGTCGGCGATTATTGCTCGAAGTGAACGCACGGCGAATTGGGTCGCCCCTCGATTCCGTGGTGGAAATTCTCGATGCCAAAGGCCGGCCGCTGCCGCATGCGGTTTTGCGTTCGCAGGCTAAAACCTACGTCATTTTCCGCGATCACGATTCGACTTCGACCGGAATTCGTATCGAGTCATGGAGCGAGTTGGCAATGGACGATTACCTCCTCGTCGGCAACGAGTTGCTGCGCGTCTGGGCCTTGCCGAAGAATCCCGACGACGATTGCCAATTCTGGAGTCTCGCCGGTCGGCGGCGCGGCTACCTGGGCACCACGCCGACGTTTCATCCGATGGGACAACCGATGTACAAGGTGTCGATCCATCCCTCCGGCGCGACGTTTCCCGCCAACGGTTTGCCCATTGTCACTCTCTTTTATCGCAATGACGACGGTGGAGGCCCATTCGGCAAGGATTCGCGTCTGGTGTTCGACCCTCCGGCCGATGGCGAGTATCGGGTGCGCATCGGCGACGCGCGCGGGCAAGGCGGGGTGGGGCACGCCTACCAGTTGACCGTGCGCCCGCCGCGACCGGACTTTAGCGTGCGCTTTTCACCTACCTCGCCCGCCGTGAGCAAAGGCAGCGGCGTGCCCATCGCGGTCACTGCCGAGCGGCTCGACGATTTCGACGGTCCCATCGACGTTCGTTTGGAGAATCTGCCGCCGGGCTTTCATGCTCCCGCCTCCACCATCCCCGCTCACGAAACCGGCACGAGTTTCGCGCTCTTCGCCGAGCCGACTGCCTCGATTGAGACGAACCTCAAGGGAAAAGAAACCCCGCCGCTCAAACTGATTGCGCGCGCCGCGCTCGACGGTAAAGAGGTGGTCCGCGAGGCGACGGGCGGAGTGCCGAAACTCCTCGAAGTTGGTGACATCGTGACGACGACGCAGCAATCCGAAATTGTGGTGGAAGCGGGAGCAGAGGCGCAGCTGACGGTGAAGGTCGAACGGCGCAACGGCTTCAAGGGCCGCATCCCGCTTGAGGTCAAGGGGCTTCCGCACGGCGTTCGCGTACTGGATGTGGGCCTCAATGGCATCCTCATCACACCGGAGGCAACGACGCGAACTATCGTGTTCCATGCCGAACCGTGGATGCGGGAGACGGTCCAGCCGTTCGTGATCTTGGCGCGGCGCGAGGGCAAGAACAGCGAACATGCGGCCAAGTCGATCCGGTTGCGCGTGACGAAGGGACCCAAACATTAACTCACCTATGGGTTGACAGGCACTCGGTGACGAGGGTAAATTGCCGTATCGGCGATGGACTTGTTTTCGCATGTGACGAGGGAGTTCGTCCAAGGACGGCGAACCCGAACTAGCAGGAGGCTTGCTCGTGCATCTACCGCATTTTCTTCGTCAACCGTTGGCCTCTTGTCTGCGTTCGCTTCCAATCAAAGGGCGATGGCGCATCGCCTCGCTACTCAATCGTCTGTTCGTTGCCGACACCGTCACCTTCGCTCTGTCCGAGGTGGGCCGTGTGACGCTCGATCTGAGCGTCGAGATGCAGCAACACGTTTATTGGGCGGGCCTCAGCCGCGACGATGCCGCCACTACGCGCCTGGCGCGAGCGCTGTTGCCGCGCGACGGCGTTTTTCTCGATATCGGTGCCAACGTCGGGCTCCATACGCTGGCCATAGCCTCGCACGTCGCAGAGGGCGGCGCGGTCGTCGCATTCGAGCCGCATCCGATCAACCATCGGCTCTTAGTTCAGAACATCGAACAGAACGGTCTCCGTCATGTGGTAGCCGAGAATCTCGGCCTGGCCGAGTCGGCGGCGAAGCTGACCGGCACGGCTCGCGCCGGCAGCGGCAACTGGTCGCTGGCCTCGCAAGGGGATTATCGTTTCGAGGTACGTTTGCTCCGTCTCGACGATTACTTGCGCGATCATCCGCTGCCGCGCATCGACCTGATGAAAATTGACGTGGAGGGTGCCGAGGCGCGCGTGTTGCGCGGGGCGCGGCAATCGATCGAGCGATTCCGACCGGCAATTGTTTTTGAAGTCTGCCCGATGTGGCTGGCGAAGATGCAATCGAGCGCTGCCGAATTGTTTGCCGAGTTGGGAGGCCTCGATTACAGCATCTATCCCCTGCCCGGTCGCAAAATCCGCTGGGACCGCCGCGTCAAACTCGGCGATGTGGCCGGATTGGAACCTGGGGCGTTCGTCAATCTCGTGGCCTTGCCGTCGTCGCCGTCTCGGCAAGGCGAAGAAAATCGAGAAGATCGCCGCCTTCTCCAGTCGGTCTCGCCCGTCGGCCGCGGCGCGCAGCCGGGATAGACCGACCCGCGAGGGGGGATTTACTCCGCCGCCGGTTCGTCGATGGGTTCCTCGTCTTCCTCTCGATCTTTCGTCAGCAACCGAGCCAGGCGGACGCAACCCTCGTGGCGAGAAAGCGGCCGCATCCCATCCAGACCGCGAATCAGAAGTTGCGGCGGCTTCTCTTCACCCTCGAACTCGCGCAGGTAATGGCGGAGGATCTCTCCCGTCGTGTGATCCAATAGCGTCACGTCGTCCGTCAGATGCAGACACACTTGGGAGGCGTCCGCGGGGATGCGCTCCATCTCGCGGATGACGTGAAACAGATTGAAACACACCATGGGGCGATCGAAGTAGAGATCGTAAACGCCGTCCTTAAACGCTCGTTTCCCCACCGGATTGCGAAACAAACCGAGAAAGCGCGCGAAGAGTCGCGGATGGTTGCCGTGAGAAATGCCATCGCTCAGTTTATACCAGATGCCGACGTACCAGAGCGTCAAAATCAACTCCAAAACGACACCGGCGGCGATGCCGATTAAGAGATCCGTCGTCACGGTAATCAGGGCGGTGGCAGCGAAGACGACGAATTGCTCGGTGCCGATGTGCGCGACGTGGAACCAAACCTTGGGTCGGCACAACTTGAAGCCGATGAATACCAGAATCGAGGCGAGGACGGTCTTGGGAATCAAATTGATCAGATCGCGTCCGAAGATGAGGAAGGCGAGTAAAAAGCAGGCATTGAAAAAGTTAGCCCACTGCGTTCGCCCCCCGCCAATAATGTTGGCAGTGCTTTTGACGATGCCCGGAATGATCGTCAAACCGCCCACCCCGCTGGAGCATACATTCGAGACGCCCATGCTGAAGAGCGTTCGGTCGGGGTTGGAACGTCGCCGAAACGGGTCGATCTTATCGACGGCGAAAATGGTCGCCAACGATTCGGTACCGTCGATCAGGACCAAGGTGACGACGAGATATGCGAGCGGCAGCCATAACTGAGGACGGGCGAAAAACGGTTGGAAATCGGGCAGAATCACTCCGTTTTTGAGGGGAGCTTCGGGAACCTGGATCAAAAACGACGGGTCCAGCCGTAGAAACATCAGACTGCCGACCGTACCGAACACAAAAACCCACACGGGCGGAGGCATCAGCTGGAGCAGCCGCCAAGGGATTGCCGCCAAGATAAACAGAGCCGCGAGACAGGCGACGCCAAGACCGAACACCTGCCAATGGGCGGAAGACAGCCGATGGGGTATCTCGGCAAGGATCTCCCAGAATTCGTGTGCCTCGAAAGGTGTGCCCATGAACAAAGGAATCTGTTTGACAATAATCAGTAGACCGATTGCCGCCAACATCCCCTCGATAGCCGCGATGGGAAAGATGGTGCTGAGGCGAGCCACCCGCAGCCTCGACAACACAACCTGCAGGATGCCCGTGAACAGGATTGCCACCAACACCAGCGGATAGCCAGCTTTCAACAGTTCTTCCTTCTTGGCGTCGGTTCCCAGTAGGGTGCCGCCCAGAAGAATCATCCCCGCATACAAGGCGGGGGCCAGTCCCGCGGCGGGTCCGCTGATGGTGACATAGGAACCGCCGAGAAATGGAAGCACGAAGCCGGCGACGATTGCCGAGACAATCCCACATACGGGCGGCGCGCCGGAAGTGATGGCAATGCCCATCGAAAACGGCAGAGAGATCATCGCCACCATGAAACCGGAGCGAAGATCGTAGCGCCAGTATTTCAACCCAGCCAAACCATTTTGCGGCTTTTCCACGACAGAAGTCGAGACGGTACTCACGAAAAGACTCCCAAACGAGCGCGGCACGAACGGAGGGCGAGGGAGGAGAGTAACGGGCGACGGTGCCGAATCGGAGCGGCTTCAAAACGAATGGGAAGCGCGTGCGAAAATTCTCCTCGCGCACGCTCTCCCTCTAGGAAGAGCGTGCTGAAACCGCTTCAATTCGGGTAGAGTGCTTCATTAGTTTTGTGGACATACTATGTGTACGAAAGCGTGCGCGGAGCGGCAAGATGGGAGCAGAAAATACTTTTTTTGGGCCGAAGATACACGAGATATTAAGGATCTTATTTATAACAGATTCGCTAATGAACTGTTCGGTAGGATGGGCCGAAGCGCAGCGAGGCCCATCCTACGCTAGAGCGGTTTCCGTTCGGATTGCGCACGGAATGGGGTTTCGGTTAGCCGCGACGCGCAGCGGAGCGCGAGGTCTCGCGCTCCGCTGCGCGTCGCGGCTAACCAACAACCTGTTCGTTGTATGCAACCCGAAAGGAAACCGCTCTAGGTAGCCCTTTTTCCTCCCTCCGGACAGCCTCGCGCTTGAGATAGCGGAGGATACCCGAGAAGGTAGAACTTAAATAGCCTCCTTAGGGAGTGGCCAATAGCGATAGATCAGCGCCCCAACAATGCACACACCGCCTGCCAGCGTCCACACGGTCGGCGTCTCGGTCGCGGGAGAGGCGAGGTAGGCCCAGATCGGATTCAGGACCGGCTCGATGAGCGTCAGCGTGCCGACTTCTTGTGGACTGAGACGTCGCAACCCCACGGCGAGCAACCAGTACGGCAGCGACATCTGTACCGTGCCGTACACGAACAACACGACGAATTGCGGCCCGCTCGGCAACGGATAACGCCAGACAATGGGCAATAATACGACGGCGGCCAGGAGATGGTTGAACGCCGTCAGCCAGCGCGAGGCTGCGCCGCGCTGTATGCGCAACCCGATCATCACCAGCGCATACGTCAAGCCGCTGCCGGCAGCTAACGCCAGTGCCGGCAGTTGACCGCCCGTCCAACCGCCGACGAGAAGGATGCCGATGCCCGCCAAGGCGAAGAGCAGCGTGACGGTGCCGCGCCGCTCCGCCGGTTCTCGAAGGATGCCGACGCAGATGACATATACCCACATCGGGGCCGTGTATTGCAACAAAATGGTATTGGCCGACGATCCGTGCGCCATCGCCGAGACAAAGAGTACGTTCATCAGCGCGAACGCCAGGCCGGTCAGCCATAGGGCCGGTCGAAACGTCCATTCGCGGGGCCGGACGGTCGGCAGAAACACGCAAGCGGCGAAGACGACGCGCCAAAAGGCAATTGTCAGCGGATCGATGCTCGGCTCGTTGAGGCCGAATACAGTGTTTTCGCGCAGAACTTTGGTAAACGCGCCGCTGGTACTCCACAAGATTGCGGCGAGGAGAACGCACCAACGCGCGGCCGTGAGCGAGATCATCGAACGCCGCTCTCCTGTAGCGCGCGTTGCCTCGCCTCCTTGACCTTCTGCACCAAGGCCGGGCCGAGCGCGATGAGCCGCCAATCTTCTTGAATCATTTCCTTCGTCGCGGCGGGATTGCGTTGACGGACGCCCATCGCGTGCAAGACTTTGGCCGTGTGATAGAGGACGCCCATCTGCCGCCACTTCGCGGCGAAAGACATCTTACGGTACACCTCGAGCAGCACCTGCTCGGCTTCCGGATGCGTGTCATTCAGTCCCGCCATCGCCTTAGCCTCCCATTTCCGACAAGACTTCCGCGATACTGCGATCCAACACTTCTACCATTTCGTCGATCTGCTCGCTCGTCACCACCAGAGCCGGCCCAAAGGCAATCCAGTGCGGATCGAAGCGGCACAATAAGCCGTTGTCGAGCGCCCGCCGGCCGACGCGCACACCGAAAGCGACATCCTTCGCAAACGGCTCCTTCGTCTTCGGATTGCGGACAAATTCGATCCCTTGTAGCAGTCCCTTGCCGCGAATGTCGCCGATGATGCCGTGTTTTTGGGCCAACCTCTCGAAGCCGGCGCGGAGGCGTTCGCCCTGACGCCGAGCATTGCCGCACAGATCGTTCTCCAGGATCTCGCGCAGCACGGCCAAGCCGGCGGCGCAGGAGAGCGGATTGCCCTCGAAGGTGTGACCTTCGACGAAGCCGGGATTGTCGGCAACCGGTCCCCAGAAGGCATCGGCAATCGACGCGCGGCAGATCATTGCCGACAACGGCGCATAACCGCCGCTCAGCCCCTTTGCCGTGCAGAGGACATCCGGGGTAACACCGAACGTCTCGGCGGCGAACAGATGGCCGGTTCGGCCCGCGCCGGTAATGATTTCGTCGAAGATGAGTAAGATATTATGACGGTCGCAAATATCTCGCAAAATCGGCAGATACTCCGGGGGCGGGTCGATGATGCCGCCGGTGTGGCCGATCGGTTCGACCATGATCGCGGCCACGGTGTCGGCGTCCTCCATGTCGAGGACGCTTTCGATCAGCGTGGCACAGGTGATGCCGCAGTCGGGATAGCTTTTACCGAACGGACAGCGATAGCACGTCGGCGGAAAGACGTGCAGAAATCCGGGAGCCATCGGCTCGTTGACGGTCTTGCGCGATTTCAACCCGGAAGCCGACAGCGAACCGAGCGTCGAGCCATGCCAAGATAGATAGCGGCTTATGACTTTGTATTTGCCCGGCGCGCCGGTAAGTCGATGGTACTGGCGCGCGAGTTTGATGGCTGCTTCGGTGACTTCGGAACCGCCGCATTGAAACTTGACCGCCGACAGATCGCCGGGTGCCAGTTCGGCCAACAGATTCGCCAATTGCACGGCCACCGGATTCGTTCCGTGCATCGGCGGCGAGAAGTGCAGGGTATCGAGTTGCTTGTGGATGGCCTCGATCACCCGGCGATTGTTATGGCCGACCGAGACGACGTAGATGCCAGACAGGGCGTCGAGATAGCGCTTGCCGGTCGCGTCCCAGTAGCACACGCCGTCGGCGCGAGCCATGATAAGCGGATGTTTGCTCCACTCGGCCATTTGATCGCGGACGAAGATGTGGCGAAGGAATCGTTCCTCGGTGGTCTGCGCTGCGGTAATCAGATCGGGTAACGTCGCAGTCGTCATTGAAGGTCACCACAGTAAAGTACCGCCGTCAGCGCGTAGAGATGCGCCACACGAACCAGATCGTCGATGTCTACCCACTCGTTGAGGGTATGTTGTCCGCCGGCGCGGGGGCCGTGCGTGATGGCTGGAATCTTCTTTAGACCATAAAAACTGTTGCCGTCATCGACGAATGGTTTCGGGCCTAACGGCAGCGGTTTCCCGCCGATCGTGGTGTACGCCCGCTGGAATGCTTGCACCAGTGGATCGTTCGGCTCCAGATGGAAGGCATCGCGGATGAAGGTCCATTCGACCTCAATGGTCGTTCGCGTTGCATCGGCCAGCTCCGAGACCAGCTCCCGAAACGCGCGCTCGACCTCGGAGGGCGAGGTACCGGGCAGCCAGCGGCGCGTCCCTTCCAGCCAGCACTCTTGTGGATATTGATTGTAAATCTCTCCGCCATGTATTTGGCCGATGAAAACGCTGGCGCGCCCGGCCAACGGGTCGATCTGCTTCGATAGGTCTCTGTCGAGGTCGATCAACCGAGCGATCACCTCCGCGCCGACGGCGAGGACATTTGGTTCGTCGGCTGGCCGCATCACTTCGTGAACGGGTTCGCCCTGCCGACGAACCGTCGCCTTCCAGGTGGCGTTGCCGCGTCCCTCAAGCGGCAAATGTTCGTACATCGACTCCGGCAGTAGCACGGCGTCGCCTATGTACCCTTCGGCGATAAGAGCGTTGAGCTGTTGGCCGAGTCCCCACGGTGCTTCGTGCAGATCGTGCGCGGTAAACAGAATGCTGCCGGCCGTCAATGCGCCGGTTTCGCGCAGCACTCGGAGCGCTTCGACGGCGGCGGCAACTCCGCTCTTCATGTCCGCTGCACCGCTCCCCGTGAGTTGCCCATCCGCGACGGCCGGAGGCGCGAACGGCAAATAGACCGTATCGAGGTGCCCGTCGAATTGAAGGGTTCGCCCCGGCTTGCCGCCGGCAAAGCGAACGACGACGGCGGGTGCGTCGACGTGCCCGGCGATGGGTCTTTCGACGGTGAAACCGTCGCCACGCAGCAATTCGGCGAGGCGGTCGGCGACCGCGCCGCCTTCGCCGGTGCGACTCGGCACGGAGATTAATTGCTGGGCTGTATCGAGCAAGCGCTCGCGCTTGACGGCCTGGCGCAGGCGTTCAGCGAGTTGTGGATCGGTATTCATATCGATGCATTTTAAGCGCGGCCGCGTCGCGCAGCCACGGAAAAGCCTTCCACGTTTCCGGAATCAACGCAGCAGTTTCTGAAGCGTTTCAATGTGCCGCGGCACAGCTGTCTCGGCCTCCTCGGCGGCTTCGTATTCCAAGGCGACGTAGCCGCGATAGCGCGCGGCACGCAGAATCTCGATCAAACGCTTCAGATCGGCATCTTCTTTTTTCATGCCGCGTCGCTGTATCTCGGTCTTAATTTGTACCGTCAGGGCGTAGGGCGCTATCTTCGCTAGATCGCCATACGGATCGTCGGTGTGAAAATTGCCGGTATCGAGATTGACGCCGAACCAATCGTGTTTCACCGCCTCGACCAAGCGCATCAACTGCTCGGCGGTTCCGGTGATGCCGCCGTGATTCTCCAAGGCGAGATAGATGCCGAACTTGGCGGCATGGTCGCACGCTTCTTGAATTGCGGCCACACAGCGCGGCCGCGCCTTCTCCTCGCTGTCGCCTTTGGCCACGTTGCCGGCGAAGATGCGCATGGTCTTCGCGCCCAGCCGAGCGCTGTGTTCGATCCATTGCTTGACGGATTCGATTTGCTTGCGCAGCTGATCGGCGTCGGCCACACAGAAATTGTTGCCGACGGCGGTGCCGCTCACGTCCAGTCCCAGGCGCGTGCAGCGTCCTTTCAAGTGTGCGAGATATTCGGGAGTCGTCTTGGGGAAATAGTAAGCGGTCAATTCGACGGCGTCGAGATTCATGCCGGCGGCGCGGTCGATGAAATCGTCCAGCGTCATGGCCGGCTTCGGCTTGCGTTTGAGATCGAGCGCTTGTCGGAAACTGTAGGCGGCAAGGCTGAGTCGTAGATGGGCGGGACCGAGACGGCGGATCGGTTCGATGGCGGAGGCGGAACCGGACCCCAGCGCGAGTCCCGTACCGGCCAACAACGACGAGTGCAAAAAGCGACGGCGATCGAGGGTAAACATGAGAGGCGATCTCCAGTCTTTGAAGGCGACGAATGCGTATCTCAGACATTGTAGCCGCAAACTATTTGAAGGCAGCCCTCACGGTCCAGCCCGCAAGCGCTCCAATTGTGCCCGCAGTCGCTGAACCTCCTCTTTCGCCGCTAATCGCGCTTGCTCTCCGGCGTCGGTGCGTCGTGTTTGCTCTTCGGTGCGTCGGGTCTGCTCCCATGCTTGGCGACGCATTCTTCGCAACCCTCTCGGCCGGAAGGTGGCCTGGTGAGTTTGGTCGTACCTCATTATAGGCAACTGCCAAAACGCCGGTTTACAGCTGACCGAGCGGGTTTTCTACAGAGCCGGTCGCGTCCCTTTTTTTGTCCTGTCTGTGCCAATGCCTTCAACGTCGATTCGGCCCCAGGAGATATGCGTAATCTTGGGGGACTGCTGTAGTGAACGAGACATGGCCGCATCCTCAACGATTTGATGCTACAAGTTCTTGAGGTCGGACACGAAGCGGATTGAAGCCGAATCCCTCAAAGCGATGTCAAAAAACTCGTCGAAGGTTTCCTTCGTCAGAGGGCGTCCGAAATCCTCTGGGCTGGCGTGAAATCGCCCAAGTTCTGCAAAGAGCAACTTGGGCTTCATCTCGTTCAAGAACTGCTCCAAAGAGCCGATCTCCGAAAACCTATCCATGTTCGGGATGACCAAGACCGTGTTTTCCTCTGGAATGAAGTTGCGGTATTGCTCTAAGCCCTTCCGCTTCCAGAACGCACCAAGCCATTCCAAAAGCGTTCCTTTCGTACTGACAAGGACGAGGGAGAAATCACGCTTTGCAAGGTCGATGGTGTTGCAAAGCTGTTCGATGTTCATAGCGTAGCTCACCTCCGTGTTAACGAGAGCTAACGGTGTGTCCCGTTGCCTCTTCAATCGCTTGTATGTTGTGTGGACGCAGATTCTCAGGAACTAAGGAGCCAATCGTATTGTTCGACGTTCCTGAGTACCACGTCACGCGAAGAGTTCTATTCTGCTCGATAATGACAGCGAAGCCGGAATGGTTGGCAATTGACTGCCTCCTAGTTCAGCAAAGTCTAAGAGTCTGTCCCAGAAGCTCCCCTCTCCCCCGGAGGGGGAGAGGGGTTGGGGGTGAGGGGGAGAGAAACCATGCGGAAAACCGCCCCCTCACCCCAACCCCTCTCCCCCTTAGTACAGGG
>JAKBCS010000100.1 GCA_021807595.1 Planctomycetota bacterium | reverse complement strand
TTCGGATAATCCGCCGCTCGCGGACGAACAACGACATCGGGTCGCACGGCTCGGCCAATGTGGCCAAATGGGTCTGCACCAACGCCGCGATCGGATCGCCCTGGATGGCCAATGCAGGTTCCACCTCGGCGAATTGGAGCAACTTGACGACAGGGAAACGCAGGCGCAACTCGCAGCCCCAACGCTCATAGCCGAACGATTGCGGCAGCCAAGCCGCATCGCCGTCGCCCAATAACGCCAAGCTTACAACTTGACGATTATACAGGTCGAAGATGCGATAGTGATAGACGAACATGCGTTGGGGAAAGGCAGCCTCGCGCTGGCTCTGGATTTCGATGTGGATGAGCAGCCAAAGGTCGGTGCCGTCGCGCAGCCAGACTTTGACGAGCTTGTCGGCGCGCTTGTCGCCCTGCTCCGCCTCGCGGACGATTTGTTGAAATTCCTTGTCCAACGACTCCCAACCGCGACTCCAATCGATGTCGCGGTGGACTTGGGGAAAGAAGAAAGCGACGAACGGCTCGAACCACTGGTTCATCGCTTCCTTCCAGGTCTGATCGTAAACGGCCACGACGATTGCTCCGATGGATTATTGGCTCTCGTTCCCATGCGGAGCGTGGGAACGAGAGGGGAGGGACAAGGGGAGGGCGCTAGACCGGGAGGACGGTGATCGTGGGTTCGCCGCGGCCGAAGCCGGCGAGGAGGAGGATGGTTTGGCCCTCTTCGGCCAGGTCGAGAGCGCAGGCTTGACGGCGGGCAACGTGTTGGGGACGGTCGAACTCGGCGGAGTCGATCAGCCTCGGCAACACGCCCCAGAGCAAATTCATGCGGCGATAGACGCACGGATCGGTTGTGAGGGCGACGATGGGCGCGGCGGGGCGGGTAGCGGCGACCACCTCGGCGGATGTGCCGTGCTGCGTGCGGACCACGACGGCCCGTACCTTCAGATCGCGCGACAGCTGGGCGGTCGAACGTGCCACCGCCTCGCGCAGCGGCAACGGGGCCGGACGTTCGCGCTCGTCCTCGGTCAGCGAGCCAAACGCCCCTTCGATCCACTGCCAACCCTCGACCTGGCGGGCGACGCGATCCATCATCTCCACGGCCTTGAGGGGGTACGCTCCGGACGCCGTCTCGGCCGACAGCATGACGGCATCCGCGCCGGCGAAAACGGCGTGCGACACGTCGGAGACTTCGGCGCGCGTCGGACGCGGATGTTCGATCATGGACTCGAGCATCTGCGTGGCCACGATGATCGGCTTGTTTCGCCGCCTGGCTCTTTGCACGAGATCTTGTTGCACGATGGGCACGGCCTCCGGCGCAAGCTCGACGCCGAGATCGCCGCGCGCCACCATCAGGCCGTCGGCGGCTTCGAGAATCTCGTCGATAGCGTCGAGGGCTTCGGGCTTTTCGATCTTGGCGATCACCGGCGTCGTCGCTCCGGCGGCTTCGATCAGCGCTTTGAGATCGAGCACATCGCGCGGATGCCGCACGAACGACAGCGCGAGATAATCGACGCCCAACGCGATGGCGAACCGGGCATCGTCGCGGTCTTTCTCGGTCAGAGCCGGTGAGGAGACCAGGACGCCGGGCAAATTCATCCCTTTGCGATCTTTTAATATACCGCCCGTCGTCACGGTGCAAGCGATCTCGCTCCCGTTCACGGCATCGACGTTTAACTCCAACATGCCGTCGTCGAGGAGAATACGATCGCCCAGCCGCACGTCGTCGGCTAGGGCGGCGTATTGCGAGGGAATCAGCCCCGGTCCGCCCACGACGTTGCGCGTCGTCACCGTGACTTTTTCCCCTTTTTCGAGCGCGATGCGCCCCTCGGCGAAGCGCCCCACGCGAATCTTCGGGCCGCACAGGTCGGCGAGGACCGCGACGGGTTCGCCGACCGAGGCGGAGACGGTTTGGATGGCGTCGAAATTGGCGGCGTGTCCCGCATGGTCGCCGTGCGAAAGATTCAGCCGAAAGACGTTGACGCCGGCGCGCATCAGGGCCTCGAGCATCGCCGGCTCGCGCGAAGCGGGGCCGACGGTGGCGACAATTTTGGTTCGACGGCGTTTGAGAAGCGTGGTATGAGATTGATGTTTGTTCATATCTTCATGTGGCGAGTGGTTTCGGGCTTAGCGTCCCTCATACGGTCCAAGAGAGGTTCTCGCAGCTTAGCGGACGCGGGACAGGAGAACAAGACGGATGCGGGGTCCGAATGGGTCACTGCGGAGAAAGTGGCGATCGGGAAGCGATTCCGAAACAATCGCGGACGAACTGGGGGAAGAGGGAAGTGGCACAGAACGATGGGAGTGGGGCGAGCAGTGCCGCGCGTCAACGCCCAAGGATTTCTCCCAGGCGCTGACGCGAGAGACGGTTCCTACCAATCGCTGCCGAGCGTGTCTCCGCCGGAGGGGGTCATGGCGGCATTCCACGAACCGGTGCTGACTCCCTGATTGACCATCTTCACACTGCCGTCAAACATCGATACCAAGATCCCCCCGGAATAGGGCGTCTGTGGCTCGTAGGGATTGCACTGCGAGGGGGTCGGTCGTGTTTGGAAGGGAGGATTGTACCCCGAATAAACGGCGGGAGACCAACCCGAACCGTTCCATTGCCGTTGTCCACCGTAGGTGTAGGACCAGCTGCCGAAATTATAGGATTGCTGGCAGGTCGAATAACCGAGCGTGAGCGCCAAGGTGTTGGAGGTGCCATCGGTCATTTTCTGCAAGTTCATGCCCCCGCCGTATCCGAAGCCCTGTTCATTGAGGAGGTAGCTCGTCGGTGCCCCTCCTCCCCCTGGCTGGTAGGTGGGGTCGGCCGGATCGATGTAGGACTTAATCGTGCCGTTAACATTGGGGCCATAATACATTTTTACCGAATACCACGACCACGGCGATCCATAGGAGGCGTTGTAGACGTTGTTCTGTTCCATCTGCGGCAAGATTTCAAAGTGTACGGGGCCATAGGCCGCGTTTTGAACGATCGAGCTGTTGAAATAACTCGGCAGACAGCCGAAACTGCTCTGATAATTATGAACGGCAAGAATCATTTGATGCAGGTTGTTCGAGCTTTGCGAGCGCGCGGCAGCTTCGCGTACTTTCTGCACGGCGGGAAGCAGCAAGCCGATCAGAACGGCGATGATGGCGATGACAACCAACAGCTCGATCAGCGTGAAGGCTTTCATTAACAAATAAGAGCGAAGTTTTGGCATGAACGAACCCTTTCGCGTGGTGGAGAACATAAAGAGTCTATCTCATAGGCTCTCCTCTCCCCCTGAGTATCGGGGGAGAGAGGCTCCTGGGACAGACTCCAAGAGTCAAATAAACGACTCGTAAGATAGCTCAAGTGTCGGTGTCCGACCCTCTATTTCAGATAGATGTCGTAGGTCTGGGATCCCGATGTCACCTCATAGGACAATTCTGATTTGTCCATCGTGCTGTATTTCTCGTCGATTTTGGCATTATCGATCGCTTCTCGTATCTCTTTCGGAATTTGGGTGAGATCCGGCCCCATCTTGGGCATGCCGGGACCTCCCGAGCCGGGAGGACCGCCGCCGCCCGGCATACCCGGAGGACCGCCGCCGCCCGGCATACCCGGAGGACCACCGCCGCCCGGCATCGGCGGCATTCCCGGCATTCCGCCCGGCATTCCCGGCATTCCGCCCGGCATTCCCGGAGGACCGCCGCCGCCCGGCATACCCGGAGGACCACCGCCGCCCGGCATGCCGGGCATCATCGCCATGTTGGAACCGATTTGTTTCGTGGATACCAAGATCTTGACCTTACCGGTCGGCAGGCCACTGATGTTGTATCGACCGTCTGGAGAGATGGGGCTGGTACTGGAGGAGCCGCCCTCGCCCATAAATTGTACTTGGCCGAAGGGTAGCGGTTTGTCCGTGTCGAAGTAGACGCGACCGGAGACCGACGCGGTACGGGATTTCTTGCACCCCGTCGTGGAGACAATCAGCAAGCCGATCAAAACGAAGCAACACGAGCGACGCATGAGGACAACTCCGAGAAGGAAGATTCAGCACGACAGGCATTGTCGGGCCGATTAGGAATGTAGGGGAAGGAATCGATGGCCGATTGTGTTCCTTTTACCAGTCCGCGCCCAGCGTCTCGCCCCCGGACGGAGTGAGAGCCGCATACCAGGTGTACGAGCTGAGGCCGGGTGCCACGCCGCGGACGCTGCCATCGCCCAAGCCCACCTGCAAGCTGCCCGTCGTCAAACCTTGCGGAACGGTGTTGTCGCATTGACTCGGAGTCGGTCGAACCTGGAACGTGTTTTGGGTGATGGCTCCGTTGCTGTTCTGGCTGTAGAAATAGCTACCATTCTTCCAGCCGTAGCTGATCGAGGTCTGGGTCAAGCCGGCAATCGGTCCAAACTGCGGCCCCATGTACATATATTGGCCATTGTACATTTTATTGAGCCAAGAATAGTCCGTGGGATTGTACAGTCCTTGCCGATAGACATATGGAGAAGTCTGGGTGTAGGTATAGTAATAGGTTTGGAAAGGATAGCTGTAACTCCCCGTCCAGGAGCCTTGATTGCTGCCGTAGCAGTTGCTATAGGCTTCGGCATAGAGAACGGTATTGGAAGTCCCGTCGGCGATGGTCTGTATTTTGAGGTTGCCGTTAAGGACTTCGGAGTTCGCGACATAGCTGATGTACGAGTATCCGGTGTACGTCAAGGAGGGATCGGCACTGCTGACGAGCGACTTGACGGTCGTGGAGATGTTCGGCGAATAGTAGGCCGGAGCGCTGTGATAATTCCACGTAAGCGAGCCGTTATAGGTATAGTTCCAGTAGCCAGCATAGCTCGCCTGATAGGCGTTGTTCTGCTCCATGAACGGGAAGAGATAGAAAAAGGCACTGCCGTAAATCGCGTTGGCAGTGTTGGGAGTCGGCTTCCAACCCGTGGCCGGAGGCAGGTAGCCCATGACATCGTTAAAGTTGTGCGTGGCGAGGCCGACCTGCTTGAGGTTGTTGGAACTCTCGGCCTTTGCGGCTGCCTCGCGTACCTTTTGAACGGCGGGAAGCAACAAGCCGATCAGGATGGCGATGATGGCGATCACCACCAGCAATTCGATCAGCGTGAAGGCCCGCTTTTTGACGAACTGGACGAAAAACATGGGTGACTCCTTAGCGTGAAACGAAACAACGGTGGTAAAGTCTCACATCGATCCGCCCGTGCCATAAGGGTGATTCCAGAGCCGCTACGGTTAGTCGTGCCGAGACAAAACAACTGGATACCCCGCTCCCTCACGGTCGCGGCTCAGAGAGATTTACCCTCTCGGGCCAGTACCAGAACGGTGTCGGCAAGGTACGGACCATCCGACTCAGCAACACCGATGTCGCTTTTCTAGTCCGGCGACCATCCGTGGAAGGAAGGTTGTGTAAAAATAATAAGAGCTTAACTTTCTCTTGTATCCGGTCGTAGCGACGCTGGCAAGTCCATTCTGATAAGATTTTAAGTTTTCCTCATCATCTCGTTTCGTCGAGCCATCGACCGATCCCGGGAGCATCGTGAGACAAGGATGAGGAAGCAAACGCAATGCCGAACGGGTTCCGCCGATGTGCATTACTACCGATCTTGCTTGTGTATAAGCACTTAGAGATATGTTGTTCCATCGGCACATTGAGGTGCCTTACTGGGCATGGCGCGTCTTGCAGGCAAGCGTTGCCGAAGATCGGGCAGGATCTAAACGATCCCTATTTGCGTTAATCCGGGTAGTTCGCGGAGAAAAAATCACTTCGCGGGCTTGCTACTCTCGAAGCGAATGCGCGCGGCGTGCGTCCGATGGAGGGAAAAACCCGCCGAGGAAAGCGGGGTCGAACCTTCTTCTCGTGGGGGGTCGTGCTATGGTTTAGCACGTTGGATGAGATCTCAAACGGTCGGGCGATACCGCGCCGACCGATTCCCTCGGGGAGGAACCCAATGATAACCTCTTTGGTCTTAGCCGGATTGTTACTCTTCGCCTTCGGCGAGAACAGCGCCCGCGCCGACGACGGTTGTTGCCGCGGCGCGAAGTGCGGCCTCGGCCTCTTCTCACACGCCGAGTTCGTGCCCAGCGTTACCTATTACGCTCCCTATGCGTATTGGTATCCCAACTACTTCAACGTCCCACCGTACAGCGACTATCAAGTCGTGCAATACACGACACCCCCCGCCCAGACCGCTGCCGAGATCAAGGCCCGGATCGCCGCCATCAACGCGGCCAATCCTGCGCTCCTGCCCAAGAACCTGGAATCGCTGCCGTTCCCAAAAACCGGGACGCCCTTGCGCCATTGAAGCCGAGACGGCTCCATCTGAAAGATCGCTCCGCCGGCGAGTCGGACTCGTTGGCGGAGCGAACGTTCCCACCGCTCTGACGAGCGAACGGCACAACCTTACGAAATGATCTGTTTGCGCCGCGCGATGTAATCCCATACCACATAGCGATCCAGTTCACGGCCCGCCGTGAAGAAGACGCGCCCCTTCGTCCCCTCGGCCAGCTTGTAGGCGAACTGCACGTCCTCGCTGGTCTGGTTCCAACTCGACAGCAAAAAGATGTTGATGGTGATCCCCTCGCGGGCGCACAGCTGCCCTTCGCGCAACGTGGCCGACTCGGTGCGCGAATCGGGCGGATACAAGAGATACAACCATTCGCCCTCAAAGTGAGCCGTCGGCAAGCCATCGGTAATGAGCATCACCTGGCGATTCGGCGTATCCTGAGCCATGAGAAACTTCCGCGCCAACTGCAAGCCGTGCTGAATGTTCGTGAAATGCGGCGGGATCATCATTTCGCTAATACTCGGATCGCTCATATCCACTTTTTTGCGGACGACCGGATCGTAGAGCGTGACCGGCTTGGGCATCAGCGCCGCCACTTCGGTGATGTGCCTCGGCTTGGCGAAGGTGTACATCTCAATGAAGCGCAGAAAATCGCCGGGATATTCGCTGCGGATCAGGCCGTCGAGCGCCAACCCCATTCGCTTGACGTTGATGTACTGCCCATCGTAGCGCATCGAACCGGACATATCGAGCAGAACCACGGAGGCGCATTTGGGATTGTTGCGCGTTTTGTGAATGACGATGTCTTCCGGCTTCAGGCGCACCGGCAGGCCCGGCCCGCCGCGCAGCAATGCGTTGGTGAACGACGAAGGGATATCCATGTTCGTCACGGAGTCGCCGAACTCGTAATCCTTCGTCTGCTGCATCTCGGTCGCGCCTTCGCCGACGATCGGCCCCTGATGCCGCCCGGAGCGCGACGCCTGCATCTGCTCGAAGATGCGCGTCAACAGCTTCGATTGAAAGAGGCGATAGGCGCGGGGCGTCATTTGAAAGCCGCCTTTGTTCGCCTGTTCCAACCCCTGCTGCTCGGCCATTTCGCGCAGATAATCTTGAATCTGTTGCTGCAAGGCGCTGAGCTGTTCGAGATCGCCCGGCTCGGCGAACTGCGCCAATTCTTCCATGTCGATAAGGCCGATTTGAGCGGTCTTCTTCGCTTCCTCCAATTGCTTGAGCAAGCGATCGATCGTCTCCAACTCTTCCTTGACGGCGAGCGCTTGCGGAACGCTCATCTCGGTGCGTCCGGTGAAGTCGTACTTGCTTGCCAATTCGTCGATCTGATACTTCTCGCCGAGCCGCTCGGCCAAGTGCAGAATCCCGCGCGCGAACGATCCGCTCTCGTCGCCGGCGCGATACCACAACTGTTCGAGATCGTGCAATTGCTCCTCGCGCACCGCCTCGTCGAAGGCGCGGCGCAACTTGCTCGGCGGTCTCATCTCGGCGGCGCGATCGTAAAAATTCCGCCGCGCCTCACTCTGCACTTTGCCCGTCTCGTAAGTCTCCAAAATTTTCCGTTTGCGCTCAAGCAGCAGGGCCATGAGCGATTCCAAACTCGGTCCCAAACCGCGAATCTGACTGGGATCGATATGTACGGCCCGCGCCAACTCCTCCTCTGTCAGTCGCCGCATACTGCCGTAGTGCAACAGATGCTCGAACGCCGGTGACACCAAGTCCGGCGGCGGAGCCGTCGGGCTGGGAAACTGTACGGGATCGTATTTCTGATAGATGTGAATAATCCCACCCAACGCAACCGGCTTAGTCATGCGCGCCTCGTCGTGTGTTCGTATCGCATCCCGCCCCGGCTGCGCCGGAGATCGGTACTCTTATGATAGGGGATGACCGCTACACATCTCCCCGAACTCCGGCGGCGGACTGGGAAACTGTACGGGATCGTATTTTTGCAAGGTGCGAATCATTCCACCCAACGCATCCGGCTTGGAGTCTGTCCCCAAAGCCCGTTCCTTCCCTGTAGAGTAGGGGAGAGGAGAGCTTATGAGACAGTTTCGAGAAGTAATTCCGTACCACATCCTTAGTTCTTCAGCAACCGGACGACCTCGGCTTCGATTTCTTCGTATTTCACCGCTTCGCCTTCGAGTTTCTTGACCCGGCGGTTGTCGCGGTCGAACACGAAGACCAAAGGCAACGCCCCCGCCTGTAGCTTTTTGTACCAGTCGTCGACATCGCCCTCGGCGATCACGTTCGTCATGGCCGCCTCCTTCTTTTGTAAGAACGCATTGACGCGCGCGCGCGCGTCCGCGTCGGCGGGGTTGTCTAACGAGACCGACACCGCCACGAATCCTTCGGGGCCATACTTCTTGTGCATCTGAACCAGATGCGGAAATTCCGTTTTGCAGATCGTTCAGCCGAGCGACCAGAAGTCTACGACGAGAACTTTGCCTCGATGACTTCGCACCAGCTTGCCCAAATCGGCGTAACCGATCGGTCGAGCGGCAATCTCCTTTGCCGCCGGTTCGCCCGAACTGGTTGCCGTCAGGCCCACGAGGCCAACGAGGACCGCCAAACCGCCGACTTTCGCGTAGCACATAATCCACGATCCTTCCGATTGATCTTCATTTCCCAATCCGTCGCTTCAACGCAATGTGTCGGCGCGGCGGGTCCATGGGATCATACTCGAATCGTCGAGAGTGTGGAATGTCTTCCCTGCCAACAACGGCGGAGGGGGCGGCATGGGTGGGTCGCTCACAGACCGAAGAACGGCACGGGCAGCAGAAAGGCGTGTTGCTCGTACAGGCTCCAGACGCCATTCCAGCTAGTATACTGCGTGAAAAAGACAATGAAAACGTAAACGGAAGCTGCTGGGACGAACACCAGGCGACCCGTCCAGCGAAAGAACCAATGCCGCGGCGTGGGACGATGGAGAGCGCGGCCCATCGCCCATCCCGTCAACAGACGCGCCGGGTAGATAAAGGCGACGAAGATCAGACTCGGCAGCCAAGCGGCTTCGCGCGGCACGATCTCGATCTTTAGGAGATAGAGAGGCAAGGCAAACAGGAGCGTGACAACGAACGAGAACGCGAACGCCCACGGAGCGCGGCGGAACAGGCGGCGAACCGCCATTAGCTCGCAAGCCGCCTTCAGGCGATTCGTTGTCGCCAAATGCATCTGTAAAAACGGTACATAGGCCAGCACGATCGCCAACCCTACCGCGCCGAGGAATCCGCACAGAGGACCGAGCGGCACCGGCAATCGTCCCAAGGCGAGCAGGGCGATGGGAGGAAACAACCAGACCAGGGCACCAAGGAAGCCGCGAAATCCCAGGGAGAAATAGTACGGCAGCCGAAGCGATAGCACGGTGTTCCAGACGGCGTCGCGGGCTTCGGTGTAGTAGCCGCCCCGAAGCAGACGGCGGAAGAGCCATACGCCATTAAAGGGCCACAAGAAATAGCGTAGCCGTCCGCCGCGCGCGCAGACCGTCGCCACATGCACTACCGTCGAGCCGATCAGTACGAACAAGCCCAGTCTCAACCCGCGAACGGCGCGTCCGTCCGGATCGACGATCTGTGCCGCATGTGCCAAGTCGGCGACGAAACGAACGGGAAGCAGCAACAGCCAACAACCGAGGACGATGCCGCCCAGCCGAGCGGCCAAGCGCACGCCGATGAACCCGTCGCGCAGCCGACCCGTCCGCGCCACCCTTCCTCCGGCTTCGAGCAAAAAGCCGAGGCTGAGAAATTGCAGTAACGGCAGCGCCGCCAGCGCCGACAGGCCGACCAACACCACCGCCGCGCCGAAAACCCACTCCTGCACCGAACGGACGACACCCAGGAAACGCTCGATCGCGACGAACGGATTCCACAAAGCCCTTCGGGGCGAACGTTCCTCGGAAGCCGTCGGGCCATGAAGTTCCTCGGCGATTTCCAGCACCGGAACGGCGGGATACAGCGACCGCGACGAGTCGGATTCATAGAGTTCGGCCATAATGAAGCATACCTTAGGTCCGCGCAGAGGTTTCAGAATTGTCGCGGCAGCGAAGGGAGTATCGACGTGCGGACCTGGCACTATAAACATCGCTTGAACTGCGAGGGGGTTTGGGACCGAATTCATGCCCAAAATTGATCTTGACTCCGAGCGGCGGAGTGGTATACCTCGTCGGAACTCAAGTCTGTATTTCGCCTGTCGGAACGCGATTCCTTTCATGGAAGGGGGAAAATGATGCGCAGGTATTCATGGCTTGCGGGGCTGATCGTGGGATTGGTGTGCGCGGGGGGGGCGCACGCGCAGAAAACGTCTCGAACCATCAACATCATGCCGAGTTTCACCAACAACAGCCCGATGGATTATCGCAATCCCAACGCCCCGATCGGCGGTTTGTCGTATCGCAATTCCAACTCCCGCTTGTCGCAGCTGATGTACTCGCCGGCGCGGATGAATACGATTAGCAACACGACGCCGTTGGGCAGGAGCAATTTCCCAACGCCGGCGCAGATGCAGGCGACCGCGCCGTTCTACTTCCGTCCGTTCCAGATGTATCGCGCCAATTTCATCGGCCGGTGATAAACCTCATGCCGCTTGCAGTCGGCTCTGAGATCGCAAGCGGCAATCTTCTTGTGACGACCCCCACGATGCCACCGAACTCCCTTGCCACACTGGACGACTGCCTTGCTCGCGCTCGCCGGGCAGGAGCCGCTTGGAGCCGCTTGTCGATTCGTCGCCGCCTGTCGTTCGTGCGCTCGTTTCGACATCTTCTGGTTTGCGAATGCGAAGCCCTGTATGCCGCCGTGGCCCGCGATCTGGACAAACCCAGCCATGAAACGCTGGCTTGCGAGATACTGCCTTTAGCCGACGCCTGCCGTTTTCTCGAACGGCGCGCGGCTTCTTTGTTGCGTCCGCGTCGCTTGTCGGTGGGCTTGCGTCCGCTGTGGCTGTGGGGGCAGAGCGATACGGTTCTGCGCCGGCCGCGCGGCGTCGTGGCCATCATCGGCACTTGGAACTATCCGCTGTATCTCAATGGCACGCAAATCGTCCAGGCGTTAACGGTCGGCAACGCCGTCGTCTGGAAGCCTTCCGAAGTCGCCCCCGCCTCCGCCGCCGTACTGCACGATCTGCTCCTCTGCGCCGGCTTCCCCGCCGAACTATGCCCTATGCTGGAGCCGACGCGGCAGGCAGGCGAGGCGCTCCTTGAAGCGGACATCGATCATCTGGTATTCACCGGCTCGGCGGCCACGGGACGCGCCATCGCACGCAAACTCGGTGAACGCCTCATCCCTTCGACTTTGGAACTGTCCGGTTGCGACGCGCTCTTCGTTCTAAACGATGCCGATGTGCCTCTGGCGGCGCGGGCGGCTTGGTTTGGAGCCACGCTCAATCGCGGCCAAACCTGCCTGGCTTCGCGGCGAATCTTCGTGCAGCGAGACGTGTACTCCGCTTTTGTCGAGGCCCTGCGAAGCGAGGCGAGTAGAGCGTCCGCCGTCGCCTTGGCTCTCCCGGCGCAGTCGCAGCTTGCCGCGCGCTTGGTGCGCGAGGCGTTGGCCGAGGGAGGGCGGTTATTATTGGAGCAGTCCACGGCAGGCGACGATCGTTGTGTACCGCAAGTCGTGATCGACGCCCGCCCGGAGATGGCCCTGTGCCGCGAGGCATCGTTCGCCCCCATCGCCGCCGTTGTCCCTTTCGGTTCGGTCGAGGAAGCGTTGGGAATGGAACAACAATGTCCCTATGCCTTGGGCGCGTCGATCTTCACCAAAGACGAACGCCGGGCGCGACATCTCGCCGAGTCGCTACGCGCCGGCATGGTGACGATCAACGATGTCATCGTCTCCACGGCGCATCCCGCCACGCCGTTCGGCGGGCGTCGGGACAGCGGCTGGGGCAGCACACAAGGAGCCGAGGGACTGTTGGAAATGACCGTGCCGCAAGTGGTGAGCGCACGCGGCGGCAGCTTTCGACCGCACTACGAGCTTGCTCTGGGACAAGACGCCCGACGCCAGGAAGAGATGCTGCGCGGTCTGCTGCAAAGCGGGCACGCGCCAACGTGGTTCCAGCGACTCCGAGGCTGGCTGCGTCTGGCGCGCGGCGCGCGGCATTTGCTCGAACGAGTGGGATAGTTTTTCCTCCGCCGCTATGTTTGGGGGATAGGATTGGTAAAATCGATTGTGGAGGAGGTCCACATGAGTGCCCTCGGCGTTCCCAAGGATTCTACTGCCCCCGTTTCGTATACGCAACAGCCCGCGCCCACGAAACGTCTTGGGTCGTGGAGCCGCACCGCGCTGTTAGCGATGCTCGGCCTGCCCTGGCAACGACGACTGGCGCGAGCGGCGCTCTATCTCTCGCGCATTCGCGCCTGGGAGGACCGATTCGATCCGCTGAGCGACTCAGAATTGAAAATGACGAGCCTGCGTCTGCGCGGGCGCGCGCGCGGCGGCGAGGGACTGGATAAATTGTTGCCGGAGGCGTTTGCGTTGGTCTGCGTCGCTTCCAAAAGGCACCTCGGCCTGCGTCCGTTTGACGTGCAGTTAGCGGCGGGCGTCGTCATGCACCAAGGCGCGCTGGCCGAGTTGGCAACCGGCGAAGGCAAGACCCTCTGCGCCACCCTGCCCGCATATCTGAACGCGCTGGAGGGCAAAGGCGTTCACGTCACCACCGTAAACGATTATCTGGCCCGCCGCGACGCCGAGTTGATGACGCCGATCTACAGCGCCTTGGGATTGTCCGTTGGCGTCATTCAAATGTCGATGCCGGATCAAGAGCGCCATGCGCTGTATCGCTGTGACATCACCTATGGCACGGCCTCAGAATTCGGCTTCGATTTCTTGCGCGATCGCTTGAAAGTGTCCGGCACGCGCGGCCAAGACTCGCCGTTCTGGGATGCCTGGCTGCGTTCCGGCGCGCCGCCCTCCAAGGAAGACGCATCCACGCAGAGGCCGCATCACTTCGCCCTCGTCGATGAGGCCGACAATATCTTCATCGACGAAGCGCGCACGCCGCTCATCATCAGCACGCCGACGCGGCTGGCCACCGACGAGGAAAAGATCGTTTTTCTCTGGGCCGATCGTCTGGTGCGCCGCATGAAACCGGACGAACATTTTACCTTCGATACCGAGAAGCAGAAGCTGGTTCTCACTGCGGGCGGAATGCAATTGGCCCGCTACTCCAATCCTCCCTCCGGCCCGCACGGCAAGGCGATGGATAGACTGGAGGAATCCCTCGAACAAGCTCTGCAAGCCCACTATCGATTTCGCCGCGATCAACACTATATGATCGACAAGGATAAGGTCGTCATCATCGACGAGTTTACCGGCCGACGGATGCCCGATCGCCATTGGCGCGAGGGGTTGCATCAAGCGGTCGAAGCCAAGGAAGGGGTGTCGATCAATCAACCCTCCGACCATGCCGCGCAGGTGACGTTCCAGAGCTATTTTCGGCTATATAAAAAGCTGGCGGGCATGACGGGGACGGCTCTACAAAATCGGTGGGAAGTACTGCGCGTCTATAAGATTTGGGTGGTCTGCGTGCCGACCAATCGTCCGGTGATCCGCAAACAGTTGCCCGACCGCGTTTTTCCCAACGAGGACGTCAAGTTCGACGCGGTTGTCGCCGATGTGATCCGCTTGCGCGACGCGGGGCGCTCGGTGTTGATTGGCACGCGCTCGGTGGAAAAATCGGAGAAGCTGAGCGAGCGGCTGAGGGCGGCGGGAGTCGAACATCGGGTGCTGAACGCTCGGCAGCACGAACAGGAAGCGAAGATCGTGGCCGAGGCGGGGCAGGCGGGCCGCGTGACCATCGCTACGAACATGGCCGGGCGAGGTACCGACATCAAACCGCCCCCCGAAGTGTTGGCCGCCGGAGGATTGCACGTCTTGGGCACGGAACGCCACGAATCGCTGCGCATCGACCGCCAACTCGCCGGACGCGCCGGACGCCAGGGCGATCCCGGCAGCGCCCAGTTCTTCCTGTCGCTAGAAGACGAATTGCTCGAAGGTTTGGGACCGAAGCGACACGAGAAATGGAAGGCCATTGGTCTGCGCGGCGGCCAACGCGAATGGGACCGCTATCTGTCGCTCTTTCGAACCGCGCAGCGGCGTATCGAACGTCGCCACTACCGAGGCCGCGTCGATCTGCTCGTTCACGAAAAACAACGCCAGGAGATCCTCAAGGATCTCGGTGCCGATCCCTATGTCGATTAGCATTCGGAACCCGAAGCCGCTACGCTCGTTGGCTCCAGAGGGAGAAGGGTTGGGGTGAGTTTTCCGAGATTTCTTGCCCCTCACCCTTACCCCTTGTATGTTCGTCGAAGTCCTTTCCTTCTTCGGGAGGGCTACAGCGAGTGGGCGGGAAGCGGGAGAGCGTGATCCCTGAGGGCTTCGAGACCGTGGGAGGGCTTGGCTCGATCCACAGAACGCACGGAGATACTTCATATCGCAGATTCCTCGGCGGCACTCCCAGGCCCTTCCCTCGATTTATCCTCCCGGTGGGATACGACGGCGGGCGAAGGGGACATCGTCCGATGGATGGCGGGAAAGCGAAGACGAAACGTCGTGCCGTGCCGCGGTTCGGATTCGATCTCCAGCACGGCGCGATGGTGTTCCAAGATGGCGAGGACGAACGACAGGCCAAGTCCCATGCCACTGCTGTGCCCTTCGTAAATGGCGTTGTTGCGCTTGGTCGAGAAGTGTGTCTCGGTGCAGCGTCGGCGCACTTCCTCCGTCATGCCCGCGCCGTTGTCGCCGACTTCGAGTACTGCTTCGCCGTCGCGGCGATAAGTGCGCAGCACGACGCGCCCCCGCCACGCCGCGGCGTCGATGAGCGCCTGCCGACGGCTTGCCGCGTCGAGGTTCGTCGCTTGCCGCGCCTCGTCGCGGAGTTGATTGCGCCTCTCAAACGTGGCATCGCGGGCGTTGAACAACAGATTCTCGATGCCCTGCTGCAAGTGCGAGACATCGCCGCTTATCCAGAGCGCTTCGTCGGCGCGGTTGCCATCCGCCGACGATCCGGACGAAGAGAGGTTCCATTCCAAGGCGAGATCCATTTTCCACTTCTCGCGTGCCAAATCCTTCCAGGTGTTCTCTAACTCGGCCACCACAGCGTTCAGATCGAGAACGGTCGGTTCGGCGCGGCTGGGATCGCGGCGAACGGTGTGCAATATCTGTTGCAATCGTTCGGTCACGGTTCCGAGGGTCTGCTGCACTTCTTCGAGCATCGACCCCTGTTCCTTCCGAACGCCGTTCGATTCGAGACAACGGCGAAGTAAATCGTTGGGGCGAACGAGCAGGTTCTTAATGTTGTGCGCGTAGGAGCCAGCCATTATGCCGATGCTGGCCCACATCCGCGATTTTAATTCCAGTGCCTGCTGCTCCGCCGCCTGCGTCGCCAAACGCTGTTCGAGGAGCTGCCGTTCCGTCTCGGCATGACGGCGTTCCGCTTGCAAGAGCAGCCGTTCCGCCTGGTTCTCCTTTTGTTGGGCCAACGAGCGCTGCCGTTCGCGCTCCCGTTCGCGGCGCTGCATCAGTACCATCCAAGTCAGGCTCAAAACGGTCCCTGCCGCGGCCAAGACGCTGAGTTGCCGCAATCGTTGATGGTGGGCTTGCTCGATCCGTTGTCGCTTGTTGAAGGCGTGCAATTGATAGCGGACAACAACGACCGCATAAGGGTTCAAACGATGTTCGAGTACGCGATACTGACTGGCATCGGTCGGCAGCCCGGAGTCCCAGACAATCGGCGCGTCGAGGTGGAAACCTTCCGCGCCGGCGCGCACGCGCGCTAGATCGTCCCCAGGCGAACCGTCCAACTCGAAACGGACTTGCAACAAATAAATGAACGGGAACAACGGCAACTGTCCGGCATAGCGTTTCGTGGGCGGAGAGCCGAGCGTTTGCAGCTGTTCGTGGATCTCTTCGCGGCGGACGGCGAGAACCTCTCGGGCCGCGCGGAGTTCGAGCGGCTCGGTTCTCCCGGCAACGAGCGGATGCGCCGACTTCAATCGGGCATACATGCGCGCGCGGCTCAAATAATCTTCGACCATTTCGCGCAGCGTGCCCCGATAGCCGCGCGCTTCGTCGAGCCATTCTTGCATTGCGGCACGGTCGTAGCTTTCCTCGCCGTGGAGCCAGGTTTGCAGCGGTTCGTTGAGAGCGACGAGGACGAGTCCCCACAGCAACAGCGGGGCGGCCAACAGGCGCGCGTACTTCCAAAAGCGCCTGCGCCCGGCGGGAACTTCGGCGACGGGATCGCGATCCGTCATATGTGCCGCCCCCTCTATTGATCGTTGTACGATACGATCAGCGGTTCGCCGCGCCGCTGCCACCGTTGGCCGCTTTCGCCCCGCCTTCCCTCGGCGCGAGGCCACGCCCAAACTTCGATGGTGGCGCGAGGCAACAGTCGATCCGGATAATTTGTATCCCACATAGGTTTCAGACAAACCACATGCTCTCCCGTTCCGCTGCGCCGTTGTCCTTCGCGGTCGAACAGCGGCGCGCTTTTGCCGTCGAGTACAACGCGCCCATCTCGCCAGCGCGCGTCGTGAAGGCGCTCGGCCAACTCGTCGGCATGGACGCACGGAGAGGAGTCTGCCGGTGCCACCGATTGCACCAGTGCATCGACGATGTCGCCGAACAACAGCACATCCTCGGTTCCCGTCTCGGCTGTGTTATTTTGCTCGTTGCCGTCGATGCGCTGTCCCTCGGCACGGAAGCCCGCCCCGGGGGAGATGGGATCGCGATGACAGAAAAACACGAGGGAGAACGGCAAATCCAGAATGTTCCAAGCATCGAGACGATCGCGGTAAACGGTATTGAACGAGATGGCGTCGCCGGTGGCCACGACGAACTCGACGCGCTTCGAGAGCGAGGGCACGCCGCGCAGAACTCCGTGCAGGAATCGCCGCAGGGGTTGCGATTGTCCGGTCAAAATCAACAACGGCCGATTCTGCGGAAACCCGGACCAATGATCGAGCATCTCTCCAGCGGCCTTGGCTTCGTAGGGATTGGGCGTGTCGAAGGAGCCAACGCTGGAAGCGATGGAGAGTTGCTTGGCAGGAATATCCAATCGAAAATCGCTGGCGGATTGGGAGAAGTAGGGGTTGCCGCGAAGTCGTTGAACGGGGAAGATCCCTCCGGTAAATGGCGGCCACGAACGGAGCATCGCTTGGTTGGAAGCCCAGGCCCAGAGGTTCGCCGAGTCGTGCGCCATCACTTGTCGCAACGCCCGATCGAATCCCTCAACGAAGTCGCGCGAATAGGAGTCGTCGCGCCAGGTGGCGGCATAGTAGGGATCGCGCTGCGGGCGAAGATCGTCGCGCGACCAGATGAAATTGCTGACGGCGGCAGCCATCTGTCCGTTACTGAAACAAAAACGAAAAGTGCGGTGCGGGTAAACCTGCGTCAGTTGCACGCTGGGACGAGAAGTCGATTCGCCTCGACCCATCTCGTCCGCGTCGAATGGGGCCACGCGATCCGCCGTCGCATTCGTCAGAAACAGAAGCGGCCGCTCGGCGCTTGGCAGCGGGTCGGCGGCGCGGCGGAGGCTTACCGCAAACTCGCGGGCGCTCTCGCTGTTGTTCCCGCCGATAATGGTCAACGGCGGCGGTTGGCGTTTAATCAGAGCCTCGATCCAATCGTTCGCTTTCCAATCGCTGGTCAGCTTGTACCAGCGAAAGACGAAGCGCGGCCCCCCTTCACCGCTCGAAAGCGCGACCTCCGGCACGGTCGTCGTCTGCGAAGGAAAGGCGTTTCGATCGTCCGCCGCAACTTCGGCACCCTCGCGCTGCAATCGCATCGCCGACCTCCGCACCGCTTCTACGAACCGCTGCCACGAGGGCGCGCTGGTCGCCGGATACAGCCACGCGATTTCGCGCTCGCCCGCGCGCACCGGCAACGGCGTCGGCCGTCCTTGAGCCGGTGGACCTTGGAATACCACGACGACGGCGACGAGAACCACACCGATCGACAGTGCAATGGCCATGGAGGGACGAAAGAATCGTTGCCTCATATCTTCAAGGTACAAGGAACCGGGGACTACGCACAAGAAGGAAACGGTTGCCGTTGCCCTCCCGAGCAGGTCGAGACGCCTTCCCCATCGACGGCGGTGCGGCAAAAAACACGAGGAGAACCGATGAATGAGACGATCTTCGCGCTTTTGGCGGTGATCTTCCTCGCCACTTTAGTCCGCTCGGCGTTCGGCTTCGGCGAAGCATTGATAGCCGTCCCCTCCCTCGCGCTGTTCTTGCCGGTGGAGACGGCCGCGCCGTTGGCCGTCCTCCTCTCGATTACCGTGGCCGTCGTGGTTGTCGCGCGCGACTGGCGCAAAATACACTTTCACAGTGCCTGGCGTTTGATCGTGGCCACGCTGCTCGGCACCCCGGTCGGTCTGCTACTATTACTCTTCGCGGCCGAGAATGTCGTCAAAACTGTCTTAGCACTCGTTATTATCTCTTTTTCTGCCTACTGCCTTCTCCGGCGAACTTCGGTCGAATTGAGGGACGACCGCATGGCTTGGCTGTTCGGCTTCGCGGCCGGAATCTTGGGCGGTGCCTACGGAATGAACGGGCCGCCGGTGGCGATTTATGGAGCGCTCCGCCGTTGGACCGCCGAGCGATTTCGCGCTACGCTTCAAGGCTATTTCTTGCCCGCAAGTCTCAGCGTGCTTCTCGGCTACGCCCTGACCGGATTTTGGACCCCGCTCGTCACCCACTATTACTTGCTCTCGTTGCTTCCCGCTTTGGCCGCGATTTTGCTGGGCGGGTGGCTCAATCGACGTTTGAAAGGCGACCGCTTCGTCCTCGTCGTTCACGCCGGTCTCCTCGTCGTGGGCATCACTCTTCTGATTCAGGCGATCTGGAAACTCGCTTTCACGGCATCTATCGGCGATTCTTGATAATCCGACCCTGTATGGACAGGCGGCCCCTCCTCGCTCTTCTCGTCAAATTCGCGCACTAACTCTCGCTGCCCGACCTTGAAGTCGCGCCGAGGTTCCCCCTTAGTCTCGATTCCCCGTTACTCCTCGTAATGGATGTTTTCCTCGTTCCCAAACTCTGTTTTGGAGCGCACTCCGTTTCGCATCATTTCCTCCTCTGAAAATCCGATGTGCGTCCGACGACCTCGCATGGCGAAGAAGAGGCGAAACGGAGTTTGGCGGCCAGAATATAACGGAGATTGGGAAACAGAATAATAGGTTCCGCGTGAGGCCGCTGCTATTATCATAAATCGGACCTTGTATTGCTAACATAATCGAGCCGAAAGGCTCGCCTTGAATCCGCGGCGAGGACGCGCGATAATGTGAAAGGTAGATCCTTCCCGACTTCTTAGCTCGTCGGCCTTATTCGAGATGGCAACATGGAAGATCGACAAAAGCGTTGTTCGCGTCGAAAGTTTCTGGCTTCGGCTGCTGCGCTGACGTTGGCCGGCGGCGTCTCGGCTCGTGACGAGAGTCCGCAGGGCGACCTACCGCTGTCGCGCACACGACCGAGCAAACTATCCACCACGGGACGCAAACCGATTGCCGTATTGACCAGCGTGTATCGTCCGTTGTCGCATTCCTATCACATTGGCGGTCGCTTCGTACACGGCTATGCGCGCGGCGGCCAGCTGCACGTTCCCAAGCATTACCTCCACTCGATGTACGTCGATCAGTCTCCCGAGAATGATTTATCCGAGGATTTGGCGAAGCGATTCGGCGTGCGGGTGACGCGCCGATCTTCCGGCGTCTCCTTGGCTCGCGCCGTCGAACAGACGCTGACCGAAGGCGGCAAGTTGGCCGTCGAAGGCGTGTTGCTCATCGCCGAACACGGCAACTATCCGCGCAACGATTTGGGGCAGATTCTCTATCCGCGTTTGGAACTGATGGAGCAGATCGCCAACGTCTTCCGCAAGACGGGCAAGAGCGTGCCGGTGTTCAACGACAAGCACCTGTCGTATACGTTTGAGCGCGGCAAGAAAATGCTGAGTTGGTCGCGGGAGTTGAAATTTCCGATGATGGCCGGTTCCAGCCTGCCGGTCGTATGGCGCACTCCCGAATTGGAGCTAAAGCTCGATTCGCCGATTGAGGAAGCCTTGGTCGCCGGCTACGGCCCCATCGAAGTGTACGGTTTCCACGCTTTGGAGACGTTGCATGTGATGATGGAACGGCGAAAAGGCGGCGAGAGCGGCGTCAAAGCCGTTACCTGTCTGAGCGGCAAGGACGTGTGGAAAGCAGGCGACGACAAACGCTGGAATTGGGATCTGCTCGAGGCTGCCCTTGGCCGCAGCGAGACGGTCAATCCCGGCGACATCCGCGACAACGTCGGCGGCATGAACGTCTACAACTATAAACCGACTCCTCCTCTCGCTTTTCTGATCGAATACACCGACGGCGCGCGCGGCTCGGTGTTGTTGCTCAACGGCCACGTTCTCGATTTCACCTTCGCCGCCAAGCTGCGCGGCGACGCCAAGCCGGCATCGTGTCTGTTCCACCTCCCACCGCCTCCGGGCGCTCGTTTCTTCGACGCGCTGAATGCGAATATCGAAAAGTTTTTGGAGACCAACAAATCGCCCTATCCCGTCGAGCGCACTCTGCTGACGACGGGCATCCTCGACGCCGCGATGCGCAGTCATCACAACGGCGGATCGCGTGTGGAAACGCCGGAACTCGACGTTCGCTACACCGCCCCCGCCGACAGCGGCTTCGTGCGCGGCCGCATCGCGGAGTTTTAAGGTCTACTCGTGGGCAAAAAATCCTCGGAGCCGGGAGCATAAACGACGGGAACACCTCCGTCTTTGCCGCTTCCGGCTCAGACCTTTTCGGGGAAGCGCAAAAACCATTCTCGCAAGCAACTCGTTTGCTCCAACCTATTTTCCGGCCTATGTTTCAGCAGCATAGAAATCGACTAGAAGGGGTGAGGTGCAACCGATGCTTACTGCCGGGGAAGAGGTATGCTTGCGCGAGAGGCCGGCCGAAGTTGCCGCGCCCCCCGTCGGACCGTCGTTGGAACTCTCCGTCGTCATGCCCTGCCTCAACGAGGCGCGCACCGTGGGTCGATGCGTCGAAAAAGCGCTTCGGACTATGCGCGAATTGGGAATCGCCGGGGAAGTGGTTGTCAGCGACAACGGTTCGACGGACGGCAGCGTCGAGGTGGCCCAGCAAGCGGGGGCACGTGTGGTCCGTCAACCCCTCAAAGGCTACGGCAACGCACTGCAAAAAGGCTTCGCCGAGGCGCGCGGCCGCTTCATCATCATGGGAGATTGCGACGAGAGCTACGATTTCACCGATTTGCAACGATTCGTCGAACGGCTGCGCGGTGGAGCGGACGTGGTGATGGGCAATCGGCTCAAAGGTGAGATCAAGCCGGGGGCGATGCCGTGGCTGCATCGCTGGATAGGCAACCCCGGTTTAACGTGGTTTCTCAATCTGCTCTTCCGCACGGGAGTCGGCGATACGCACTGCGGCATGAGAGGCTTCCGTCGCGACGCCCTGGCGAAATTACGACTACACATGCCCGGAATGGAATTCGCCAGCGAATTGGTCATCAAGAGCGCGTTGGCCCGGCAGCGCGTCGAGGAAATACCCATCACCCTGTGGCCGGACGGACGCGACCGCCCGCCGCATTTGCGCAGCTTCCGCGACGGTTGGCGGCATCTGCGTTTCATGCTCATGTGCTGCCCGACGTTCTTATTTCTATTGCCGGGGATGGCTTTGATGTTGCTGGGTCTGGCCGC
>JAKBCS010000239.1 GCA_021807595.1 Planctomycetota bacterium | reverse complement strand
ACTCCGGCGGCGGGGGATTCGGACGATCGGCAAAAGCCGCCAGCGCTCCCAATCGCAAACTGGCACGAATCAACGCTCCGGTCTTGCGCGTATGGAGATATTCCAACCCTTCGACGTTGCGTTCGCCGCCGTTTTCCCAGGCCAAATCGTCTACTTGACCACCGACCATGCCCGCCGCTCCCGCCGCCATCGCCACCTCGCGACAACAGGCTGCCGCCGTTCGCGCCGGATACCCCTCGGCCAAGACCTGAAAAGCCATCGTCAGCAAGGCATCCCCCGCGAGAATCGCCAACGCTTCGCCGAATCGCCTGTGACAAGTCGGCTGACCGCGCCGCAAATCGTCGTCATCCATGGCGGGGAGATCGTCGTGAATCAGCGAATAGGCGTGAATCATCTCGACGGCGATTGCCGACGGCCAAGGGCAGTCGCTCGCGCCGCCGCACGCTTCCGCCGACATCACCACAAGGATAGGCCGAAGACGCTTTCCGGGCGCGAGCAGGCTGTACCGCATCGCTTCCAGCAACGACGCCGGCAGCCCCTCTTGGGGGCGCAGCGTTTGCGCCAGGTGCTTTTCCACCTCAACTCGTCGATCGCGCAGATAGTCGTCCAGTCGTTGCAACGCCGTCTCTTCGCCCCCTACGTCCTGCCGGGGATCCGCAAGCGAACCCAATCGGCCGTTCCTGGCCTTCCTCTTTTATACTAGGAACCGTGCCGAGATGATACCATTAACAACGGTTTGAAGGCAATGTCTTCACGTTGCCGGGCACGGCGAACCGGCTCGAAGGAGTCCGCCTGTGGAAGCTCCCGTCGTTCTGTGTGGTCTAGGCCGCCTCGGTACGCGCATTTTGCGTTATTTGCACTCCGCGAACTTTCCCGTTGTCGTCATCGACAACCGTTGCGCGTCCGACGACGAGCGTTTGCAAGGCGCGCGGTTCGTGAGAGGGGATTTTCGACAGCGCTCGGTTTTGGAAACTGCCGGAGTGGCGGAGGCACGCGGCGTTCTCATTCTCACCGGCGACGATGTCGTGAATATCTCGACCGTCCTGATGGTGCGTGCCATCCATCCGAGTGTGCGCGTCGTGCTGCGTTTGTTCAATCAAAGTTTGCTCGATCGGCTCGGCAGCGTGCTACCCAATGTACAGGCTCTGAGTACGTCGCTGCTGACGGCTCCCGTTTTGGCGATGACGGCGGTGGCGGGACAGGGGCTGGCTGCCTTCGAGGTCGAAGGTGAAACCGACGGCGAACGGCGCGTCGTCGAGTGCCAGGTTGGTTCCCATTCACGCTTATTGGGTCGAACCCTGGGCGAAGTAATGGCCCATCGAGACGCGGTGGTATTGACTCACGCCGCGCACCACGGAACAGAATCCTTTCTTCTCGACATTGATGTCCAGACACGGTTGCATCCCGGCGACCATCTCGTTCTGTGCGCCCGGCCGCGTTCCCTGTCGGCGCTGTTGGAAGAAATGGGTGCCGACGCCCCTTCGCCGTTGTGGGCCGGTTGGCCGCGCCGCATGGCGCGGGTCGCGCGCCGCTTCTTCGCGGACATTGATCCAGCCGTTCTGATTTGCACTTCCGTCTTGATCGGCGTTATTTTGGCCAGCACGCTCGTCCTGTGCTTCGGCGTCGAGAAATACAAGGTCATCGACGCCCTTTTCCGCACGGTGAGCGTAATGGCCACCGGTGCCAGTATGTACGAAGACAACGTCGAGTATTCTCCGGGCATGAAGGTCTTCGTGGCGATGCTGCGGATCATCGGCGCGGCGCTGCTGGCGGCGTTCACGGCCATTCTGACGAATTATCTTTTGCGCGCTCGATTGGACGGCGCATTGGAAGTGCGGCGCATCCCCGAGGGGGGCCATCTCGTCGTTTGTGGTCTCGGTCCCATCGGCTTTCGTGTCGTCGAGGAGTTGCTGCGTTACAACGAGGCCGTCGTGGTTATCGAACGGGACGCCGGCAATCGCTTCGTTCGCGCCGCGCGTCAGCTGGGCGTGCCCGTCATCATCGGCGACGCTGGAGTGCGCGGCGTCCTTCTGGAAGCGCGCACTGCTTCTTCCCGCGCCGTCATCGCCGCCACCGACGACGATTTGACCAATCTCGCCATCGCCCTTCTTGTCCGCGAGCTGCACGAAGAGCATCGCGTGGTACTTCTGATGAGCGATCCCGATCTGGCGCACCTGCTGCGCGAGGCCGCCGACGTTCGCCATGCCCTCTCGGTACCGATGTTGGCTTCACCGGCCTTTCTCGCCAGCTTGTTCGGCGACCGAGTGCTGCGCGTCTTTCCTCTGCGCGGCAAACTTTTCGCCGTCCTCGATCTGTTGATTCAATCGGCCGATCCGTTCGTCGAACATTCGGTGCGGGCGATGTCGGTCGATTATTGCCTGACGGCCGTTGCGCTGTTGCCGGCGCAAGGTCCGCCGCCTCACCCCTTATTAGCCGCACCCCTCCGCGCCGGCGATCGTCTCGTTGCCATCATTGCGTTAACGGACCTGGAGTCGTTGTTGCGCCGCCGGGTGCCGCCTGCGGTTTATTCGGTGGAAGTGCTTCGCGTTCCGCCGCCAGCTCGGCCGTGGTTGACCGATTACATCCGCATCCAGCGCGGATGTACGCGAGAAGAAGCGGCGAAGGCGTTGGACGCCCTGCCTTTGCTCGCGGCGGAGCGGCTGACGCACGGTCGAGCCGAAGAGGTGCTGGCACTCCTGTCGCGCGAACGCATTGAGGCACGATTGTTGGGCGAAAGATGATGAGTTATTGGAGATCGGCGGATTCGTCCGGCGCGGACAGAACCTTTTGGATCTGTCGCCACAATTCCTCGTCGCCGCCGCGATCCCATTGCATGCGGACCAACGTCTTTTTGCCGCCAGACTTGGGCGCGGGAGACACATGCAGACAGAACACCGTGCCCGACTTGGAAGTGCCGACCATGCGCCAATCGCTTCCGACTCGGTTCATTTGCAAGGCAATTCCCGCATCGCTCAAGCCCGCGTTTAGCCTACTCGACACGTCGAAGACCGAACCGAGTACGAGGGTTTTTGGCCCGTCCACCACCACTTGCGGCATCAGAAACGAATCGGTAACACAGCCGGCGACCGACAACAACAAAACGCCGGCACAGGCTCCGCTCAGGCATCGGCTCATGGCCTCGCCCTCCTCGGCAACGAATGGTTTGTGTTGAATCGGCGGAACCATAGCCGAGACGAGACAAGCGTGCAAGAGCAATCTGGGCGCTATTTGTGGTCCATCCCGCAGCTGACGCTGCCGGTGCGTCTATCCCCCGGCACTGCGCCTCACTAAGATTGTTGCAACGGCGGCAGAATCGCCGAGAGGAGGTTCCATGCCGGAGGAGCGGGTCGTTCGCGTGCATTTGACGCCGGATCGGTTGACGCCGGCGCTGTTGGCGGAAAGCGTCGCGGTCGTCATCGACGTGTTGCGCGCCACCACGACGATGATTCATGCCCTGGCGGCAGGCTGCGAGGCGGTGTGGCCGGTCGAAGAGGTTGAGGAAGCCCGGCGCATCGCCGGTGGGATGCGGGCCGGCCGCGTCTTGCTCGGCGGCGAACGCGACGGCCTGCCTTTGCCGGGATTCGACGTCGGAAACTCGCCCAGCGAATACACTTGCTCCCGTTGCAAAGGCACGACGTTGGTGATTACCACCACCAACGGAACCCGCGCTCTGTTGCGGGCAGCATCGGCTGCGCGGACGCTGATCGCCGGTTTCGTCAACTACAGCGCCGTCTGCGAAATACTCGGCAACGAAGTGCGTCCGATTGATCTCGTCTGTGCTGGATTTAATGGCGAGATCGCCCTCGAAGACGCCCTGCTCGCCGGAGCCTTCGTCGAGTTTCTGTGCGAACACGGTTCGGTTGTCCTCAACGACGCGGCCCGGCTGGCGTGGGATTGCTTCGAGCATCACGGACGCATTCTCGACGGCGCGTTGGAACTGAGTGCCGGCGGTGCCCATCTCCTGAGTCTGGGTTTCGACGACGACCTCCGAGCGGCGGCGTCCGTCGATCGGTTCACACTCGTCCCCGAAGTGCGCCGCGATCCGTTGCGCGTCGAAATCGGCGCGGTGGGCATCGTGAAGAGCCATTGGCAGAAATAGCTATCGGCTGATAGCTGAATGCCGAGAGCCGATAGCTTTTAAGAAGAGAGGTTTGCGATGGACATGGAGAAGCTCGTAGCCTTGTGCCGTAGGCGTGGATTCATCTTCCAATCGAGCGAGATCTATGGGGGTATCAACGGCTTTTGGGATTACGGACCACTCGGCGTCGAGCTGAAGCGCAACATCAAGGAAGCCTGGTGGCAGGACATGGTGCGCAATCCGCCGCCAGGCCCGGACGGACAAGAGATAGCGATGGTGGGACTGGATTGCGCGCTCATTATGAATCCGAAAGTGTGGGAGGCGAGCGGCCACGTCGGCGGATTCAGCGATCCGATGGTCGATTGCAAAACGGAGGGATGTAAGGGACGTTTCCGCGCCGACCAGCTCGCCTCCTCCATCTGCCCCCTGAAACCGAGCCGCGCGCCGGGACAGCACGACAAATGCCAATTGACCGAGCCGCGCACCTTCAATCTGATGTTTAAGACGTTCATCGGCGCGTTGGAAGACGCTTCCGCTCTCGCTTATCTCCGTCCCGAAACGGCCCAAGGCATCTTCGCCAATTTCAAGAATGTCCTCGACAGCAGCCGGCTCAAGCTGCCTTTCGGGATCGCTCAAGTCGGCAAGGCGTTTCGCAATGAGATCAATCCGCGCAACTACACCTTCCGCAGTCGAGAATTCGAGCAGATGGAGATCGAGTTCTTCTGCCATCCCGACGAGTCGATGAAGTGGTATCAGTATTGGCGCGACGTGCGCATCAAATGGTACACGCAACTCGGCATCCGCTCCGAGAAACTGCGGCCGCGCGAACAGGGCAAGGAAGAACTGGCCCACTATTCCATCGGCACCACCGACATCGAATACCTGTTCCCCTTCGCCTCGGAACCGCAAGAATTGGAAGGAGTCGCCCATCGCGGCGCATACGACCTGACGCAGCATCAGAAACACAGCGGCAAGGATTTGACCTATTTCGACGAAGATGCTTGGCTGCGCGACAAGGACAGATATCCCGAAGCCGAGGCGGCCAAGGAAGCCAAGAGCGCGTTTCCCTATCGCTTTCTTCCGCATGTGATCGAGCCATCGGCGGGGGCGGATCGCTTCACCTTGGCCGTACTGTGCGAAGCCTATGTGGAAGAAAAAGTCGGCGACGAGACCCGCACGGTG
>JAKBCS010000004.1 GCA_021807595.1 Planctomycetota bacterium | reverse complement strand
GTAAGAAGCGATCCGAAAAGCCCCTCTCCCCTGAGTACAGGGGAGAGGGGGAGCTTCAAGACAGAAACTTACTCCGCCGCTCCGACGATTTGCGGTTCATCCACTTCCCCCAACCCATCGCCGCTCTCTTCGTGGTCGGTACCCATGCGCAGCGGCGGCGCGTTGAGACGTACTTCCGCCTCTTGATGGGTGCGGAAGCCGGTTCCAGCCGGGACCAAGTGGCCGAGGATGACGTTTTCCTTGAGGCCGACCAGGTAATCGACCTTGCCGGCCAGCGCCGCCTCGGTCAGCACCTTGGTCGTCTCTTGGAACGAGGCGGCGGAGATGAAGCTCTCCGACTGAACCGCCGCTTTCGTGATGCCCAGCAACTGTGTACTGCATGTCGCCGGAGTGGGTGTCGTGAAGGTCGGCAAATCCTTGTCGTCGATTTCCAGGCGCGCCCGTTCGTCCTCGAAGGCATCTTTGCCGACAATTTCGCCGAGCTTGAATTTCGAGTCGCCGACATCCTTGATTTTGACGCACTTCTTGAGGTTGTCGTTGACGGCGCGGAAGCCGAACTTGTCGATGACGCTTCCAGGCAACAGACCGGTGTCGCCCATCGTCTCGACCTTCACCTTGCGCAACATCTGCGAAACGATGACTTCGATGTGTTTATCGTCGATGTCCACGCGCTGGGCGCGATAGACCGACTGCACTTCCTGCACGAGATAGTGCTGTACCTCTTCGATGCCAGAAATCTTGAGGATTTCGTGGGGTACCAATGGGCCATACACCAGCCGCGCCCCTTCCTTGACGCGGTCGCCGTTGTGGACGGCCAGATGCTTGCCCGCCGGTACTTGATGCTCGCGCTCCTCGCCGACGAATTTACCGCTATCGTCCATAGGTTGAACGTAGACGAGGCGCTTACCGCGCTTCTTTTCGCCCAAGCGAACGATGCCGGCCACCTCGGCCATCTTGGCGGGGTCGCGCGGCGTCCGCGCCTCGAAGATTTCCGTGACGCGCGGCAGACCGCCGGTAATGTCCTGTTGGCCGGACATTTCGCGCGGCGACTTGGCCAACAGCGTGCCCGCCGACACTTTCATGCCTTCGCGCACTTCCAAGAACGCTTTCTCCGGCATATGGTACGCCGCCAAAATCTGGCCGCGATCGTCCTCGACGATAATCTGCGGATGCAGGTCGCCCTTGTGTTCCATGATGACCCAACGCTCCGCGCCGGTCGTTTCCTCGCGCTCCTTTTTCAGCGTTTGCTCCTCGACGATTTCATCGAAGCGGACGCGCCCGCTAAACTCGGCGACGATGGGCGTGATGTGCGGATCCCATTTGCACAGCACTTGCTTCTCTTGCACGGTTTGGCCGTTCTCGACCATCAGCACCGCGCCGTTGGGAACCGGATAGGCCTCCAGTTCCTTCTCTTCCTTCGAGTTCGGTCCTTTGGGAGACACGATTTTGATTTCGCCGTTGCGGGCCAAGGCGATGCGTTCGCCCTTGTCGTTGAGAACGTCGGTGATGCGTTCGTAGCGGATGATGCCGGCTTTCTTGGCTTTGGCTTCCGACTCGCCCATTTCGCGCTTCACCACGCCGCCGATGTGGAAAGTACGCATAGTTAGCTGCGTGCCGGGTTCACCGATCGACTGGGCGGCGATGATGCCCACCGCCATGCCCTCTTCAACCAGCGTTCCGGTGGCCAAATCCATGCCGTAGCACAATCGGCATACGCCCAGCGATGCTTGACAGGTCATCGGCGAGCGCACCAAAATCTTGTCGATGCCCATTACTTCGATCTTTCGCGCCGCCTCCCAAGAGATCATCTCGTTTTCCTTGACGATCGCCTGGCCGGACACGGGATCGCTGATGGTATTCCGGCTGACGCGGCCGCGGATCGTCTCGGACAAGGGGCGTTCGATCTGTTCGCCCTTGTAGACGACGCCCTTGCTGACGCCTTGGGTGGTGCCGCAGTCGTAGGTGGTGACGACCACGTTTTGCGCCACGTCGGCCAGCTTGCGTGTCAGGTACCCGGAGTCCGCCGTCTTCAAGGCGGTGTCGGCCAAGCCCTTGCGGGCACCGTGCGTCGAGCTGAAATACTCCAGGACGCTCAATCCTTCGCGGAAGTTCGCCTTGATCGGCGTCTCGATGATGGTTCCGTTGGGCTTGGCCATCAAGCCGCGCATACCGGCCAACTGGCGAATCTGCTCGGTGCCGCCGCGCGCCCCAGAGTTGGCCATCAGGAAAATCGGATTCAAATACGGACGGTGTTCGCCGTGTTCGTCCTTGCGCCGGTCGTTGCGCAGGTCTTCCATCATCTGCTCGGTGATGCGGTCGCGGGCGGCGGTCCACAGGTCGATGACTTTGTTGTAGCGCTCGACTTCGGTGATGTTGCCGCGATCGTACTGCTTGCGATAGCGATCGACTTCCTTCTCGGTGTCGCCGAGTATCTTATCCTTGTTGGCCGGTGTCCGCAGATCGTCGGTGGCGAACGACAGACCGGAGCGCGTCGATTCGCGGAAGCCGATCTCCTTCATGCGGTCGAGCAGTTCGATGGTTTCGCGGCGACCCAGCGATTGATAGCAATCGGCGATGATGCGCGCCAGATGCTTGCTGGAGAGGGCGAGGTCGTAAAACGCCATTTTCGGATTGAGAATGTCGTTAAACAATACGCGGCCCACCGTGGTAAACACCAAGCCGCTCGGCTTGCGCGGGATGTCGTCGACGCGCGTCTTACTTTTGTCCACCTTGATCTCGCCGATGACCTTTTTCTCGATCGGCAGCCGAACGTAGATGCGCGCGTGAACGCCGAGTTTTTTCAGCGCGAAGGCGGTGAAAACCTCGTGAACGTTGGTGAACGTCTTGCCTTCGCCGGCTTCTCCGGATTCGCCCAACTCGCCGCGCGTCGCGGTCAAATAGTAGCAGCCCATGACGATGTCTTGCGACGGGCTGATAATGGGTTGACCGTTGGCCGGACTGAAGATGTTGTTGGTGGACATCATCAGCACGGTCGCCTCGACCTGGGCTTCGATGGACAACGGTAGATGCACGGCCATTTGATCGCCGTCGAAGTCGGCGTTGAACCCCTTGCACACCAGCGGATGGATACGGATGGCGTTGCCTTCGATCAGCGTCGGCTCGAACGCCTGAATGCCCATGCGATGCAGCGTAGGGGCGCGGTTGAGCAACACCGGATGATTCTTGATGACCTCTTCGAGGATGTCCCAGACCTGATCTTCCTTGCGTTCGAGCATCTTCTTAGCCGATTTGATCGTGTCGGCGTGGCCCAGTTCCTTCAGGCGGCGGATGATGAACGGTTGGAACAACTCCAAGGCGATCTTTTTCGGCAGACCGCATTGATGCAGCTTCAGTTCGGGGCCGACGACGATGACGGAGCGGGCCGAGTAATCGACGCGCTTGCCGAGCAGGTTTTCGCGGAAGCGACCCTGCTTGCCCTTAATCATGTCGGTCAGCGACTTGAGCGGACGGTTGCTCGATCCCAGCACCGGGCGTTTGCAGCGGTTGTTGTCGAACAGCGCGTCGACCGATTGTTGGAGCATGCGCTTTTCGTTACGGATGATGACTTCCGGCGCATTGAGATCGACCAGTTTTTTGAGTCGATTGTTGCGGTTGATAATACGACGATAAAGGTCGTTCAAATCGCTAGTGGCGAAGTTGCCGCTGTCCAAAAGCACGAGCGGGCGCAGATCCGGCGGAATGACCGGGATGCACTCCAGGATCATCCACTCCGGCTTGTTCTGCGGTCCTCCCAAGCCGGAGTCGCGCAGCGCCTCGACGACCTTGAGGCGTTTGACGAGATCGCGTTGCTTTTGCTTGGACGGTTTGTCTTTGTTGTTTTCGTCGTCGAGTCGCTGCCTCAGTTCGATGGCGAGATCGACGAGGTTGAGTCCCTCCAGCAATTTCTTGACGGCCTCGGCTCCCATGTCGGCCTCGAAGCCGCTGCCGTAGCTTTCGCGCGCCTTGCGGTAGTCATCCTCGGTTAGCAATTGAAGTCTTTTCAACGGCGTGTCGGCGGGATCGACGACGACGTAATCCTGGAAATAGATGATCTTTTCCAGGCTGGTCGTCTTCATATCGAGCAGCGTGCCGAGCCGCGACGGCATGGCTTTGAAGAACCAGATATGCACGACCGGGGCGGCCAATTCGATGTGGCCCATGCGTTTGCGGCGGACGCGGCTGTGCGTGACTTTGACGCCGCAGCGGTCGCAAATCATCCCCTTGTACTTCATGCCGCGATATTTACCGCAGGCGCACTCCCAGTCCTTCTCCGGCCCGAAAATGCGCTCGCAGAACAAGCCATCTTTCTCCGGACGATAGGTGCGATAGTTGATCGTCTCCGGCTTTTTGACTTCGCCGAACGACCAGGAACGAATATCGTGCGGGCTGGCCAAGCTGACGCGCACGGCCCCATAGTCGTTAATGCGGTCGTAATTGATGTCGCCGTTACTCATAAGTGGTCTCCCCGATTCCAGGGTCCAAATAGCTGCGCTTTGCAAAAAAGAGAGACAATCGACCGCAGCTGCGGTTTCTCTCGTTCCTCACAAAACGGAAAACAAATGTATCCTCAGCTTCTACCCAGCCCGAAGAGTAAACGAGTGCTTTCCGACAGTCCCGCTTGCTCTTTGCGCTTGGTTGAAACGGTTTGCCTAACATTTCGTGTCGATTTGCTCAACTGTTGGCCGAACGCCTGACAGATTGACCGTTTCGGACACGGGGCTGATGATAACGCCGCGCGCTACGCACTTTTTCCCTTCGTACAATTCAAAACGAGCCCCCTGTAGCAGGACTTCATGCGGAGCCTCGCCGACGAGGTAGCGCACCTCCGCGATCCAATCGGTGGCCCCAGCGGGGTGCGATTGGAGGTCAACAACGAGACTCCAGTTGGCTCCCTCTAGTCCGGCCGCTTGAGCGTCGAACCGAGCCGGCGCGACATAGCGCGGGCCGGAAGGCGGTACGCGCCTCCCGCCTTCTTCGGGCTTTAACCAGGTGATTCGTGCAGGCCGGCTTGTCATGACTTCGTTCCTCGGTAAGGTCGAGGGCGTACCTCAATCAAGTCGTCCATGTGGAGAAACCGGGCGGGTCCGAAACCGTCCAAATTTGTCCATCGGTACAGGCCCGGGCTTCAGCAGGCACTTCCGCTTCGACGATCTGGAAACGCCCGATGCCAAACAGCGCTTCTCCAAAGCGTCGGGTACCTTCGGGAGTGTCGGCAAAATGCTTCCCTTCGCACCCCTGCGGCACAAGCTCGAACGTACCGGTGGTGAGGATCTGCTGATATTCCTTCTCACTCACCGCCCGGTACACCCGCTCAAGAGTGGAGTCCGTTGCCATTTCCCCCTTCACTCTACAGACGTTTCTTCTCCAACTGCATGTTCAAAGCCAAGCCGCGGATCTCGTTAGTTAACACGTCGAAACTGGCGGGCGTGCCGGCCTCCAACGTGTTCTCGCCCTTAACCATCGACTCGTAGATCTTGGTTCGGCCCTCCACATCGTCGGATTTGACCGTCAGCAATTCCTGCAAGATGAAGGCTGCGCCGTAGGCTTCCAGCGCCCACACTTCCATTTCGCCGAAACGCTGCCCGCCGAAACGCGCCTTGCCGCCCAACGGTTGCTGCGTGATGAGCGAGTAAGGCCCCGTGGCGCGGGCGTGAACCTTGTCGTCCACCAAGTGGTGCAGCTTGAGCATGTAAATGTGGCCCACCGTCACCGGCTGCTCGAAGCGGTCGCCGGTGCGACCGTCGTAAAGAAACGTCTTGCCCGTCTCGGAGATACCGGCCTCCTTGAGGCACTTGCGAATCTCTTCTTCGGTCGCTCCGTCGAACACCGGCGTCACCGCCTTGAAGCCCAACTTCTGCGCCGCCCAGCCTAAGTGCGTCTCAAGAATCTGGCCGACGTTCATACGGCTGGGCACGCCCAAGGGATTGAGCAGGATGTCCACCGGCGTACCGTCGGCCATGTACGGCATGTCCTCGACCGGCAGAATCTTGGAGATCACGCCCTTATTGCCATGACGTCCCGCCATCTTGTCGCCGACCGAGATTTGTCGCTTGGTGGCCACATACACCTTGACCATCTGTTGCACGCCGCTCGGCAGTTCGTCGCCGCGCTTCATCGAGTTCAACTTGCGTTCCTTCTCGTCGAACAGGAAGTCGAGTCTTTCCTTGTGCCGTTGATGGATCTCGACGCACTGCTTCTTGCGTTCGGGGCTACGCACGTCCAAGTGATCGAGACGGAACGACTGCGCTTGCTCGGCGACGGATTTGTCGTCCTTGTCGTGCCCCAGCGTTTTGTTGCTGACGTTGTCCTTCAGCGTCGGCTTCTCCAGCACTGCGGCCAACTCGGCGACCATAGCCCGAAATTGATCGGCGATCTGTTTATTGAAGCGATTATCCATCTCCTTTAGCTCTTTATCGAAGGCTTTCTTTTCGTCCTCGGTCATCGAAGCCCGGCGGCTGAAACGTTGGGTCTCGATGACAATGCCCTCGACGCCGGACGGCACATCCAAGCTGTCGTTCTTCACGTCTTCGCCGGCGCGGCCGAAGATGGCGTGCAAGAGTTTCTCTTCCGGCGTCAGTTCGCTCTTGGATTTGGGCGAAACCTTGCCGACCAGAATGTCTCCGGGCACGACGAACGTGCCGACCCGAACGATGCCGTACTCGTCCAGGTTGGACAACGCCTTGGGCGAGACGTTGGGGATGTCGCGGGTGAACTCCTCCTTGCCGAGTTTGGTTTCGCGGATCTCGATCTCGAACTCCTCAATGTGGATTGAGGTGTAGGTGTCGTTTTCCACCAGCTTTTCGCTGATGATGATGGCATCCTCGAAGTTGTACCCGTCCCACGACATGAAGGCGACGAGGACATTGCGCCCCAGCGCCAGTTCGCCGTGACTGGTGGCCGCTCCGTCGGCGATCACTTCGCCCGCCTTGACCTTTTGACCGACGCGCACCAGCGGTTTCTGATTGAGGCAAGTATGCTCGTTCAAGCCGGTGTACTTGCGCAGCGTGTACTCGCGCTCGTCGACGCGGATGCGCTGGGCATCGACGTGGGTGACGGTGCCGTTTCTCTGGGCTTTCACGACCATGCCGCTGTTGTAGGCCACGTCCTTTTCCAGACCCGTGGCAACGATCGGAGGTTCGGTCACGAGCAAAGGCACGGCTTGCCGTTGCATGTTGGAACCCATCAAGGCGCGGTTGGCGTCGTCGTGTTCCAAAAACGGAATCAGACCGGCCGAGACACCGACCATTTGTTTGGGGCTGATGTCGATGTACTGCACTTGATCGGCAGGAATCGACGCGAAGTCGCCGCCGAATCGGGCGATGATGCGTTCTTGCGTCACCTTTTGGCCGTCGGTCGGCGCATCGGCCGGGGCGAGGTGAGCCAACGATTCCTCATCGGCGCGCAGCTGCTTCACCTCGTCCGTCAGCTTGCGCTGCTTCACGGCGCGATAGGGGGTGATGAGGAAGCCGTACTCATCCACGTCGGCATAAATGCTCAAGTGAGAAATCAGGCCGATGTTCGTGCCTTCCGGCGTCTCGATGGGGCAGATGCGGCCGTAGTGCGAGATGTGAACGTCGCGCACGTCGAAGCCGGCTCGTTTGCGGTTCAAACCGCCCGGCCCAAGGGCCGAAAGTCGCCGTTCGTGCGTCAATTGCGACAACGGATTGGTCTGATCGACGACCTGGCTCAATTCGCCGCGACCGAAGAAATACTCGATGGCGGCGGAAATCGACTTGGGATTGATGAGCGAGCGCGGCGTCATATCCTGCTGATCGCGGATCGACATGCGCTCCTGCACCGTGCGGCGAAGCTTGAGAAAACCCTTGCGCAACTCATCGGCGGCCAGTTCGTCGATGGTGCGGACGCGGCGATTGCCCAAATGGTCGATGTCGTCGATCTGACCTTCGTTGGCGCGCAGTTTCATCACATAGCGAATGGCGTTGAGGTAATCGAGCGCCCGCAGTGTCATTTCCGACTCTTCGATATTTTGGTCGAATTTGCGGTTGATGCGGAACCGTCCGACCTTGCCGAGCCGATAGCGATTGGGATCTTGGAACTTCTCTTTGAACAGTTCCTTGGCTTTTTCCAACTGCGGCGGATTGCCCGGACGAAGTCGCTGATAGATCTTCAACAACGCCTCTTCGTGCGTGTTGGTCGGATCTTCCTTCAGCGACATGAGGATGAGCGGATCCTTGACCTTGGTGAGGATGGTCACTTCGGTGGTGGCACTGGCGAAGATAACGTCGAGTTTCTCGTCGGTAAACGTCTCGCCGCTGTCGAGATAGACTTCGCCGGTCTCCGGGTCGATGACATCGCCGACCGCGGTCGCTCCCTTGACCCTGGCGCGGGCGTCTTTGCTATTGGTTTTTATGGCCTCGGTCGGGTAAAAGGCGCGCAGGATGTCGGCGTCGGTGGAGTAGGCGGGGTCCATGGCGCGCAGCAAGGTCATGGACGAGAACTTGCCGGATTGATCGATGCGAACGCCGAGGGTGTCTTTCTTGGTGACGTTGACTTCGATCCAGCTGCCGCGTTCGGGGATGATACGGCAAGAATGGAGCTTTTTATCGCTGCCTTCGGTTTCGACCACGAAATCAACGCCGGGCGAGCGGTGCAGCTGGCTGACGACGACGCGCTCGGCACCGTTGATGATGAATTCGCCGCCGCCGATCATGATGGGCATGTCGCCGAGGTAGACTTCTTCCTCGACGGGCTGCTCCTTGACGAGGCGGAGCCAAACTTTGAACGGTCGGCCGTAGGTGAGGCGGAGTTGGCGGCATTCGTCGGGGCCGTAGCGCGGCTTGCCCAACTCATAGCGTAGATATTCCAGAGAGAGAGTGTTATCGTAGCTCTTTATGGGGAATATCTCGCGGAGAACGCCTTCGAGTCCGATCGGCTCCCGTTTGTCGGGGGGCAGGTCCAACTGCAGAAAGCGCTCGTAGGAGCGCGTCTGAATGGCGGTCAACGGCGGCACCTTGGCGGTGTCGCCGAAGCGACCGAAGTTGCGGGTTTTTTCGGGCACAAGAGTACGAACAACGGGGACGGGCATAGCGGGTGCTCCTCCCAAAAAGCAACGGATACGAAGCGGCAAGAGCCAAGCCGGCACGGTGCGATCGCTGAGGGCCGCGTCAACTCACCGGGTCGGTTCGGCACGGGGCCGCCGGTCGGTATTTGGATGATCGTTCAAGGGTGCAAGAATCGCTGATGGAGTCGTCCCAAGAGTTACCATGTCGAACGGCCCTGTTCGAAGCGGTGTCGATACGGGATCTCCAACGGGTCGGTTCCGGATGTTCGCCCCTTCCATAGTTTGTCGGCGCGCGAGCGCAGCCAAGCTCAAGGCTTGGCCTTTTTTCATCCGGGGGCGAGGGAAAAGGCTGTTAAGTGGCACGCGTGCAGTCCACGGTTCCATTTCCATTCGCGTTCGACGGCCCTGTCCAAACAACCGCCGAGCGATCGTCGCCGCGCCTCTAGTCCAGCAGTGCGAATAACAATCTTATGCTATTTCACCACAAAGGCACGCGAAATGCAAGGAAAATTTTTCCCAAGCGAGTTGGGGGCCTAAGTTCCCCGCCATCAAACGTCAGGGGGCTTGCGCCCCCTGCTCGCCCATTTCCTTACTTCATGCTGGCTTTCGCGCCGCCTTCTTCCAGCTTTTTCTTGATCGCGGCGGCTTCGTCCTTGGCCACGTTCTCCTTGACGGGCTTCGGCGCGCCTTCCACCAAATCCTTGGCTTCCTTGAGACCGAGGTTGGTGATTTCGCGGACGACCTTGATGACGTTGATCTTCTTGGCCGGGTCCGCGAGGCCATCGAGGATGACGGTGAACTCGGTCTGTTCGACTTTCTCGGCGGGAGCGGCGGCACCACCGCCTCCGGGGCCGGCGGCCATCACAACGCCACCGGCGGCGGGTTCGATCTTGTACTTCTCTTTCAAATAATCTTTTAACTGAACGGCCTTGGTGATGGTCAACGCCGCAATCTTATCGCCCAGCTCCATGATGTCGCTCTCGAAGCTGGTTCCGGTCCCTTCTGACATGGTCTACTATTCCTTTCCTGATGCGTTTGCCGCGTGAAGCGGTGCGGCGATTCGCGTAATAGCCTATCGTGTAAATCCCATTTTAGCCGCGCCCCGAAGGGACGCGGAGAACGACTTCAATCATCCCGCGACGGGAGCAGGGGCGGCCTCGTCGGCCGCGCTTTCGGTCTTCTCGGCGAGGGTCTGAATCTGGCTGGCCACTTGCGAAATCGGTCCGAGCAAGCAGCCGGCCAGTGCCGATCCCGGCCCCAGGATCGTGCCGACGATCTGCGCGATGGCCTCTTCGCGCGTCGGCATCTTCAGCGCCAGATCGAAACCGATTACCTGGCCGTCGGCCAGCGCGCCTTTGATGTTGACTTTGTCTTTGTAGGCCGCCGAGTTTTTGGACTTCTTCAACTCGTCGTCGATAGCCCGGCTCAACTCGGCGATACTGTTGGCACCCCACGCGAACGTCGTCGGCCCAGCCCAGAGCGGAGACTCGGCGGGAATGGGAACCCCCAGGTCGTTGAACACGCGCCGGGTCAGACTATTCTTGACCATCTTCAGGCGGATATTCTTCTTGCGAAGCGTGGCGCGCAGCGAGCCTTCGAGTTGGCAATCCAGCCCTTTCACGCTCAACACCACTGCGTCGCGGACGCCCGTGAAATCGCTCCGCAACGCATCCATTTCCATCTGCTTGATGAATTTGCTCATACTTCGGCTTTCGGCAATCGGCGTTCGGCTCTCGGTCCAAATCGCTATCCGGCCTCTTAAGCCGATAGCCGATCGCCGATCGCCAATAGCCGATCTTACATGGTGACGGGGATGCCAGGTGTCATAGTCGCCGCGAGGGTGATTGACTTCACATAATTACCTTTGATGCCAGCCGGTTTGGCGGCGCGGACTTGTTCGACGAAGGCGACCACATTCGCCGCGATCTTGTCCTCGTCGAAACTGATCTTGCCGACCCCGGCATGGACGTTGCCGCCCTTATCGGAGCGATACTCGACCTTGCCGGCTTTCTGTTCGCGCACCGCTTGGGCCACATCTTGTCCGGCGGTAACCACCGTGCCGGCCTTGGGCGTCGGCATCAGGCCGCGCGGACCGAGAACCTTGCCGAGGCGGCTGACCTTGCCCATCATTTCCTGCGTGGCCAGGGCCACGTCGAAATCGAGCCAGCCTTCCTTCTGCACCTTCTCGACGAGTTCGTCGCCGCCGGCGAAGTCCGCTCCGGCTTCCTTGGCTTTGGCGACGTTGTCGCCCTGACAGAAAACCACCACGCGCTTCACCTTGCCGAGTCCGTGAGGCAACGGCACACTGCCGCGAATCATCTGATCGCTCTGCGTCGTGTCGATGCCGAGCGACATATGCACTTCAACGGTTTCGTCGAACTTGGCGCGCTTGATTTGCTTGAGCAGCCCAATCGCTTGTTTGAGCGGAACGATGCCAGCCTTAGCAATCTTTTGGTGGTCGTTTTTAAGGCGGTTGAGGAGCTTCTTGCCCTTATGCGGCGGCTTGCCGGGTTGCTGCCCCTTTTTCTTGGTCGACGCGGACGTCGCGACCGGAGCAGGGGCGGCAGAGGGAGCGACCGGCGGCGCGGATTCGCTCTCGGCCTTGGGGGCTTTCGCCTTGGGGGGGCGCGATTTCTTTTCCTCGCCACCGGCGGGTACGGTCGGTGTCGTTACGGCTTCGGCGACGGCCTCGTCGGTTTTTTTCTTGGCCATGATCCTGTCGATTCTAAGTCAATAACACTCAAGACCAGCACGAAGGTACGGCGAGAATGGCTCTGGCCAACGCTTCGGGTTGGTTCTGAACGGGAACCAGATAGTTTCTTACTTGGTTTAGACCTCGACGGCCAGCCCCAAACTACGGGCCGTGCCTTCGATAATGCGCATGGCGTGATCCACGTCGCGCGCGTTGAGGTCTTGCAGCTTCTTCTGGGCGATCTCGCGCACTTGCGCCGGCGTCACTTTGAAGCCCTTGTATTTGCCGCTGGCCTTGGCTTTTTCCTCGGCGCTGATGACTTCGCCGCCCTTTTTCTTCTCGAGCGGGATGCCGGCCGCTTGCTTGAGGAGAACCGCCGCCGGAGGGCTTTTGATGATGAAATCGAAACTGCGGTCGGAGTAGACGGTAATCACAACCGGCAGGGTGATTCCGCGCATCTCCTTCGATCGCTCGTTGAATTGAGACACAAATTGTCCGATATTCACGCCGTGTTGGCCGAGCGCGGGGCCGACGGGAGGCGCGGGCGTGGCCGTGCCGCCGGGGACTTGCAACTTAATCTGCGCGGTAACCTGACGCGCCATGGATATAACCTTTCTCGACGCACTCGCGTACAAAACTCATTCGTCGGACTCGAAACCGGAAGCGCAAGCGACGGCAAAAACGTTTTTTTTCCGTCGCTTGCGCTTCCGGCTCCGATTTACCGATTTACGCTTGTTCCACTTGCCAATATTCAAACTCGACCTGCACCGGACGGCCGAAAATCGTCAACTCGACGCTGACGCTGCCCTTTTGGTCGTGCAGTTCTTTCACTTCGCCTTCCATACCGGCAAAGGTGCCATCGGTGACTTTGACGCGGTCACTGGGGCCGAAGCGCGGCTTGGTGTAGACGACTTTGCCTTCCTCGGTCTTCGTTTCTCCGCCCTTTTGTTGCCCGTGCAACATCCGTTCGATTTCGCGATCCGACATGGGCTGCGGGGCACGCGTCACCGAACCGCCCACAAAATCGCCGACGCCGGAGGTCTCTCGAAATAGATAGAGAATATGGTCGTTGTATTCCACCTCGACCATTAAATATCCCGGATAGAGTTTACGTTCCTTCTGCACGCGCTTGCCGTTGCGCATCTCGGTGACGCGCTCCACGGGAATGACGATCTGTCCGTAATACTCTTCGAGACCTTCGATTTTGACGCGGCGTTCGATGGAGTCCTTGATCGACTCCTCGCGCCCGCTTTGCACCTTGACGACGTACCAATGTTTTTTGCTCGGCGGCTCGACCGGCGTCTCCGGTTCGATGGCTTCCGGCTCGGATGCAGCTGGCTCGGATTCCGCTTCCGGTTCTGGACTATCCATCGAATCGGGAGCTTCCATGAGCGAGGCGTCTGACGACGGAGGCTCGGCCATTGTCTCCGCGGGGGAAGGCGCGGGTTCTTCGCGGACAGCTTCCGGCGGTACCGGCGGCGGCGCGACGACCGAAAACTCAGGATTGGTTACAGGTTCTGTCATGACCCAGACTCTTTGTTCGTCGAGAGCGAGAAACGTTGAACGCGCTCTGCTGCTTGCCATTCACTCACCAAGGTCGTTCATCGACGGGTTGTGAGGAATCTTGTTTTTCGGATATTTTCAAAACCCCGATGGGCGGCCAACTCAACACGGACTTCCACACGATGTCCATACTGAAGAGGTAGAATGCCGTAAGGAGTACGGTAACGAGGACGACGATGGTATCCTGAACCAGTCTCCGTTGTGTGGTCCATGAGACTTTGTTGATTTCGGCTTCGGTGGCGATGAGAAAATCGGCAAAGGCAGGCACATTGACGACGCGCCAAGCCAACCACAGACCCCCCGCCAATAACAACAAAGGAACCGTGAACTGAAGCGACGGCAATAGCGTGATCGAGCGATAGCTTAACGGTCCCGAAGCCGGCTCCGGAGCGACCACCGCCGGTGGGGTTTCGTCGTTCTTTTTCAGTCGTTGTTCTTCTTCCTTGTACTTCGCGAGCTCTACGATATCATTCGGCTGGTATTTGGAATCGCCCGGTTCGACAATCTTGACGTAGCGAGAACGATCGACGTTGGTATTAATTTCTTGGAGGAGGAAGCGATCGACGATCAGATCGTGTTCGGCGAAGCGCGTCTCCCAATCGCTCACATAGCGAGAGAAGACCTCGACGGGAACATCGCCCTTCGATTCGATGTTGACTCGTCCCGAAAAGGGGACATCCAACGCCCAATTGCGGTCGCCCTTCCGCAGCGTGCCCTGCGACATAAGCGACCAGATCCCCGAACCGAGGAGCAGAAGAATGCCGAAGATAGTGCCGCGGCGAACGCGCATCCCTTGCAGCGCCTTGTAGGGTCGACCGCTGAACCAGCCTTGATCCTCTAGGAGGGTTAGATAGCGCTCGGTGGCCGGGAGAAGAAAGAACCGTCCGCCCAAAATCAGCAAAGCCAAGCCGACGATGACCGTGAGAATCGATCCGGTGGAGGGGCCGAACCATAAGCGATGAAAACTCCAGTATTCGATCCACAAACTCGCCCAACGGGTCAGCAACAGAATCAGGACGAAGCCGAGGAATGCGACAAAGATGCCGGCGCGAATGCCGTGCGCCGCCTTCGATCCGAGGAGGAGCGAACCGAAGACGAGCAGCCCGACGAGCGCGGCGAGTTGACTCGCTCCGAGCATCATCGCGGCGGCCTTCCCGGTCCAGCCCAGCACTTGCCAGAGGGTAGGCAAAAGATAGAAGACGATTCCGAGCGTGCCGACCAGATAAGCGGCTCCGACGAGAGCGGCGACCTGTGTGCGGCCGAACAGGCTCGCGGAGGCGACCTCCGGGGTATTTTTAATGGCCACAGCCATGACAGTTCCCATCCTGACTCAAAAAGCACATCGGTCGGACTTCCACATCCAACCGTCAGGCTGGAAAGCCTGACCCACGCTGACGCCAACTCCGTTGCAAAGCAGGGGCGGAGCGACTCGAACGCTCAACCGCTGGTTTTGGAGACCAGTGCTCTACCAATTGAGCTACACCCCTTCGTCGGTTAGCCGCGACCCGGAGGGAGGCGCGAGTAACGCGCTCCCCTTCGTCGGTTAGCCGCGACCCGAAGGGGAGCGCAAGTATCGCGCTCCCCTTCGGGTCGCGGCTAACTCTAATAGATGCTAGTCGGTGCGGTTCTCGCTACTTCTTCCGCGTTTCCTTGTGCGGGGTGTGTTTGCGTTCTTTACGGCAGAACTTCTTTCGTTCGAGGCGATCGGCACCGCGCGTTTCCTTCTCGGTGCGGTAGTTCCGCGCGCCGCATACCGTACATTCGAGCCAAACGTATTCGCGCATGGTGAATTCCTTCGTTTGCTCATCCCGAGCGGGGGCGCACACCCCCGTTCGGGATGGGCAAACCAACTTACTCCAAAATCTTTGTGACGACGCCGGAGCCGACGGTTCGGCCACCCTCGCGGATGGCGAAGCGCAGGTTTTCCTCCATGGCGATCGGCGATTCGGGCATCAGTTCCACCGTCACCTTGACGTTGTCGCCCGGCATGCACATTTCGACGCCCTCCGGCAAGGTCACGCTGCCGGTCACGTCGGTGGTGCGGAAGTAGAACTGCGGGCGGTAGCCGTTGAAGAACGGCGTGTGCCGTCCGCCTTCGTCCTTCGACAGCACATAGATCTGGCCCTCGAACTTGGTGTGCGGCGTAATCGAGCCGGGCTTGGCCAGCACTTGCCCGCGCTCCAGATCGGTGCGCTCGATACCGCGCAGCAACACGCCGACGTTGTCTCCGGCCACGCCGAATTCCAAGGTCTTGTTAAACATTTCGACGCCCGTGACGACCGTTTTCTTGGCCGCCTTCATCAAGCCGATGATTTCGACTTCGTCGCCGACCTTGCACTTACCGCGTTCGATACGGCCGGTGCCGACCGTGCCGCGGCCCTTAATCGAGAACACGTCCTCAATAGACATCAAGAACGGCTTGTCTTCGGCGCGTTGCGGGGTCGGGATGTAGGTGTCCAGGGCGTTGAAAAGGTCGTCGAGACACTTGCAAGCGGCGTCGTCTTTACCGCCGGACTGCATGGCTGCCAAGGCGTTTACGCGGACGATCGGAATCTCATCGCCGGGAAACTCGTACTTGCTCAGCAGTTCGCGCACTTCCATCTCGACCAACTCGAGCAATTCGGGGTCATCGACGGTGTCCACCTTGTTGAGGGCCACCACGATGCGCGGCACGCCGACCTGACGGGCGAGCAGAATGTGTTCGCGCGTCTGGGGCATGGGGCCGTCGTTAGCGGCGACGACGAGGATCGCCCCGTCCATCTGGGCCGCGCCGGTGATCATGTTCTTGATGTAATCGGCGTGGCCGGGACAGTCGATATGGGCGTAATGGCGATTGGCCGTCTCGTATTCGACGTGGGCGACGGCAATGGTGACGGTCTTCAGGGAGTCGCGTTCGGTACCGCCCTTGGCGATAGCCTTGTACACGTCCGCCGCCGGGTCTTCGACTTTTTTGCCCTTAAAGGTAGTAATCTTGTTCAGATAAGCCGAGCGCAGCGTCAGCGCGGCGGTCAACGTCGTTTTGCCATGGTCGATGTGCCCGATGGTGCCGACGTTGACGTGCGGCTTGGTACGCGAAAACACTTCCTTAGCCATCGTTCCTCCGCTCGTTTCAAAAGCTAGTGGCCCAGATTTCGCACTGGACTCGGGGTGATACTTATCCTCAAAACGAAAGCTGCTGTCGGGACTTGAACCCGAGACCTCCTCATTACCAATGAGGTGCTCTACCAGCTGAGCTACAGCAGCGGTAGAAATCGCAGGCGAATCGATAATTCCGGAGCATCCGAGGGTTTGAATTCGGCAACGCGCCCGACTTCTTCCCATCGAGCAAAGCGGGTGACGGGAATCGAACCCGTAACATTCGGCTTGGAAAGCCGATGCTCTGCCAGTTGAGCTACACCCGCGATAGCAATACTCGTTGCATCATCTATTCGTCATCCATCCTCGCGTGAACCGATGGGCAGAGCAGGATTCGAACCTGCGTAGAGGAGACCTCGCCAGATTTACAGTCTGGTGCCATTGGCCGCTCGGCCATCTGCCCGTTTATCTCTTGCCCCCATCACCAGACTAACCTGGCGCAATCGGCTCGCCGACGAACATCTTCGTGCGGAAGCTAGCGGCGGGAATCGAACCCGCAACCACCGGTTTACAAAACCGGTACTCTGCCTGATTGAGCTACGCTAGCGGACCCGGCAAGCGGAAAGAGTAAGTATAGGAAGGCGGCATAAGCGTTGCAAGTCTTCTTTCTGATTCCCAACGCCTCATTCGCGTTCGTTGTTCGCCGCATGTTTTCCCGCTATCCTCCGTCTCTCCGAGCAAAGACACTTCGACGACTCGGAAAGTTCATCTCTCACCAAGGTAGCGACGGAGGGGGCACTCGGTATCTGAACGAAAATTCAGTACACAAAAATCGACGAACGGGACGACGTAAATCTCCCGATTCGAGACGAATCGAGAGACCCACGGCGCTCCGTTCCTTGAGGTCCGCGTAGCGGTTATCTCGCCTTCTTGTGCCGGCGTTCGGCCTTCAGACGCAGATAAGCCTGAATGAAATCGTCGATCTCGCCGTCGAGGACATTTCCGACTTGCGGCGTTTGCACTTCGGTGCGCACATCCTTGACCAGTGTGTATGGCTGCATGACATAGTTGCGAATTTGATAGCCCCACGCCACTTCGCCCTTTTCGTCGTACAGCTTGTCGACCTCGGCCTTGCGCTTCTGTTCCTCGACCTGATAGAGTTTGGCCTTGAGCATTTTTAGAGCCATTTCGTCGTTTTTATGCTGGCTGCGTTGACTGCGGCTTTCGGCGGCGATGCCCGTCGGGAGATGGGTGTAGCGCACGCCGCTCTCGGTCTTGTTCTGATGCTGGCCGCCGGGGCCGCCGCTGCGAAACGTGTCGCGCCGCAACTCATCGGAGCGTATTTCGATCTCGATTGTCCCTTCGATTTCCGGGATCACGTCCACGGCCGCGAACGACGTTTGCCGTCGCGCGTTCGCGTCGAACGGACTGATGCGCACCAGTCGATGCACCCCGGCCTCGCTCTGGAGGTTGCCGTAGGCGTAATCGCCGCGAATGTGCAGGGTGGCGTTGCGAATGCCCGCTTCTTCGTTGGACAATTCGTCGACGATTTCGACCTCGTACCTGTTTCGCTCGGCCCAGCGCGCATACATGCGCATGAGCATCGCGGCCCAGTCGCAGGCTTCGGTGCCGCCGGTTCCCGCTTGGATGCGCAGGTAGGCGTTGCTGGCGTCTTGCGGACCATCGAGCATGGCGCGCATCTCGAAATCGTCGAGCCGTTTCTCGAACGGAGTCAACTCGCTTTCGAGTTCGGCTTCCAAACCCGCGTCTTCGTCGGCCAATTCGACGAGAGCTTGAACGTCGCCGGCGACGGACTCCAAATCCTCGTAAGGCTTGAGCAGTCCGTTGAGCGGTTTCAATTGAGCAATGATTTGCTGCGCCTTTTCGGGGTTGTCCCAGAAATTCGGTTGCCCCATCCGCGCGTTCAGCTGTTCGCGCTGGGACTGTTTGGCCGCGATGTCAAAGAGAGTCCCGCAACTGCGTCAAACGGCTCAAGACCTCATCGCTTCGGCGTCGTAATTCGGCGTTCATTACATTCCTCTTGGGATAATCGTCTCGCGAAAAAATCGAATCGGGCTTAAAACGCGCTCCGCTTTGCGTCGCGGCTAACCACAGTTCACGAGACAATCATACCAGAAACTCGGTTCGCGCGGCAATTCGGGTTCCCCTATCGTCTCTCGACCATCGGCAGGGGCTTTTGGCCGACGGAAGTCCGCCCATAGACGATGGCCGCAGACAATCCGAATATCAGCATGGTGTAAAATAAATCACCGAGCAATTGATTGCCGAAAAAGCCCAACGGCGGAGCATTCGTGCCGACAAACGGCAGGGCGGCGACATAGCAAGCGAGCAACCCCGATAGGTTCGGAGCAAAGGCGACGGGTACCGGCGTGGGCAGGCCGGGATAGTCCTTCCACACGACGGCGGTTCCCTCCGGCGGCGCGGGATGATTGCGGATGCCGTGCAGCCAGACACCGAAGTTCGTGACCAAGAAAAATTGCGCGCTCACCAGCACGCTGACGGCGACCATCCGCTTCGCGCCTCCGTTTCGCAGGAACAAACGTCCCCAGGTTACGGCGAGCAGGAAACAGCCGTAAACCCAAGGATTGAACGGCTCGCTTCCATCTTTGACCCACAACAACAAATCGGATGCGGCCATGACGGCCAGAGGCAGCCCATACGCCAACCACGCTCGCAACTTGGCCCCGCCGAATAAGCCGAGCGCGCCGACCGGCGTGAAGTTCCACGGATGGGGCACGAGCCGAAACAACCCTGCGGCGACGGCCATTCCCATCGTGCAAAGGCGTGCCGTCCCGTTTTCCTGGTCTGGATTGTCGCCGCGCATATCGTTTCCCCGATTTTCCGCCGATGTCAGAACCCGTGGTCTATCGTAAGCCGTCCTTCGCGCGGCGACAAGGAGAAGGCAAGCCAAGACGACATCGCCGCCGGTCAAAGGCTTCGCTGCCACGCCGCTTGGAGCGCCAATCCTTCGGCCAGACCGACGCGGGGCCGCCAACCCAGATGCCGCGTTAGCCGAGAAGTGTCGGCGCTGGTAAAGCGTTGATCGCCGGGGCGGGGCGGCTCGCGCTGAACCTGGACGCGACAGTCGAGAATCGTCTCCAGTTTACCGAGAATCTCCCAGACGTTGGCCGTCTCACCGCCCCCGACGTTGTACACTTCGCTCAACGGCGCTTCCATCGCCGCTATCGTGGCTTCGACGCAATCGTCCACGAACGTGTTGCCCCGCGCTTGCAGACCATCGCCGCAGACCGTGACGGGTTGATTGCGCAGCATTGCGTGAATGAAACGATAGTAGCCCATGTCCGGACGTTGGCGCGGGCCGTAGATCGAGAAATAGCGGAGGACGGCTAAAGGCAGGCCAAACTCCTCGGCATGCGCGCGGCACAAATTCTCTGCCGCCAATTTCGTGACGCCGTAGGGAGAAATCGGCCGCGCCGGCATCAACTCATCGCCCGACGCATAGCGCCCATACACCGACGAGGTCGAGGCGTAGATAAAACGGCGCAAACCGCCCTGCCGCCGCACCGCTTCGAGCAAACGCTGCGTGGCGGTGACGTTGCAGCTTTCGTACAAATCGAAATCGACCCAACTTCTCGACAAACCCGGAACGGCGGCCAAGTGAAACACCACTTCCACGTCTTCGAGAGGCTTCGCAAGCGAATCGGTGCGCAGATCGAGTTCGTGAAAGGTGTAGTTGGGGTGGCGCAGCGCGTCCTGGATATTCAACTCTTTCAGAGAGCGCGGATAGTACGGAATGAAGGCATCCAACCCGGCGACGGTGTGGCCGGCTTGCAGCAAATGCTCGCACAGATGCGATCCGATAAACCCGGCTGCGCCGGTGACGAGACAGTTCATGTCAATTCCTCCCATAGACTCAACAAGGTGTTTCGCTGTTTCTCGATCGGAGCCGGAAGCGTAAGCGACGGTGAAGTTATCGTCGTTAACGCTTCCGATTCCGAAGCGTATTGTCACTTGCCGCGCAGGGCTTCGGCGGCGGCGGTGCGAACGTGGAAATCGCCATCGTTGAGGGCGGACCTCAAAGTCGGGATGGCTTCCTGAGCCGAGGGGTCGATGCGTCCCAGGGCGTTGACGGCGGCGCGGCGCACGTCCGGCACGCTGTCGCGCGCAGTCGTCAGCAGAGTCGGAATGGCTGGGCGCGCGTCGGAACCGATGCGAGCCAAACAAGAGGCGGATAGCTCGCGCACCTTGGGGTCGGTGTCGCTCAAAGCCTCGGTAAGCTCGGCCACGACACTTTTGGCGGCGCTGCCCATCTCGCGCAATGCCTGAGCGGAGCGCATGCGAACGGTGGCGTCGGAGTCTTTCAGCGCCTTGGCCAAGGCGGGAACGGCGGCCGTCGCAGTTGGTCCGCGATCGCGCAATTCGCGTGCGGCTTGCTGTCGAACGCCGACGTTGGCGTCCTGAAGTCGTTCCATCAGCTTGCCCACCGATCTGCCGTCGCCGCAGCCCAGTATCAAACAGCACCAAGCCGGGACGAGTAATTGCGTTATTTTCGATCTTAAATAGACCATTTCTTCACTCCTTTCCATTGCAAGCCAAGCGGAGAGCGGGCGGCACGACCATCGGATGATGGCGAAGGTACAGATGCGCGTAATGTCCGCCCGCGCGCATCAATTCGTCGTGGCTGCCCCGTTCGCGCACGCGCCCTCGATCTAAAAAGAGGATCTGATCCGCCCGCGCCGCCGCGAGCGGATCGTGCGTGATGAGAATCGTCGTGCGACCGGCGCTCAGGCGTTCCAGTGCTTCGAGTACCATGCGCTCGTTTTCACGGTCCAGTCCGGTCGCCGGCTCGTCGAGTACGAGAATGGGCGCGCGGCGAATGGCGGCGCGGGCGATGGCGATGCGTTGGCGTTGACCGCCCGACAGCGTCAGACCGCGTTCGCCCAGTACGGTGTCGTATCCCTGCGGCAGCGAACAAATGAATTCGTGCGCGTTGGCCAACCGAGCGGCGGACTCGATTTCTTGAGGTGTCGCCTCGACGGTGCCAAAAGCGATGTTCTCGCGGACGCTTGCGGCAAAGAGTACGGTGTCTTGCAGGACGACGCCGATCTGCGCCCGCAGGGAAGCCAGGGTGTATTCGCGCGCCTCCACGCCGTCGAAAAGAATGTGTCCGCCACAGGGATCGTAGAATCGAAGCAACAGATTGACGATGGTCGATTTGCCGATCCCCGAAGGTCCGACGAGGGCGACGCGCTGGCCGGGCCTGGCCTCGAAATCGAGCGCCTCCAAAATGGGGCGGCCCGGTTCGTAGGCGAAGGAAACGTTCTCGAAACGGATCGCGCCGCGCAAAGTCGGTGCGGGCCGCGCGGAGGGAAGATCGCGCACCTCGGCAGGCGTGTGCAACAGGTTCAGAATGCGCTCGCCGGCGGCGGTTGCCTTGGCCAGCCGCCCCGTGAACTTGGATAAATCCTGCACCGGACGCAAGGCCGTCTTCAAATAGGCCATGAACACCAACAGTTCGCCCGGAGTCAGTTCGCCGCGCAATACCAGTGTAGCGCCGTACCACACCACCGCCGCCAAACCGGCCGCCACAAAAAAAGCGGTGCTTCGTTCTAACGCCGCGCTCAAACGCGCGCCTTGGAAATCGCTATTGTTGCTGTCTTGGTTGCGGCGAAGAAAGTTGGCGGCGAACCAGCCTTCCAAGCACAGCGCCTGCACGATTTGGATGGCCGAGAATGTCTCCGCCGCCGCCCCCGCCAAGCCCGCGTCGCGCTTGCGTTGTTTCCGCGCCGTGTCCCGGATTTTCCCACCCAGACGCATCGTCCACACGCCGACCAGGGGTAATACCAACAGCGCCAGCGACGCCAACCGCGCATTCAACCAGAACATGACCCCAAACATACATATTAAGACGAGGAAATTAGCTAAAAGCGGCAGCGCGGCAGTGACGACCACATCCTTGAGAAGATTCACGTCGCCCATGATGCGCAGAACCAGTTCGCCGTTCCGCGCCCGTCGATGAAAAGACAGCGATAAACCTTGGAGGTGGCGGTACACGTCGGCGCGCACTTCGGTCAGGACGCGGTTGCCGATGCGAACGAAGGTCATGGTGCTGGCATAGGCGGCCACGGCGCGCGCCGCCGCAACCGCGAGAAGGGCCAATCCAGCATAGACGATCAACGTGCTGGAATCGACGTTTCCCAAGCCGGCGAAGTCCGACCATTTGCCGCGACGAGGACCGTGAAACGCGCGGTCGAAGATGAACTTGAGCGGCCACGGCTCCAGCGCGCGCAAGACGACATCGAGCAGAAGAGCCGCAAATCCGCCCGCGACCAGCGACCGATGTTTTCGCATTGCCGGGAGCAAGTAGGTCGAAAGACGACGCAGAGTGGCTCCGCGTTCGAGAATCGTCGCGGTCGTGTTCTTGGCCATTATCGACTCTCGGTTTGAAGATCGTTCACTTCCGACGCTTCCGCCAAGGCAAGAATTCGCCGCACCGTCGAACTCCAAGTACAATCTTCCAGCACGGTACGGCGCGCTCGATCGCTGAGGCGGCGACGGAAGTCTCTCTCGTCGTGCAACCTCGCCAATAAGGCGGCCAGAGCCGGAGCGTCTCCCGCCGGGCAGAGAAGGCCATTGACGCCGTCTTGGATCAGTTGCCTCAACTGACCGAGACGGCTGGCGACGACCGGCAAACCGGCCGCCATGTATTCGTAGACTTTCAGCGGCGAGAAATAGAACCCTTCGCCATCCGTATAGGGCGCGACGGCGGCGTCGAAACTCGCCAACATGCGCGGCACTTCATCCGGCGGGATTGCCCCGGTGAGATGATAGGTTCCCGACAATCCTCGGGCCTCCAAACCTTCCAGAACGTGCGCTCGTTCCGGTCCCTCACCGACAATCACGAGCCGAACGTGGGGATAAGCCGCGTGAAGCAAGGCGAACGCCTCGACCAATACCGACAGTCCGTGCCACGGTTTGAGCGAGCCAACGAATCCGATGGTGAACGTCGCAGCATCGCGCGGCAAGAGCGGAGGCAACCCCGGTCGAAAGCGCTCGGTGTTTACACCATTGGGAACGACGTGGACGCGATCGGCGGCGGTGGAAAATTGCCTCAAGTACGCCGACACTTCCTCCGATACGGCGACGAGAACCGACGCCGATTCAAAAACACGGCGGGCCACTTCCTCGGCGCTGGGACGATCCACCAAGATGCGATGGTTGGCCTGTTCGTCGATCAACGGGGCGTTGACTTCCAGCACGCTCGGTATTCCCTCCGTTCGCGCGAACTCCATGGCGGCGTAGCTCCACAGCGAGTAGCGCTCGTACACCAAGTCGAAGCGGCCAAGCCCTTCGAGCGCGGAGCGGAGCGAGGCGTTGCAAGCGAGAGCGCTCTGCTCCCGAGCGGCGGCCTCCCAGGAATCCGAGATCGGCAGCCGGTGGACGCGAACGGAATCGAGTCCGGCCGGGCGGGTACCTTCCCAGCGCGGCGCGAACAAATCGACCGCGTGGCCCATCTGATACAGGCAGCGGATCACTTCTTGTACATGGATGGAGCAGCCTTTCGTGCCGAAGACCGGCACGCCCGGATCGGCGCAGACATAAGCGATCCGCATTATCCGACCTCCTGCATCGTGCGACAGCCGTGGACGGCGGCACGGAACATGGCGCGCCGCCGTTCGGTGTTGCGATGAATGTTGAACTCGGAGTCGATGAGTTGCCGAGCCTGTTCGGCCAAGCGCACGCGCAGGTCCGCGTCGGTCAACAAGCGGTCGAGCGCCTCCGCCAACGCCATCGGATCGCGTTGAGGGACTTGCAATCCCGTTTGTTGGTGGCGCACCACTTCCGGGATTCCCGTTACGTCGGTGGTGACAACCGGCGTCCCCAACGCCAGCGCTTCTTGGATGACGTTGGGTAAGCCGTCGGCGTCGCCATCGTCGGCGACGATGCAGGGCATGGCCAAAACCGCGGAAGAGTGCATCAGCCGAGCGACTTCGTTTTGCGGCAGAGGACCGACCAATTCGACGCGATCCCCCAAATCGTGCTGGTCGATGCGCGTCTGAAGCTCGGCTCGTCCGGTTCCCGCGCCGACGATGCGGCACTGGAAATCGCGTCCGCGCTGGGCCAACAGAACGCAGGCGTCCACCAGATCGGCGAACCCTTTCTTCTCGACCAAACGTCCGACGGCCAACACGACCGGAGGCCGATCCTCCGGCGAACGGTAGGGAAACTCATCGAGATCCAGGCCGTTGTAAACGTGCATCACATGCTTGGCCAACGAGCCGTAGGTTTGCCGCAGGTAGTTCAGATGGAATTTGCTGATCGTGGCCACGCCGGCGGCATCGCGCAGTTTGCGGCGCAGATCGTCGGATTGAACGCTGCGATGGAAGATGTCCTTGGCGCGGGCGGTGAAACTGTAGGTGATGCCGGCGAAGCGCGCCGCCAAGCGGGCAATCGTGCAACAGTCACTGGCAAACGGCGCGTGTAAATGCGCGATATTCTTACGCTGGATCTCGACCGCCAAGGCCAACGCCTGATAGATGTCGCGGGCCTCTTCGTCGCGCGACTCGTCCAGCGCCGACCATACGTTTGGTAAGAACTCAGCCGCCTGGCGGACGGCGTTCCACAGATGGGACGCCAAGATCGTCGACGAGGCCAGCGTCTCTGGCATCGCCCCTTCCGAGGGAAAATACAAGTAGTTCACCCGCCCGCGCACACGAGCGATCAGATCTTGAAAATGACCGTCGTTGCAAGGACGGAGCGAGAAAATCTCGATGTCCAGTCCCGCGCGCTCGTGGGCCAAGATCTCGCGGACCACGAACGTCTCCGAATAGCGCGGATAGCGTTTGACGACATAACCGACCCGAAAATCATTAAATGGGGACACAGTGGTACCTCTTGTCCGCGCGAGGACGAACCGTTCGCGCCGTGGAAGGATAGAGAAGATCGTGAAGCAAGAATGGCAGACGTTCCAACCCGTTGAGGTCGATGCGTTGCCGCGAGGGAATGCGCGCCGGCACGTCGCGCGCCAGCCATTGGCCGAGCGATTGAGGGGTCAGCTCCGCGGGGTGCATCAGATCGATCAACCCCAAATCGCGGAGCCGTTCGGCGCGAATCAGTTGTTCGCGGCGCGGCTCGACGCGCGGCACGATCAAGGTGGGTTTGTCGAACGACAACGCTTCGCAGACTGTGTTGTACCCGCCCATGGCGACAATGCGATCGGCGCGTTCCAGCCAGCGTTCGGAATCGTTGACGAACGGCAGAACTTTCAGACGCGGATTGTTCGCCGCCGACCGTTCGATGCGCTCCCGCGTCTGCGCCGGCATGAACGGGCCGGCGAGCAGTACGCCGGTTGCGCCCTTGGGGAAAACGGCGTGGGCAAAAGCGTCGGCCAGACGAGCCCCATCTTGTCCGCCGCCGACGGTACAGAGATAGAGGCGATCTGTGGAATCGACGACGCCATCGAGTTTGGTATCCTTCTCCGAATCGCGCTGGGCGCGCCGTTGATCCAGATAGCCGGTGAAGAACACCTTGGCCGCGACTTCGGGAGAAAAATCGTACTCTTTTGTGGCGTCGTACACGGCCGGATCGCCGTAGATCCAGACGGCGTCGTAATGGGATCGCAGCGTCGCGTCGCCGTCGAACGCTTCCCATTCGCGGCGTACCACGTCGGGTTCGTCGAGAACGTCGCGCAGCCCCAACACGCAGCGCGTTTCGCCTTTGCGGCTCAGCATGGCCAAGGCGCGATCCAACTCGTTGACCGCTCCGCGCGGCACTTTGTCCACGATAAACACGTCGGGGGTGAATGCCTCCAGCGCGGCGGCGATCGATTGACCGCGCAGTTCCGCCATCTCGGCGATGGAGATGTCCAGATGCCGCGACTGATAGTCGCCGTTGCCGGCTTTGTGCAACGCCGGCAAACTCAGATAGTCCGCGCCGTCGGGAATGCCGAAGGCATTGATCTCGCGCGCTCCGGCAATAAGCAAGATCACCAACGGATTCGGCCCGGACGACAAGGCTTGGGCGATGCGGAGGTTCCGGCGCATGTGGCCGATGCCCATGGTGTCGTGGGAGTACAAGGCCACGCGCCGTTTGCGTGTCGGCGGAGCGATGCAATGCACTCCTGCCGACGCCCCTGCGCGAGTCGGAGAGAAGTAGGGTGTAGCGTTCATTCGGTTCAATCCTCGTCGTCAATAGTCATGCTTCACGATTCGTGAGGCGGAATCGAACGTACCAACTTACGCACTACCAATCGGAGGGCAGGGGCAAGCCGTCGCTTTCGTTGCCGACGAGTTGAAAGGTTTTTTTGGCGATGGAATAGCTAATGACGCGAACCGAGCCATCGGCGAGCAAGGCGTTGATGCCGCCGATGTGAGACGAACCGAAAAGCCCCGCGCCGTCTCCCGTCGGCGCGTTGTAGTCGGGCTGCGGCCGGCGGGTGGTTTTACGGATGGTGTCGTTGTTCCACCCCGCTGTGTACCCCTGATTGTCGTCGCCCGCGCCGAGGCCGAGAAAATGCAGGTTGAGGCGCTTGTCGGCGACGAGCAGGGTGTTGGAGGTGCCGTCGGTGATATTGGCGATCGTCGTGGTATAGAATCGCTTGATGACGCCGGTTCCTTCTTTGTTGCTGGCGGCGTAATCGCACAGGGCATGCGCAACCGTGGTACCAGTCAAAGAAGGAACGTACGCGTCCGGCGTGGTCACGATCTGAGGTCCGCGCCGCGACGGGCAGAAATACAGCTTGTTGGGCGTGCCGATGGCGGTCAGCGCTCCGGCTCTCCAAGTATTCGTGCCCTCCACATAGGGCAAGATTTGAAAGGCCCAGCCGGCCTGTTGCGAACTTCCCACAGCGGGACTACCGTTAATGTAGTTCGGCGGGTAGACACCCGCCCAGCCTCCCGTGGGAAAGCCGCCCATGACGTCGTGATGATTGTGGAACGCCAGACCGATCTGTTTGAGATTGTTGCCGCATTGCGACCGAGCCGCCGCCTCGCGCACCTTCTGGACCGCCGGCAAGAGTAATCCCAACAGGATGGCGATGATGGCGATGACGACTAACAATTCGATCAACGTAAATGCACTCGCTCTCGATCTCTCTGTCTGCTTCCGATTCATCTCGCCTCCGCGTTTGCGAACCGCCGAGCGATTCGGCTCTCGTAAATATCGAGCGCTGTGTCAACGCTCGCCATGTCTCCACTAAGAGAATCAACAGCCGAGCGCGGAGTACGACATTTTTTTCAAGATACTTTTCGACTCAACAATGTGAAGAATAAAAGAAGACAAGAATGCCTCTTCCATCGCCCTCCGTTCCCTTCTCGATGGAAGATCGTTACTATCAATAAATGAGAAATCGGGATGGGCATCTCCACCCCGCAAGCCAGGATCGCCTTTGTTCCTCTTGAGACACGAGGTTGCGGAGTTCATGTCCGGCAAAGGTTCCGTTAGCGTTTGGATCCAGCAACTCAAGGACGACGAAGAGTCGGCCCTGGGCAAATTGCACGCGCGCTATTGGCCGTTCCTCGTCGATCTGGCGCGGCGCAAATTGGGAGATGCCCCGCGCCGCGCCACCGATGAAGAAGACGTGGCTCAGCAAGCGTTCTGGCAATTTTGCAAGAGTATTCGCGCCGGAGGTTTCCCCCATTTGGTGAATCGGCACGAATTGCTCGCGCTGCTCAGCCACATCACGGCCTGTCAGGCCGTCAATCAGATTAAGCACGAACTGGGCGTGCAGCGGCGCGGCGCAGGACAGGTTAAAGGCGAATCGGTATTTCTCGTGACGCATGGCGACGGCCAAGAGACGCCGCGCGGATTGGAGCAGATTGCGTCTTCCGAACTGACCCCGCTGGAAACCTCGCTGTTGAACGATTGTTACGATCATTACGTCCAAGCCTTGCCGGCTCATCTGCGCGAGATTGCCGAACTCCATTTGTCCGGGTTGACCTATCAAGAGATCGCGGCTCGGTTGGACTGCACGGAGCGAACCGTGGATCGCAAGATGGCCTTGATCCAGGCGAACTGGCGACGACAGGCCGAGAACGATTTGAGCCGCGACCTTCCCAACGATTAAAAATTGTCGCCCGAACCCCGGCTTCGTTGATTCTCTTTCTAAAGGCCCGCTCATTCGAGGCGATGCGATACTCCCCTCTCCCCTGTACTCAGGGGAGAGGGGTTGGGGTAAGGGGAGTATCGCTGTACTAAGGTGTAAACCAGATGGTGAGCGGTGGATGGAGCGATTATGGATGCAACAGCGCCCTCGCTGGATCGTGCCGAGCTTACCTCTCTCTTGGAGTGGGTCGATTCCGTCGCCGATCGTTTCGAGACGGCGTGGAAAAATGGCGCTTCTCCCCGCATTCTCGATTTCCTCGGCGCGGAAACGGGAGAACGCCGCTCCGTCCTGCTGCGCGAATTAGCCAAAATCGACCTCGAACGGAGACTTAAAGCGGGAGAGAAATGCTCGTGGGACGAGTATGTGCGGACGTATCCCGAATTGGGTTCGGTCGAGAAGGATCTGCTTGCCGTTCTTTCGATGGATGGCGAGACGCGCCTCGCTCCTTCCTCCTCGGAGCGAAACGCCTTGCCTCCCCTCGGTCGTTTCTTGCCGCGACGGCGCGATTGGCCCGTCATCGAAGGGTTTGAAATCCTGAGCGAACTTGGCCACGGCGGCATGGGCACGGTGTTCAAAGCGCGGCAGCAAAGGCTCAAACGTATCGTCGCCTTGAAAATTCTTCACACGGCGACGCACGCCGATTCCGCCCGTCGCTCGCGTTTTCGCACCGAGGCCGAGGCGACGGCACGCCTCCAACACTCCAACATCGCGCAGGTGTACGAGATCGGCGATCGGGACGGCGTGCCTTATCTGGTGATGGAGTACGTCGAAGGCGGCAGTCTGGGCCATTGGCTGCGCGGCAAACCGCAATCGCCCCTTCAGACGGCGGAATTGGTCGTCTCGTTGGCCCGGGCGATGGATTTCGCCCATCGACAAGGCGTCGTTCACCGCGATCTCAAGCCGGACAACATCCTCCTCCAGATCGCTCCTTCCGAGCGCGAGGGGCCGCCCCGTCCCAAAAAAAGTTCGGGGACGCTGCCGCGTCTGGGCGCATACGCGGCCAAGATTACCGACTTCGGTTTGGCTAAACTTTTGGAGAACGAATTGAGTCTCTCGCGGTCGGGCGCGGTGGTCGGTACGCCGAGCTACATGGCACCGGAGCAAGCCGCGGGCAAATCGCGCGAGGTTGGTCCCTCCTCGGACATTTATGCCTTGGGTGCGATTCTTTACGAAATGCTCACGGGTCGGCCTCCGTTTCAGGGCGACTCGTTGCTCGACATTTTAGAGCAGGTGCGGCGGAGCGAGCCGGTGCCGCCCTCGCAACTGCTACCCAAAGTGCCGCGCGACCTGGAGACGATTTGTCTGAAGGCGTTGGCGCGCTCGTCGAACCAGCGCTATGCCAATGCGGGCGAGTTGGCCGACGATCTGGAACGCTTCCTCAAGGGCGAACCGATTCGCGCCCGGCCCGTCGGTCGCGCGGAGCGATTCATCCGTTGGTGCCGTCGCCGCCCGGCTCAGGCGGGGTTGACGGCGATGGCCGTGGCCTTGGTTCTTACGGTTCTGGCGGCCTCCGTCTTGCTGGCCTTGTTTAGCACGGCGCGCGAGCGCAGCCAGCGCCGCGAGGGGTTGCTGCAACAGTTGCAACTGGTCCGAGCCGGCGAACGTCTCGATGGATGGTCGGAACAGGCGTGGAGCTTGATCGGTGAAGCCGCCCAACTGCGCAACGATGCGCCGCTGCGCAGCCTGGCCGCCGCTGCCAGTTCCGATCTCGACGCGCGGCCTGGAAAATCGCGCGAATGGGTGAGCGCTTCGTGGTCCGCGTTTTCTAACGATGGCGGATCGCTTTTGCTCGGAGGGAAAAACGATAACGGCGGTCGCAAGTCGGAGGGGGCCAAACTTTGGGAGATCGACTCCGAGCGCGTTACCGTGTCGTGGCGAGCGGGGGCTGGACCGGTCGCCTTCGATCGCAAGGGCGCGCCGTTGCAGTTGACGGCACGCGATGGGCGCTCGCTGATATTGTGGAACTTGAGCGAGCAAAAACTCGTCCGCGAGATCGCCTTGAAGCCGTCGCCCGATCCGAATGTCATCGTGGAGCCGCGTAAGAACGTCCTCGGATCCCCGCTGTTGTCGCTGTCGCGCCACGGTGACGTTGGAGCGGCGGCGGTGACGGCGGACGGACGCGGCAGCGTTGTCGTCTGGAACAATGCCACGGGAGAGGCTCTGTTTTGTTTCGACTGTCGAACCACGGCACTAGCCCTGGCACCTCGAGGGAATCTTCTTGCCGCCGGCGACAACCAAGGTAGCGTCGCGCTGTGGACGGTTCCCGAAGGCAAGCAGCTGGGGGCATTCCAGATGAGCGCTTCGACCATTCATACGTTGGCGTTCTCGCCCAACGGCAAGCGCTTGGGAGCGGCCGATGCCTCGCGTTCGCTCACCGTTTGGGACGTGAAGGAACGCATGCCGTTGGCCCACTGCCGCGGCGCGCAGCACGAAATCTACGCCTTGGCGTTCAACGGCGATGGCACGCTGCTCGCCTCAGGAGGGCAAGGCCCCACGCTGCTGTGGGATGCGGCGACGGGGCGGCAACTCCTCGGCTTGCACAATCAAGGCGTCGTCACGTCGTTGGCATTCGCTCCAGGCGTCCAACGCTTGGCCGTCGGCAGTCAGTCTCCTTCCCGAGTCGCAATCTGGGAACTGGAGGCGAACCACGGCATTCAAACGCTGCGCGGGCTGAACTGTCGGGCCACCCAACTTTGCTTCTCGTTCGACGGCAAACAGCTTGCCGCACTCACTCCGAGTGGAACGATCGGCCTATGGAATCTGGAGAGGGGCAAGCTCCATCGTTTGTTGATCGCCCCGCGCGGCCACGCCGACCGGGCCGCCCTCGCCTTCAGCCCCGACGGCCAACGCCTCGTTTGCGCCGCCGAGACGGAAGCGATTCTGTGGGAGACGGCCAAGTGCCGAAAAGTCAGCCGTTGGGAACTACCGAGGGGATCGAGAAATCTGCTGGCCTTTCCTTCGTCCGAAGCCCTCTTGCTATTCCGCGAAGAGAGTGCGCCGGGAAGCGATCCCAATCGTCCCGGCGCGTGCCGCGTCCGCGATTTGCTCGGTCCAAAGCCGTTGCAACCTCTATTCACCATTACCGAGTTTAACAGTCGTTTGCTCGATGCCGCGCTGACTTCCGACGGCGCAACGCTGCTGCTCGAGGGAACGATGCAAGAGGGGAATACCCAGCGCCGCCGCGTCAAGGCTTATGTCGCCCGCACGGGCGACGAACGCTGGTCGCTCGATTCCACGCGCACGCCGATGACCGGAACGCTGGCTCTCGATCCGACCGGACGGTTTCTCTCCGCGCGCACCGACAATCGCGTGGCCAAGGGCGCGTTGGTGGACATCGCTTCGGGAGAAAGGCTGGCCGAACTCGAACCTTCTCCCGCCTGTCTGGGGCCAGAAGCGAATCTGTTCATCGTTTACGGACCCGGATCGCCGCGCGAGAAGGAGCGCGGCTATGCGCTCTGTCGCCGCGATCGTCCGACGCCGTGTTTGATCCTCGGCATGGAGACGATCCCCTCGTTTCGACCCGCTTTCAGCCGCGACGGTCGATACCTAGCTTGGTCGAATGCCGATGGCACCGTCGCCGTCTGCGAATTGCCTCGCCTGCGCAACCGTTTTGCCGAGGCCGGTTTAATCTGTGAGGAACTCGATCCATGAAACGGCGCTCGGCCTTGACGTTGATTGAACTACTGGTCGTGTTGGCGATCCTCGCCGTCCTGGCGGCCTTGCTGTTACCGGCCGTACAGCGCGCGCGGGAGAGCGCCAGCCGCGCCCGTTGTCTCAATCACCTCAAGCAAATCGGCTTGGCCTGTCACTCCTATCATGGAGTTTCCGGTTGTTTTCCTTCGGGCTATCGCGCGTGCCAGAGTCCCGATCCGCTGGCCACCCAGCCGGGGTGGGGATGGGCCGCCTACCTATTGCCCTATTTAGAGCAGCAAAATCTGTTTAATCGCCTCGACCTCCATTTGCACATCGAGAATCCCGCAAATGAGGCGCGGCGAACGAAAGTGCCCGTCTACCTCTGCCCTTCCGATCCGGGAGTACCCGATGTCTTCCCGATAACCAACGCCGAGGGAACCGTGCTGACAGAGGCGGCACCCATCGGCTACGGCGCGTGTTTCGGCAGCGGCGATCTCGACGAAGTGCCCGGTCCCAAGGAAGGCGTTTTCTATCGCAACAGTTCCATTCGCATCACGGACATCACCGACGGCACGAGCAACACCATCCTGATCGGCGATCGGGCATGGAGCCACGCCATGGCACCCTGGGCTGGAGCCATCAATCGCGCCGTCCTTCGCGGCGGCCCGTTGAATCCGTGGCGATCGTCCCCCGTCGCCGTCTATCCGTCGGCGAATTTTCCACTCGTACAGGCCAACCGGATCAACGACCTTGCCGACCGAGACGGCAGCTTGGACGATTTTTTCAGCCGGCATACGGGAGGCCTGAATATGCTCTTCGCCGACGGCGGCGTCCGCTTTTTGCACCAACAAATCGATCGGTCGGTCCTGCTGGCTTTGGGGACGCGAGCGGGAGGCGAAGTGGTCGACGAGTCGGAGTATTGATTCGGCTCTCCCGGAGCGCGAGTCGTCCAAAATGACGCGATTTTCTGAGCTTACCGTCCTTAACGCGCCGATAATCCGAGTGGCGCGTCGCCAGACGCGCCGTGAAGTGGTTTCGATCCACTCGATCGCTCCGCGGCGTCCCATCGCCAAGGATGGAGACGGGACGCCCCACCTGGGATGTCCAAGGAGGGACACCATGACGACGACGACAACGAGATTTGCGGTCTTTACGTTAGCTTGTTGCCTAGCGCCCTGTTGCCTGTTGATGGCGGGAAATCGCGCTTCGGCGGGCGATTGTTTGTTCTGCCCGGTCACGGTTTTCACCCGTCCGAAACCCCCGTTCATCTTCTACAAACGTGTCTGTCCGAAGAAGATTTGCCCCTGCTGCGGATTGGACAATTACGGCTACTATCCAACGTGCTGGCAAGCCTGGCCGTTTCCGCCCAACTATGCCCATTGCCCGACGCCTCGGATTGTGCCTACGCCGTATTCTCCAACCGAGGAGTTAAAGGCTCCGGAGAAGCTGCCGATAAAACCTCTGGAAAAGCTGCCAGAGAATCTGCCGCCTCCCAAGACGACGACAAAGCCGTCCGTCAAGTAGCGTCCGAGCTTTTCGACCGCGAGACGGAGAGAGCCTCCGTCTCGCGGTTTTTGTCACACCTGTAAGACTCCGGTGCGAAACGGTTTACCCTCATCGTGCCGCGTGGCCGTCGTCAAGGCCGTCAACAACGCCTGCCGCGTGTTGGCTAGCTCGACGATGGCATCGACCCACAAGCGCGCCGCGCCGTAGCGAATGTCCGTCTGTTCTTGATAGCTTCCTTCCATGGTCCGGCGCAGGTCTTCCATTTCTTCGACGTCCGGCTCGTGTCCGGCTCGTCGTAAGGCGTTGATGGTGATTTCCAACAGCGTTCCCGCCGCCTGATCGGCACCCATGACGGCGCAGCGCGCCGTCGGCCAAGCCAGAATGAAACGCGGGTCGAACGCCTTGCCGCACAGCGCGTAATTGCCGGCTCCAAAGGAACCGCCAACGATGAGCGTGATCTTTGGCACCACGCTGTTGGCGATGACGTTGACCAATTTCGCTCCGGCGCGAATGATGCCCGCTTGCTCCGAGTCGCGTCCGACCATGAATCCGTTGACATCTTGGATAAATAAGATCGGCATACGGCTTTGATTGCAGTCCATGATGAACCGCGCGCCCTTGTCGGCGCTATCGACGTACAGAACGCCGCCGTACTGAAGCGGCCCGACGGCCGGGCGGCACCGTTTGTGTTGATTGGCCACCACGCCCACCGCCACCCCGCCGAGCCGACCGTAGCCGCATACCAGCGTTTGGCCGTACTCCGCCTTGTATTCGTCGAAAGGCCCCGCATCGAACAGGCACGACAACAGATCGCGCACGTCGTACTCTTGGCGCGGATTGGCGGGAACCCGTTGCAGCAATTCCGCCGTCGGACGCTCCGGTTCGCGGGAAAAGTCCGGTGCGATACCGGCTCTCATGGCGGGAGGAGGCAAGGCGTCGATGAGGCGGCGCAAGCGCTCCAGGCAAGACGCATCGTCTTTTTCGTGAAAATCGATCGTGCCGGAGATGCTGGCGTGCATGGACGCGCCGCCGAGTTCCTCACTGGTTACGTTCTGACCGATGGCTGCCTTCACCAACGCCGGACCCGCCAGATACAAACCGCTGCCTTCGGTCATCAGCAGCTTATCGCACAACACCGGCAGATAGCCGCCGCCCGCCACGCAGTTGCCGAGAATGGCGGCGAATTGAGGCACACCCATCGCCGAAAGGACGGCGTTGTTGCGAAAGATGCGGCCAAAATCGTCTTCGTCGGGAAACACCTCGTCTTGCAAAGGGAGAAAAACGCCGGCACTATCCACGAGATAGACCAACGGCAGCCGATTCTCCATTGCAATCCGCTGAGCGCGCAACACCTTCTTGCAGGTCATGGGAAAAAAGGCACCCGCCTTGACCGTGGCATCGTTGGCGATCAGCATCACTTGCCGTCCGCACACGATCCCGATGCCGGTTACGACACCGGCTGAAGGCGCTCCGCCCCATTCGCGGTACATCCCCCAAGCAGCCCACAAACCCAGTTCAAATAAAGGAGTTCCGGGATCGAGCAGTCGGTCGATGCGTTCGCGCGCCGTCAATCGTCCCTTGGCGTGTTGCCGTTCGATGGCCCGCTGCCCGCCGCCGAGACGGATCTGCTCCTCAACACGGTGCATGTTTTCGATTAGCTGGTTTAGTTCGTTGCTCATCGACGGGGTCTCATCGTCTCGGACAGCGGCCGTTTCGCCCTTCGCCCATGCTTCAAGTATACAAGGCGGCACCACCGACGAACGACAAAACCGGTACTCGAATAGTGCGGGTATCCTCAGCGGATGTTTCTTTCCTTTTTTGGGCACGAAACGCCTGCTTTGTGTGCAACAAGCCAGGGCGCAAGCTACCGATTTGCCGAGGATGAATCGGTTATCTCCATAAATTCTAAACGGTTACGGCATTCTTAAGGGATGAGATCCTTACGGCACGAACCTTGCCTTAAGTTCGAGGGTTCCTCGCCCACTTACTGTTGTGGGATGTACGACTCTCCACCCTCGCTGTCACGGAGTTTTCCATGCTTCGCTGTGCCTTGGGTCTTCTCCTCACTCTCGCCGGTATCTCGTCGGCAACCGCTTCCGTGAATCACAAACAGGCTCTTTCGACCGAGAAGAATATCCCCTTGAGGTCGGTTCGTTCCCTGCCGGCGGCAGGCGATCTCGATACTTTTCGCATCACCAAGGCGACCGAAGTGCTGCTCGATGGCCGACCCACTTCCTACGAGCGGATTCCCAAGTCGGCGACCATCATCCTGCTGGAGACTACCACGAACGAAAGCAAGGAGATCTCTCGCATCCATTTCCGCCGTCGTTCGGCAGACTCGAAGAAGCCATAGATTCGATCGGGCAGAACGCACTCTCGGTCATTGCGTTTTGCCCGATGCGTCGTCGCTCTGGGCCTCGGCGATAGCAAGCATTTGCAGAGCCGTCGTCTCATCGTTGTAAATGGCGATACGTTCGGGGATTTTCACGACTTTAAACACCTGCATGAGAAACGGCTCAACGCAGCAAAACGCCATCCTTCCTCCGCTGCCGATCAACCCTCGATGCATCGCGGCCAACTCGCCGATCATCGCGCTGGTCAGGCTTTCGACGCCGTGGAAGTTGACGAGTATCGTTCGTCGAGGTTGTTCTCCCACCAAATGCATCAGCTTTTCACCGACCGCTCGAATGGAAGCCGGTTCCAAGACCGTGCGCCTTTTGAACCGCACTACCGTCGTCTGCTCGATCCGCACCACTTCCAATAGCTGTTCGTAAGCATCTTGAGCCATAGCCGACTCCCTCATTTCGTGGGCCACTCCACGCACTGTATCTTGTGGCCTCATTCCCCGCAAGCAGTCGATCTCACAGAGCCGGAAGCGTTAGCGACGGAAGAAGCGCTTCCGGCTCCGACCCAGACATTGCCGAATCCACCGAAGCAGTGTAGAGTGGGCAGAGATCCCCATAAATACCTACCCACGGAGTATCTCCCATGAGACGACGCGACTTTCTCAAACAATCGACGGCGGCCAGCGCCGCGGCTTTGGCTGCTGGTGCGGGTCCGGCCATTCTCGGTGCGGAAGACAAAAGCGGGACGAAGAATCCGATTATCGGCAAGGGCGAGTATCGCTACGAGTGCATTCACAACTGGGGCGAATTGCCGCGCCAGATTCGCTGGGAAACGACGCACGGCGTCACCGTCGACGACGAGGGATTCATCTATATCAAGCATCAGGGACTCAATCGTGCGGCGATGGATACCATCGTCGTGTTCGATCCCAAAGGCAAATACGTCCGGTCGTTCGGCAAAGGCTACTATCCCGGCGGCCACGGCATCGACATCCGCAAAGAGGGAAGCGAACAGTTTCTCTATCTGTGCGACATCGAACATCGACTCGTTATTAAGACGACTCTCAAAGGCGAAGAAGTGTGGAAGTTGTGCTATCCCGTCGAGGCCGGGGTCTACAAGCGAGTCAATCAATATCGGCCCACCAACGTGGCGTTCGCTCCGGATGGCGGATTCTACGTCGGCGACGGCTACGGCTCGAACTACATCCATCAATACGACAAGGACGCCAAATGGGTCCGCACCTGGGGCGGATCGGGAACGGAGCCGGGCAAGATGCGAACGCCGCACGGACTCTGGCTCGACGATCGCAAAGGCCGCACGCCGTCTCTGGTCGTCGCCGATCGCGCCAACGCTCGCCTGCAATACTTCACCCTCGACGGCAAATACATTGAAATGGTCAAAGACGTGCTGTTCCCCGCGCATTTCGACATCCGCGACGATGTGCTTTTGGTGCCCGACCTCCATGCGCGCGTCTCGCTATTCGATAAGGACAACAAGCCGATTGTGCATCTCGGCGACGATGCGGATTGGCGCAAGAAAGTCCTGGATGGATTCAAGGTGCGCGGCAAGCCGGACGAATGGCTGCCGGGCAAATTCGTGCATCCCCACGACGCCTGCTTCGACCGCGACGGCAACATTTTCGTGGTCGAATGGGTTCAGACCGGCCGCGTGACGCTGCTGCGCCGCGTATGATTCCCGATCGCACCAAAGAATCATTGCAGCTTGACTTCATGATTGGCCGCGAGCCGCAAGCGAGCGTGAATAATCCCCACTCGCCTGCGGCTCTCGGCTAAGCGCTGAGTCTCCGATTAACTCTTCACATCCAAAATCTGGATCTTTCCATGCCCCGCCGCATAGATCGTCTCGACTTTCTCGTCGAGGACGAAAGCGCGGACGTGCATGGCCGCTTTCTCGTGTCGGGTCGCCTTCTTCGACTTCAGATCGAAAAAGAGGAAGAAGCCGTCGTTCGCGCCGCCGCCACCGAGCAGCCATTCGCCCTTAGGATGAAATGCTAGGTGTTCGATCAGACCTTTGAACTTGTCGTCTTCGAACTCGATCGTTTTCTCGCCCTTGTTCCAGTCGAAAATCTCGATGCGGGCCTTGCCGTCGAGGTGGTCGATGTTGCCGATTTTGCCGATGCCGCCGACTGCGACATATTTACCGTCCGGCGAGAAAGCCAGCGCGCGGATGCCGCCGATGGAGTGTTTGCGCTGCACCGGATCCCAGGTGTACATGCCGGGCGCTTCGAGTGTTTTGACGGGTTTGCCGCCGACGGTATCCCATACGACGATGTGCCCGACTTTGTCCGCCGTGGCCGCGAAGCGACCGTCCGGCGAGAAGGCGCAGGCGAAGAGCATTGAGGGATAATGATGCGGTGTTTTTTCCTCGTGGCCGCGCAACTCGTGCAACAGTTTGCCGTCGGCGACCTTCCACAGCCGACACACCATGTCGTCGGCGACGCTGGCAATCGTCTTGCCATCGGGCGAGACGGCGACTTTGCGTATCCACTTGGCATGGGCATCGGCGGCGCGAATTTGTTTGCGTGCGTCAATGTCCCACCACAGGAGTCGGCCGTCGTAGCTACCGGAGACGGCGATTTTACCGGAGAGCGCCAAGCCCGTGACGTAGCTTTTGTGTTCTCCCAGCGCCTTGGCCTCCGGTTTGGCCGCCGAGAAATCGACATCGTACACCTTGAAGTCCGCACCGCCGAATAGGACGCGCGGGCTTCCGGGGACGCGAGCCAGCGCGAAAGCGAATCCGTTACTCGAAATCTCTTTGATCGTTTTCATGTCGAGTTTCCTCATACGGTGAGCGGAGCGCGTCAAGGATCAGGCCAACAGCGCTTTGATCGGCTTGGTCCCCGGCTCGGTCAACGGCACGGGACGAGAGCCGACGTGGTAGTTTTTCTGGTGGTTGATGCCGAGGGCGCGATAAATGGTGGCGAACAGTTCGGCCGCGCCCACTTCGCCGTCCGCAACGCGCTCGCCCTTGGCGTCGGTTTTGCCATAGACGCTGCCGCCCTGAATGCCGCAACCGGACAAGGTAGCGCTCCAAGCCGAGGCGAAGTGATCGCGTCCCAGACTGGCATTGATACCCGGCGTGCGGCCAAACTCGGACAACGTGATCACCAACGTGTGTTCGAGCAAGCCGCGCTGCTCCAGATCGTCGAGCAAGGCGGACATGACGTGATCCAGTTCGGGAACCAACTCCCGATGCGTCTCAAAGTTTTCGCCGTGGCTGTCCCACCAAGCGCGGCCCACGCGGACGAAAGGCACGCCGGCTTCGATCAAGCGCCGCGCGGCCAACGCCTGCTCGCCGAACAGCGTCGGGCCATATTTCTCGCGGATTTTCTGAGGTTCCCGCGACACATCGAACAGCTTTTCACTGGCCATCAAGCCGCGCACCCGCTGATACGCCTCGCCGTGACTTCCGAGGCTGGACGAAGCGCGCCCCTTGGCGAACTGTTTGCTCAACGACTCGCGCAACTCGCCGCGTCGCTTGTGATCGAGGTCGTCGATGCCGTCGAGTCGGCGGATGTTCTCGGGGATCATACTGGTGTACAGTTCCATCGGCGCATAGCGCGAACCGAGGAATCCCGCCGAACCGGGAGCGGAGCCGCGCCCTTCCGTGGCGAAATAGAACGAGACATAGTCCGGTACCTGACTGTCGGCTTGTCCCAACTCGCGCGCCAGGACCGCGCCGAGATCGGGGTATTTCAAATTGGCCTCGTCGCGCCGGCCGCGCATCATCAACTGGGCCGCTCCGCCGTGATCGCCGTTGCGCGTATTCAGCGAACGCACGATGCAGGTGTGCTTCATCCGCTTGGCCATTTCGGGCATCAACTCGGAGATGTGGATGCCCGGTACCGAGGTGGGAATGGCGCGGAACGGACCGCCCGTCGGCGCTCCAGGCTTGGGATCCCAAGTTTCTAGCTGCGATGCTCCTCCCGCCAACCAGAGAAGAATGCAACGCTTCTGTTGCTTCTTCATCTCGCCGGCAAGCAAGGGATGCTGCAAGACGTTTAACTGCGTCATGTCGGCGGCGAAGGCGGCGGCTCCGGCGGCGAGGCCAAGAAATCCGCGGCGATCCAGCGCGTGCATCGGCGAACCACAAAAATGCGAACGGCGAAGGTGGGACATCGGATGGCTCCTGTTTCCATCAATAATTGAATCGAAACTCCGCGCTCGTCAGCAGCGCCCACACGATCTGTTGCCGTGCGTCCTTGGGTTTGGCGGCGCATTGCTGCAAATAGTCTCCGAGTAGCTTCTTTTCTTCCGCGCGCGGCGGGCGCGATAAGATCGTCCGCACCGCTAGATCGATGGCTTCATCGTTCTTGAGTTGTTGCATTCGGCCAAGCAAGCGATCTCCGCCGTCGGCCAACAACTCTTTCTGAATGCGCTCCCCGTTGCTGAACAGCAGCGCCTCGCCGACGCCGACTTGAAAGTCGTCGCCGGGTTGCTCGAACAGACGCTCCATTCCACTGGCATTGGATTCCAGCCCTGCCATGCGTTTGTCGAACTCGTCGGCCGTGAGCGAGGCGGGGAACGTCTTGGGATCGGCGACGGCCAAACGCAGCGAGACGGCCAACTGCATCGGTGCCAACGGCCGCACCCGCGCCACAGCAAACAACGCGGCGCGAGGCGTCTCGCCCTTCTCCCATCGGCTATCGCGGGCATAGGCGTTGCTCGACACCAAACCGCGAATCAAACGCCGCAAATCGTAGCCGTGTTCCGCCGTGTCGCGCGCCAGCCAGTCGAGCAGTTCCGGATGGCTGGGCGCGTTCTCCGAGTGCATCTGATCGAGCGGCATGACCAGTCCGTAGCCGAACAATCGATGCCAAACGCGGTTGACGATGGATCGAGCAAAGAAGTCGCGCTGCTCCGGTTCCAGCGACAATTTCACCAATTCGGCGCGGGCGCTGAATTTCGGCGCGGGCGGAGGAGGAGCTTTCTTCTCACCTTCCTTCTTGCTCTTTTTCTTGGAGGTGTCGGCGGGGGTCTCCTTAAGCGTGTCGGTCGGCACGATTTTGCCGGTCAGAAACATCATTTTCGCCTGCCGTTCGATCCCTTTGGTCGTCTTGAACTTGACCAGCCCGGTGTCGCGCTCGGCGAGTTTTCCACCGCTCTCGTAAGTGCGGCTGAAAAACGATTTCATGCCGAAAAAGTGATCCTGCTTCCAGTCGGCCACCAGGGGATGATCGTGGCACCGCGCACAGCTGACGTTGACGCCGAAGAAGAGGCAACTGACCTCGGCGGTCAGTTTGTCGAGATCGCGGACGCGCTGGCGCAGAAACTCCCCAGCGGGCTTGAGCTTGGCGTCGTTCTCATCGGGCAGCATCAACTCGCGATAGATGCGATCCCACGAACGACTTTCGGACAGCGCGACGAGCAGATAGGCTCGCACGCTGCCCTTAGTTCCGTTCATCAGCATGGCATCGAACTCGGTCGCTTGATGCCTTACGAAGCCGGGAGAGTTCATCAATCGATCGATCCGTTCGACGCGCTTGTTGGGGTTGGTCGAAGCGAGGAATGCTTGGGTCTCCTCCACGGTCGGAATGCGACCGACCAGATCGAGCGTCAGACGGCGTAGGATCGTGGCATCGTCGGCAGGCGGAGCGGGCGTGACATGAGCTTCTTGGAGACTCGATTCGATGTAGCGATCGACGACCTGTTCCACGGTTTGACCGGACGGCGTGATTTCCGCAGATCGAGCAAAAGAACACGTCAGACCGAGGACAAGCAACGGGAGTGTGAGATGGCGGGACCGCATTGCAGATTCCTTGCTATTCGATTCAACCGCGATTGAACCGATCGAAGTGGAGATCGGCATCGATCGCTTGGGGCAGGCAGGAGGGTCGGGAAGGCAGGACCATTATTCTCAACCCCTATTGTGCAGGTTGGAGCAACGAGATGCAAGTGTCTTTTTCTTCTCCCGGATCGGTTTTAATGGGGCGCTCAACCGGCCGGTTCGCCCACGATGGCGGGCGGAGTGGGTGCAATCGGTCGTGCCGACCAGCGACGGCCCAGGCGAATGCAGGGTAACTCCAGAGACCAAGAGAGTACCCACGCTCCCCCAATGCTTAGCCCCGAACAGAGCGCGAATGCCGCGATGCTCCAGGCGGGATGCGCGAGATGCGTCGGCAAAAGGCGATAGGTGATGCCCATTGCCAAGAGGTGCAAGAGATACACTCCATAGGAAAGCCGCCCCACGAACACCAAGGGAGGTCGGCGAAAGAGCCATGAGGCCGGCCCTTCTCCGTCGATTAGGACGATCAACAAACCCGTCGCCGTCAAAGGATAGAGGATGTTGAAAACCTGGAGCGTCCAACCCTCGATCCAAGGGACGGCAAAATGGACGGCGCAGAACAGAGCCAGCGCCGGCAGACCGCGAAAACGACAGGCGAGACGGCGCAGGCGATGATAGCCGCGCGGTTCGTGCAACAGAAAGCCGGCCAGGCAGCCGATCAGAATGGGATAAAAACTCTGCGCGAATCGCCCCGCCATTTTCAACGTCCCGTGTTGTTGGCACAGGATCGCCGAGACGAGTGCGCACGTCGCCGCCAAGCCGACGGTGCCGCGAATGCGCGAAAGCCTTCGCCCCTGCCAGACGACGAACGCCAATAGGGGCCAAAGAAGATAGAATTTTTCTTCAATTCCTAGAGACCAACTCTGGAAGAACGGCAAATCGCGTTGGTCGAGGACGAGGAGTTTGTAGAAGGGAATCTCTTGACAGTAGAGGAGATCCCAAGGCAGCGCCTCGGCGAACGCGCTTCGTTGCTCCAAGGAGCCGCGGTTGAGAATGAGAAGGTACACACTGTAGAAGCCGAGAATGGCGTAGTACAACGGAAAGAGTCGGCAGCAGCGTCGTACATAGAAACCGGCCAACGAGACCGCGCCGCGCGCCGTTTCTTCGCGCAGCGCGAGGGCGGTGATCAAAAAGCCGCTGAGGACGAAGAAGACGGTTACGCCGCGATCGCCGGCAAGCCACGTCCATCGTTCCTTATGCAGATAGAGGTGAGCCGTAACCACCAAGAGGGCGCACGCGCCACGAAGTCCGTCCAACTCCGGAAAGTAGCCGCGGCGCAGATAGGCGTCGTGGGGATCGACGGGCGGGCGAGCATTGCTGTTGATGGTGACGGACATCCGTGTCCTCCCGTTGTTCCGGCGATGGCATTGAAAAAGTTTACTCTGCCGTCGATTTCGATGCCAGACCAGCTCGACGCAACACGAGACAAGCCGGTCGCCGGCGCTCCGGGCTTGTGCTTACGATTCGCTTCTTCGCTTTTAAGGTACTTTCAACGAATCGAAGATGCGCTGCAAGAGTGCCTCGGAGGTGATGTCTTCGGCCTCGGCTTCGTAGGTGACACTGACGCGATGGCGCAAGACATCGTGTCCGATCGACTTCACGTCTTGCGGCGTGACGTAGCCTCGACCGTCGAGCAACGCCATGGCCTTGGCTGCGCGAGCCAGAAAAATCGTCGCCCGCGGACTCGCTCCGTATTGAATCAGCGAGGCAATCTCCAATCCATACTCTCCTGGCTTGCGCGTGGCGTGAACCAGATCGACGATGTAACGCTTGATCTTGTCGTCGAGGTAGATCTCATCGAGCGCAGCGCGGAGCGCGAACAGGTAGCCGAGATCGAGAACGGGGTCGATGGTCAGTTTCGGTTCGACCACGGACATGCGATTGAGGATGGTCAATTCCTCTTCTTTGCTCGGATAGTTCAGTTTGAGTTTGAGCATGAAGCGATCGACCTGAGCTTCGGGCAGCGGATAGGTTCCTTCCTGCTCGATGGGGTTTTGCGTGGCCATGACGAGAAATGGCGACTCGAGTAGATAGCTATTGTCGCCGATGGTGACTTGCTTTTCTTGCATGGCCTCGAGCAAGGCGCTTTGCACCTTGGCCGGAGCGCGGTTGATCTCGTCGGCGAGGATGAGATTAGCGAATACTGGACCTTTTTTTATGGTAAATTCGCCGGTGCGCGGATTGTAGATCTGCGTGCCGATCACGTCGGCGGGGAGGAGGTCGGGGGTGAATTGAATGCGGCTGAAACTGAGGCGCAGCCCGCGCGCCAGCGTGCGCACCGCCAATGTCTTCGCCAACCCCGGCACGCCTTCCAACAGAATGTGTCCCCCCGTCATCAGGCCGATCAAGAGGCGATCGATCATCGTTCGTTGACCGACAATCACCCGCTCGATCTCGCGGTAAAGGGGATCGAGTCCGGCGCGCCATTCGCGGGCCTTACGGTTGAGTTCCTGCACATTGTCGGTCATGGTCTACCTCAAGGGGAAGATCGATCCCGTTCCCGTAACCATTGTCGGTCGCGCCGGCCCGATTGACAATGGCGCGGGGGCGGGTGAAAATGACGGCATGAAACGTCTCTCCCTCCGTCAGTTTGGCCGGATCGTGGCCGGGGTGATGTACTCGCTTCCGCCAGAGTTCTTGCCCCACCTCGACAATCTGACGGTCGAGGTGGATGAAGAGCCGGACGAGAAAACGCTTCGCCGCGTCGGCTTCACGGCCGAGGAAATCGCCGAGGGGGAGACCTTGCTGGGGCTGTTCGATCCGCTGGTTCTGCCGACCCCTCTCAGCGGCGACGCCGTGGATGTGTATGCCATGCCCCATCGCCTGGTGATTTATAAACGTCCGCTCGAAGATGCCTTTCCGAATCGAAAACAGCTGCTGATCGAGATTCGTAAAACCGTCGTTCACGAATTGGCGCATCACTTCGGCTGGACGGATCGCGATCTCGAACGGTTCGATGCCAATCCGAACCCATTCGGAGATGGTGGGGAAGGAAAAAAGAAAACGAGCGAGGAAGAACCTCGCTCGTGAGTTCGCGGTAGGGTCGGTTCGGCACAAGTCTTAGCGGATAAATCCAGGCGTGTAATAGTAATTGGGATAAGGTGTCAGACCGTAGCCGCCGTTCCACGGCGTATAGGGGGCATAGGCACCGCCGTAAACGCCCGGAGCGTACAGATTGCGAACGCCCAACCCGCCATAGGGATTGCCGCCGTAGTAGCCGCGATTGAAGTAGCGGCGATCGTCCCAATCGCGGCGATAGAAGCCGCGATTGGCATAACCGCGCTCGAACCCTCGTCCGTACCCTCGGCCATACCGTTCCTCCGCATGTCCTTGTGTCGGCGTCGCCGCGAACAGGCCGATCGTGCCCAGCCCCAACATCAACGAAAGCAACATCGAACGCATGATCTACCTCCCAAGGTAATCGAGTTAGAGTCTGTTCCCGAAGCCCCCGAGTACAGGGGGAGAGGGAACTTCTGGAACAGACACTTACCGGGCGATCTTCACAAGGTAAGATAACTGCAAACGCAATGCCGCTCAGACAAATTGAGCTTTATCCGGCCTTCCATCCCCTCTTGAGCTATCTCGACCGCCGCATTTCGAGCGAACCGTTGCGATTTCGTACATCGTTTTCCATCGGGAGGCGACAAAAGGCCTCGGATTCTTGTCCCGCTATATCCGGATGAATATAACGAAGGCGACAATGGGACGAGAGGGTGTTTCACAATCGTTCACGGTTTCAGGAGTCCAAAGCTCGGAAGTCGCTTCCGCGCGGCGGGCGAGGTCAGGAAGGCAAGCAGGGAGCGGGCGGCTTCGGAATGTTCGCCCCGCTGTGTCAAGGCCGCGGTGTAGTGAATGGCAGGGCGTTCGGGGCGCGTGCTAAAGAGGATGTGGCAGGAGCGGGAAGCGTGGACATCGCTGCGATAAACCACTCCGACCTCCGCCCTGGCCGATTCGACGGCGGCGAGAACGACTCGCGGATTATCGAGAAACACCGCGCGGGGTCGAATCGCCTCCCAAAGATCGAGTGACTCCAGATAGGAGCGGGTGTAGCGTCCCAAAGGGCAAGAGGGATCGGCAAGCGCGACGTGCCGGACTCCGGCTTGCAACAACGATTGAGGATCGCGTCGACCGAGTAGATCGGAGGACGCCACGATGGCGGAGAGGCGGTTGACTCCGAATGCCGTTCGACTCGGTGGAGCCAAAAGCCCCGCCGCCTCCAAGCGGTCGAGCGGTTCTTTCGCGGCACTGAGGAATAGATCGACGTGAACTCCATGAAGTATCTGATCGGCCAATTCGTCGGAAGCCCCGCAGAGCGTGCGCACCGACAGACCGGGCTGCTCGATGGCGAAATCGGCGAGGAGACAATCCAGCACGTTGACCAAACTCGCGGCCACGGCCAGGTGGACCGCGCGATCGCGCGCGACAGGTGGAAGCAAAGCGGTCGAGCCGGCACTCTGGCGGACGCGCGTTTGCAGTTCGCGGTACACGTCGATGGTGAGCCGCCCGCGCTCCGTCAATGCCGCGCCGCCGCCCTCGCGCCCTCCGGTTTGTCGGCGAACCAATTCACACCCCGCGGCCCGGTTCACGCTATCGACCAGCAGCCAAGCGCGGCGATACGACATGCCCAACTGGCGGGCTGCGGCGCTGATGCTGTGGCAGCGGTCGATCGCTTCGAGCAATTCCAACCGCCCCGGTCCCAGAATGGCCTCGCCGGAGCGTTCCAGCCACAGGCGCGTGCCGACCGTCCAATCGCGCATCCACTCTCGCGCTTCTTCGTTCATCGTTCGCTTCCTCGCACACCAGAACGCTTCCCCACGGCAAGGATTCAACCCATGCGACGGCGATCCGCCTTCACGCTCATCGAACTCTTGGTCGTCATTGCCATCATCGCCGTGCTAATCGGACTGCTGTTGCCGGCCGTGCAGCGCGTTCGAGAGACGGCCAATCGTATCCAGTGTGCCAACAATCTGCATCAGATCGGCATTGCCACGCATATGTACAATGATACGCTCGGCGTCCTGCCGCGCTATCGCCTCTGTCCCGCGCCGTGGCAGGGGGGTAACGACATATACTGCGACCAACTCACTTCGCCGATCCATTTCACGGGACCGAACGAAGTCTGGTGGGCACCCTACGACAACCGCGTGTCCCCGGAAGATACTCCCCTCCCCGACTTCAACCCCACGCGCGCTTTGTTGTGGCCGTTCGTCGAAGGAAACAAAAAAGTCTTTCAGTGTCCCAACGGTTTCGATCCGGCGACCGGCAAGCTCTATCAAATCAGTTATGGCATGAACTACGTCACCGGCGGTCCCAACGGTCAGCCGCTCATCCATCTCGTCCAGGGCAACGGCAGCTCGAACATCCTGATCGTCTGGGATCACGGCAAGACACCCGGCTGCGCCAATTCCGTTATCGCCGCCCCACGCGGTCCCTGGCTCCCCTTCAACGATCCCACCGATGCCATCCACTATCCGCAGCGACGCCACATCAACGTGTTCAACGTCCTCTATTGCGACGGCCACTCTGCCGCCATCACGCAGAGCGATCTGAACCTGCCGTTGTTCTACGATAACTGAGTTCGCGTCCAAAAAGAACTCGGTCCCTCGCTCCGCGTCGCGGCTAACCTCGGAGCTTCCCTTGCGCGCCTACAATGAGAGCGAAGACGTTTCGCCCCATCGCAGGCGGCAAGAAGAGGCAATGAAGCATGGGCTATCGCCATCTCCGCGATTGTGTCCTCGATTTGGAGCGCACTGGACAACTCGTTCGCATTGAGGAAGAGATCGATCCCAATCTTGAGATGGCCGCCATTCAGCGGCGCGTCTATGAAGTGGGCGGGCCGGCGCTTCTCTACGCGCGCGTCAAGGGCTGTGCCTTTCCGATGGCCTCGAACTTGTTTGGCACGCCTCAGCGCATCCGCTATCTGTTCCGCGACGCGCTCCGCGCCGTGCGGCACCTCGTCGAACTGAAACTCGATGCCGGTTCCTTTTGGAAGAAACCCTGGCGCTACCGCGACGTGCCGGGCACACTGTTGCACGCCCTGCCGAGGTTCGTCCAATCGGGACCGATTCTCGCCCATCAAACAACGATAAGCCAGTTGCCTCAGTTGCGCAGCTGGCCGCGCGACGGTGGCGCGTTCATCACCTTGCCCCAAGTTTATACCGAAGACGCCGATCGTCCCGGATGGCGGCATTCCAATCTCGGCATGTATCGCGTCCAACTGTCCGGCAATCGATACGAACCGGATCGAGAAGTGGGGTTGCACTATCAGATTCATCGGGGCATCGGCGCGCATCATGCGGCGGCTCTCCGTCGCGGCGTGCCGTTTCGCGTCAACGTCATTGTCGGCGGCCCTCCGTCGATGGCGTTGGCGGCCGTCATGCCTCTGCCGGAGGGGATGCCGGAGTTGGCGTTCGCCGGCGCGCTCGGCGGTCGGCGCATCGACTTAGTGGTTCCTCCCGGCGAGCCTTCCGCGTTCGCCGCTGGGTTGCCGATCCCCGCCGAGGCGGACTTCTGCATCGTCGGCACCGTCGATCCAGGGCGGCTTTTGCCCGAAGGGCCGTTCGGCGATCATCTCGGGTATTACAGTTTGACGCACGAGTTCCCCGTCTTGCGCGTGGAGCGCGTCTATCATCGACCGGGAGCGATTTGGCCGTTCACGGTCGTCGGCCGCCCCCCCCAAGAAGATACCTCTTTCGGCGATCTCATTCACGAGTTAACGGGACCGATCGTTCCCACGGTTGTACCCGGCATTCACGCCGTCCATGCCGTCGATGCGGCGGGGGTGCATCCGCTGCTGTTGGCGGTCGGCAGCGAGCGCTATGTGCCCTATGCCGGCGAACGACGACCGCAAGAGTTGCTCACCTGCGCCAACGCTCTGCTCGGACAAGGGCAGCTGTCGTTGGCCAAGTATCTCTTCATCGCCGCCAAGGAGGACGATCCCGAGTTGGAAGTTCACGACATCGCTGGGTTTTTCCGGCACATCCTGGAGCGCGTCGATTGGCGGAACGACTTGCACTTTCAAACGCGGACGACCATCGACACACTCGATTATTCGGGCAGCGGCTTGAACGAGGGATCGAAAGTGGCGATCGCGGCGGCGGGTCGCAAACGGCGTGCTTTGGGCGTTGAGATCCCTGCGCATATCCCTCTGCCGAACGATTTCCGCGAACCGCGCCTGTGTTTGCCCGGCATTATGGCCATTGAGGCTCCGAATTATGTCTTAAGGCACGATGTCGAGGTGCCGCCGGAGGTGGAGGAGTTGTGCGAAGCGTTGGCCGACTTCGAGGCGTTGGCCCATTTCCCGCTCGTGGTGTTAGTGGACGACAGCGAGTTTACGGCCCATTCGTTGAAGAATTGGTTGTGGGTCACGTTCACGCGCTCGAATCCAGCGGCGGACATCCACGGCGTCGGCGCGTTCGCCCACCAGAAACATTGGGGCTGTCGTGGTCCCTTGGTAATCGACGCGCGCATCAAACCCCACCACGCGCCGCCCTTGGAAGAAGATCCGGCAATCGCTCGCCGCGTCGAGGAGTTGGGCGCGCCGGGCGGGCCGTTGTATCGCATCCTATAATCGGACGGGCAGAAGACGGACGCTGGAACTGAGGGGAGGCGGCGAAGGTTTGCCGTCGGGACCGTCTTGCCAACTTTCGACCCATTGCCGCCACGTCAACGGCACGCGCGCAAAGAAAGCGCGATTGGGATCGAGCGTCGGCCAAGCGTCCGCCGATTCGCTATCCAGGTAGCGCGGACGCAGCGGTCCTCGAAGGCGCTCTAAATCGTAGCGCGCGGCCATTTCGTGCAACGGCCCCGAACGAACGAGAAGTTCGCGCTCGGTCAAAACGAAGTTCGTTCCGTCGGGCAGGTACTCGCGCAGATGTTCGGACACCAAGTCGATGCCGGCCAGTTTGTACAATCCGGCCAACGCAGTCGTGACGGCCTGCCGAGGCTCATCTCCGAGCGCCTCCAACCAGCCGGGATCGCGAATACTCGCCACCAACCAACCGGATTGATCTTCCCATTCCAGGCGAACCGGACGAATGGCAACGGTCTGTCCCAACTCGATACCAATGCGAGACGGTGTGAGAATTACCTTGTCCACACGCACCGGATCGCCGCTCCATCGGTTGCTCTCCTGAAGGATTTTGATCAATTCGCGTTCGACGAGCCGGCGGATGGTTCGTTCCACTTCGTCCAACGAACGGCGCAGGGTCCGCGCCGTTCGCCAACTGCCGGTGCGAATCGCTTCGCGCTCCGCTTCGCGCAGTCGAGTGTAGAGCTTGGGAATCGTCCCCGAATGAAAGCCTGGATGGAGTAATTGACGCACCGTTTCGCCGTGCGGTCCAATGCCGATGGAACGCAATTGGAGCTGTCGATTGGCGCGATACATGCGCCAGTTTTCTTTCATCTCCCAGAACAAGAAGCCGAAAGCGTCGGGCAAAAGCCAGATCGTCAAAAAGAGAATCAACCAACCCACCTTGAAGAGGATTGGCATCGTTTCGTCTTTGAGCGATTCGCGCAGTTCGTTGAGGTAAATGGCATAAATCGGTACCATGAATTTCGCCGCCAGCAAGGAGATCGGCGCTTTAAGGGGGTTGAACCACGGCTCGATCAATACCACCAGATAAAAGCGCATCAACCAAGCGATGGGATACCACAGCAAGCCGACCGCGGTGCGGATCACGAGGGAGAGCTGACTGTCTCCCTCCCGATAGCGCAGCCACTCGTCCACCGCATGGAGGAGATACTCCAAGCCATCCGTCACTTGTTTGAACGCCCACATGATCCAGCGCAGCAGCCCCGGCAAGAGTCCCGCCCTCAGCGATTCGTAGACGTTGGCCAGTCCTTGTAATATCCCATCGCCTAGCTCTTTAATTGGCCGTGTGTTGAGGATGAAACTGATGAGCAGGAAGGTGATGCTGCCTGCGGCTCGATTGGCAAAAGCCCCCGGCAAGAGTTGCGATAGCAGCAGGCACGCCACTGCCGGCTTGAACAGATACGACCAAAACAGTTGGAACGGCCAGCCCTTTAAGGCGCGCTGTACTACCGGAAGCTGCACGAGGTAGGCCGGGGCATCGAGAAGCGCGCGGCGCAACTCGCGGAAAAACAGGACGAGCGCTTGCTTGCAGAACTGCCGGAACCACCCCAGGTGCAACAGCGAGAGTAAGAAGGAACCCAACAGAAGGAAAGCACAAACTGCCAACGAGGGAAAGTACGGTTGGGGTGCGCGCAGCGCGGCAATCGCGCTGCGCGGATCGAAAGCACCGTTGAAATACGGTTCCAGATAGGGCCGGACGGCGAGAAAATCTTGAACGAACTCAAACTCCAGCAGCAACTTCGCGCCTTGGAGCAGGACCGCCGCTCCGCCGAAGGGCAGCAAGACGAACAATACCAGCCAGCGTCCCACGGCTGTCCCAAACGCCGGCGCGGTCATTCGTTCCAACCAGCGGAGATAGATCTCGCCGGGGCGATAGACGCCGTCCAGCGCTGTCGCCAGGTGACGGTCCAAACGGAGCAACGGATCGCCGCGCGCGAACTCGTAGGGATCGCGCAAGTCCGGCATCTTGAGTTGATTGCGAGAAATGGCATCGCGTAAGTCGCTGAATGTCAAGAAGCCCACTTCGACGATGCGATCGAGCATCTCTTCGATCATGCGGGCGAAGGCGGTGCGTTCGGGCGCATTGCTCGATTGCAGGCCGACCATGAGGAAGGCGTCGGCAAGGACGGGGCGAAAGCGGCCTCGCAGCCGTTCTTCGCAGTTGTGGAGGGCCGCCTGCAAAAGGTGGGCGAGGTGCTGGCGTTCGTCGTCGGCTAACCGCGCTTCCGTCAATCGTTGGGCGGCGATCCGCAAATGGCGGGTGATGCGCACCAGCCGTTGACTCGGCAGCGCGCGCTTGATGGGGCGTCTCCCTCCAGAAGCGGCCCACGTCACCACATCGAGCGCGTAAATATCGCATTCGTGATCCACTCCCACTTTTTGCAAATCGTACAGCAGCGCCGCCTCGACCGGCCAGCTGCCCTGATCGGCCTTATCCAACAGAGCGGGCAGATCCTTGAGCCATTCCTCGGTCTCGCCGTCGCTCAGTTCGAGCGCGGCTTGCAAACGCTGGGTCAGACGCCGTAGGTCGTCGAGTGCCTTGGTCCGCGTCGGCTCTTCGAGCGACGCCGGCGCGACGCGCGCCGCCTTGGTCCGCAGAATCGACGCGCGCACCGTGTTGCCTTCTCGATCCGCCTTGTCCGCGCCGTCCATGAGACGCCGATAGTAATCGTGCGATTCGTCGGAACTGGTATCGGTGCGAAAGATCGGTTGCGGAGCACCGGCGAGGCGCGTCGCGGCAAACAGTTGCTCGGCACTCACGTCGCCCACAAGTATCGCATGGATCGAGGCGAAGTCGGACAATCCGGGAAAGTAGATCGGCAACAAGTTGGCGGCAAAGTAGTGCAGCTCCAGATAGACGGCGGCAAACTCGATGTAAACGTCGGCGTCGCTCGATTCGGCGGTGCTGGGAGTCAGATAGTTCTCTTGGCTCAGAACCATGCGTATCTCGGCAAAGGCGCTGCGGCCGATCCGTTCGACGCGCTCGTGGATCGCCGCCGCGTTGAGATACCCTTCGTTTACCTGTTGGCGTAGGGCGCGGTGGATCGCTCCGTGGAACAAACGCCGCCAATAAGTCAGCAGCGTCTCATCGTCGGAATGGTTCAATGAGTTGGGCGATGGCCGCGCCAGTAGAATTACCGGCGACGGCAAAAGGCGATCCGGTTCGAGGTCCAATTCGTCCGGCTCGACATAGCGATAGAGCGTAGGCCGATCCACGACATAGCATTGGCGATGCGGTACTTCGCCGAAAAAACTCGACAATTGATTCTGCGCTTGAATCAAACGATCGAGAATTCGAGGCGAAACGAGGACTGCCGCCGCGTCCGCCGCTCGCAAGGCTTGTTGCAATTCCGCCAATCGCATCGACACGCTCCTGGGATCACCTCGTCGTGAAGGGGTAACGCGCCTCTTCGCGGGTACCCTCTTTCAGAATATCATACCAACGGCTATGGAGCGTATCCGCTTTGTGAGGGACTCGAATGCTTCTCAACGAGATTGCGATCGACCCGCCGCTCCGTAGCCTCAGGTATCGTCCAGAAAGGAAAACCGCCCATGTTCGGAAGACGTTCCCGCGACCCAAAACCTAAACTACCCGATCTCGATCCCGATGTAACCTCCCATTGGAATCGAGGCCAGCCTCCCAATCCTCCGCCACCCGTGGAGGAACCGCGGTTGAACATTGTTCCCACTTGGCTCCTCTCCTCGTCAGCCGAAGAGCGCCGGCGAGGCAGGCGGCGTCTGTTGATCAGCTGCTCACTTGGACTAATCCTGGGACCGATCTTTGCAGCCTTGGTGATTTACCTCATCCATCTCATCAATCTTCCCCTTCTATCCAATCCTCTTGGCGAGCGAATGGGTTTTGGTGCGCAGGATGAAGAAGAGATTTATTACACCGATGAAATCTCCGAGCAACAAGTCAGATGTTTGGGCGCATATCTTCAGCGTACCGGGTATTTCAACGAGCTTTCCGCCAAGAGCGTTCGTCTCTCGAAGAAAGGCGAAGTTTATGTAGTTGGCTTCGCACTGCTGTGGGGCAGCTGGAAGAAGGAAGATGTATTGGAGGATTTCCGCACCCTGAGGATAGGCATTTCGAGAGAGGTATTCGACGGCAGCCCGGTGCAAGTCGATCTCTGTGCGAGGCAGCCCGACTCCAAAGGCAATCCCATGCCAGCCATGGTTGTACTGCACGCGGACGAACAATAATGCCGCCGATCCGCCGATACCTGGCGAACCGGCGGCATTAGCCACAAGGACCTGTGCCGCTCACTTTTTCGGCGCGGCTCCAGGAGTTGGCGGTTGATATTGCAACAGCAAATCGCCGCTTTGCCTTGCACTGGGACGCAGACTGCCGAGAACGAGCGCGACGTTGTTTTTCAAAGTTTCGTCTAGTTTTTCCTGTCGATACAAATCGCCTAGCGCGCTTGCCTGTGCGCGAGAGACGAGGGGGCCAAACTGTTGGATGGAGCGAACGAGCCCACTGGCCGCCGCGATGCGCACTGCGTTGGAACGCTTCGCGTCGGCCAAGACGTTGGCCAACACCGTCTGCGCTGCTTCCCCCTTGAGACGGGAAGCAATGTCCACGGCGAACCCTTGGCCCTTAGGCGTCAATTTGCTCGGCGCGCGCAGCGCTTCGAGGACTGTGGCTCCCGCAGGGGTCACGTCGTAGCCGGCGATCTCCCCGCGCGCCATCCGCGCGAGATTCTCGATGGAGCGCTCGGAGTAATCTTTCATCTCTTTTGTGGACAATGTGGGATTTGCGGGATCGCCCAAAAGCGATTGAATCATCGGTTTGAGAGCGCGGGCATCGAAAACCGCCGACGCGGACAAGACGGTGATATTCGGCCATTGCGCGGTGTAGCGGCGCAGCGCGTCTTCGCGGCGAGCGGCTTGAGCGAGCAAGGCTTGACGGTGGACGGGATCGGCGGGCAGCTTCCCGCTTTCATCGGTCGGTGGAGGAGTGGCCGCGATCAGGATCGGCAAGGAGCCTGCGAAGCGATCGGCGCGCAACTGCCCCAATAACTCGGCGAGTCCGGGATTGGGCAGTCGTTCCTCGAACAGCAACAGAGCGATATCGGAGGCTTGCCCGAGTCGTTGCATCATCTCGCGTCCGCTGCCGACGGCCACCGGCACGAATCCCGCCTGAGTGACCGCTGCGGAGACTTGGTTGCGTACATCTTCATCGAAGTATCCGATCGCCACCTTGGCCGGTTGACGCAACTCCGGCTCGGCGGCCAAAGCTCGGCGCAACACTTCGACGACGCGCGTGGTCGCTTGAACGCCGGCCGAGTCGGGTATCTGCAACAACGCCTCCGCCGCCGCCATCTGAACCCGTCGATCCGGGTAGTACAGCGCGCGCGCCAACGGCGACTGACGGCGTCCCAACGGCCGCAGCGCCCGGTGTTCCTTGCGTTCGCCCACGTCGCGCACCGCACCCAGAATTACCGATACCCGCCGTTCCTCCAAGGCGCGCTCCAAGACGGCGTTCACTAGATCCGCCTGTACCGATCCGAGCAGATCGTGAACCTTGGGCGCGACGCGCTCCAATTCTTGATCCAAGCCGGCATGGGATTGGGTTTTATCGAGAATCAAACTGAGCAAGACAACCTGCGCGGGTTGATAAGCCGGATCGAGCCGCAGCGCTTGACTGGCATAGCGGAGACCATAATACTCCTCGGCCTTGTCGGCACCGATGGTCGCCGCGTTGGGCCAACCCTCGACGACGCGCTGACCGTCCCAGCGCCAGACCGCCACCGCCTTTGCATCGGGAAATTTGACGCGATGCAGGTAATACCGCTCGGCAAGGCGAGTCAATTCCGATCGAGCGGGGGGAAGTTTGCCGGGCTTCGTCTCCAGGAAATACGCCAGCGCCGCCGTCGCCTGGGAGCGCACCTCTTCGGGCTGAGACGGCGAGGCGGACAGATACCACAGGTTCGGCACGGTCAGCTCGACTGTGCGGCGCGAGTAGCGCTTCATCAATATGCGGATAAAATCGATCTGCAAAGATGGGTTATTGCTGTCGAGGGCGGCGACCATCGGTTCGATGACATCGGAGCCAAGGCGTTCCAGCGCGTCGAGATAGTGGACGCGCTCCGCCGGCTGCGCGGTCTTCAACTCGTCGACCAGATAGGGAACGACGACGGCACCGGACTTGGCCAACTCCTTCAGAGCATAGGCGTACTCTTCGGGCGTGGCGTTGAGGTTTTTGATGTAACCTTGGATGCGTTCGGGATCGCGGCGGACCTTGTTGACGGCCTCGGTCGCGCGCTTGATGAGTTGCTCGACATTGGCCAGGGCTTCTTTGTCGGTCTTGGCATCGCTGGACCACGTGCGAATGTTGCGCAATTTGAGGAAAGCGGCAACGCCGAATTCGTCGGCGAGTTTCACGAGGTCGGCGTCGGGCGGCTTGAAGTTGAGCAGGTTGCGCAGATGAGTGGCGGCAAGATCGTACTTGCCGACTTCGATCTCGAATTGCATGGCGTCCCAGTATTCCGCCGTATTGGTGGGTCGCTTGAAGAAATGACGATAATCGTCGTCTTCGTTGGCCGCCGCTTTTTTGGCCGGAGCCTGGGGTTTCCCTTTATCCTGAGCGGGCGATTGCGTCAGGAAAGCAATGAGCGCTAAAAACGACAGGCTAATGCGCAAAAGACGGGAACGCATGACGGAGCCTCTTCAATAAACGCGGAAGGGATTCGTTTAGCCGCGACGCGCAGCGGAGCGCGAAGCCCTCCGCTGCGCGTCGCGGCTAAACGAGAAAACTTCGTTCACACTTCGAGTTCCGGGCGAATCAGATCTTCGTGTGTTTCGCGGCGACGGATCAAGCGATGCCTTCCGCCGTCCACCAAGACCTCGGCGGCGCGCGGACGGCTGTTGTAATTGGAACTCATCGCCATGCCGTACGCGCCGGCGCTGAACGTCGCCAACACGTCGCCGCGTTTCAGGACGGGCAGACATCGATCCTTGGCCAGAAAATCGCCGGATTCGCACACGGGACCGACGACATCTTGTTTCAGAGTCTGGGGAATTTCGGCTTCAAAATCGTCCGGCGGCGCGGGCAGTCCCTCCGGCGGCTCGGCCGGCCAAATGCGATGAAACGAATCGTACAATGTCGGACGTATGAGATCGTTCATGGCAGCATCTTGAATGAGAAACTGTTTGCCGCCCGACTCTTTGAGAAACAACACGCGGCTGACCAAGATGCCGGCGTTGCCGACGATGAAGCGGCCCGGTTCGAGGACGAGCCGGCATTTGGCCTTCCGAACCGCCGGCACGATGACCTCGGCGAACGCCGACGCCGGCTGCGCTTCTCGTTTGCGATAGTGGATGCCAAAACCGCCGCCCATATTCAAGACACTTATCGGATGTCCCATGTCTCGCAAACGGTCGATGAGAATTAACCCCTTGGCCACTCCTTCTTGGTACGGCTTGGCGCTGAGAATCGGCGAACCGAGGTGCATGTGCAGGCCGACGACGCGGACGTGCGGATTGCCGACCACCCCCTTGGCCACGTCGAGAACGGTATCGATATCGAGGCCGAACTTGACGCCTTTGACGCTGGTATCGGTCTTGGCGTGCGTTTTGGGCGGCAGATCGGGATTCACACGCAGCGCCGCCCCCGCCGCCTTGCCGACACCGCGGGCCACATCGGCCAAGTTGTGCAACTCGGCTTCGCTCTCCACATTGAAGAGAAATACGTCGTTCTCCAGGGCGTAACGAATCTCTGAATCGGTCTTGCCGACACCGGCAAAGACGATCTTGTCGCCGCTACCTCCGGCATTGAGCGCCCGATACAGCTCGCCACCGCTGGTCACGTCGAACCCCGATCCCGCCTCGCTGAGAAGACGGCACAGGTGCAAATTACCGTTAGTCTTGATGCTGTAGCAAATCAGCGGATCGACTTCGGCAAAGGCTTTCTGAATCTCGCCGAGATGGTGCAACAGCGTCGCTTTGCTGTACACGAACAGCGGCGTCCCGTAGAGGTCGGCAAGCTGGCGGACGGGTACGTCCTCACAGTGAAGAATCCGATTGCGATAGTGAAAATGGTCCATATCCGTTGCTGTCTTCTTTCGTTAAATCTCGACTTCTTAGGGTTGCCTTATCTCGTCTCCGCTTTCGTTGGCCCAGCCCTTTTGGCTGGGGCCGAATAGCGCTAAAAACAATGCCCTCGCCGCTTTAGCGGCTTAATGCGGACTTCAGTCCGCGACCGTTCACATATCTGCCAGCATCTCAAGGATCCGCGATAATTTGCCTTGTTGATGCAATCGTTCTTGGTTGTCGATGTAACGAGACACCTTCTCAACCTCCTCTTCGCGCGAGGTCAGCACTGCATATCCCTCTTGCCATTTGAGACGCCATTTAGGATTTGCTTCGCGGTTGAAACGATAACATCCACCTCCTTTAACTTGGCCTATGAAATCCGAAATCAGAACGCTCGGCGTCAATCGAACGAGTAGGTGCATGGGATCCGCCACACAATTTTGGCGAATCAGGATGCCTCCGCGCCGGGCGATCTCTTCGGCCTGAATGCGCAAGACATCGGGGCGAAGTTCGGGAACCAGCGAGGGTGTCCGTTCGTGCGTCGCCCGAACCAAATGGTAATGCAACCGAAAAATACAAATCGATTTATTTTAAGCAATTCTCGTTCGCCACGCAACCAATTGCCGCTCCACCTCCGCCGGCGCGGTTGAGCCGACGCTCCGAAAAGCCGCCAGGGCATTGGCGACTCCTAACACCTTGTATACCCCGTCGCTGAGTCCCGCGCTCACGTTTTCGTAGACTTCGAGAGGCAAATCGGCGAGGCGACAACGGCGTTCCTCGCACAGTCGCACTAGTTTGCCAACCGCTTCGTGTGCGGCGCGCATCGGCACGCCTTGGAGGATGCAAAACTCCATTAATGTCGTGGCGTCGAGGAAGCCGTCTTCCAGACGCGAGGCGATCGCTTCGGCGCGAAATCGGCTCTCGCGCACCAACGGGGCGGCCAATTCCAGCGAGGCGGCCACGGTATCGAAGGCGTCGAACAGGGCAACCTTATCTTCCTGCAAATCGCGGTTATAAGCCAACGGCAGCCCTTTCACCAACACGATCAATTGCTGCAAATCCGCCGTTACGCGCGCCGATTTCCCACGAATCAACTCCAGAACATCCGGATTTTTTTTGTGCGGCATGATGCTCGATCCGGTGCAGAAGGCGTCGGGCAGATCGAGGAAGCCGAACTCCGTCGTCGTCCACAAGATCCACTCCTCGGCCCAACCGCTCAGATGCAAGGCGATGGCCGAGAGATCGAAGACGAATTCGAGCAGGAAATCGCGGTCGCTGGACACATCGAGACTGTTGGCGGCCAGGGCGTCGAAGCCGAGTTGTCGGCGCACGCTGTCTCGGTCGATGGGGAGAGAGGTACCGGCTAGGGCGGCTGCTCCGAGCGGCAAAACATTAACGCGCTTGCGGCAGTCGGCCAAACGCTCGCGGTCGCGCTGATATTTCTCGATATAAGCGAGGAAATAGTGCGCGGCCAACACCGGCTGGGCGCGCTGCATGTGCGTATACCCCGGCAAAACGAGCGTGCGATTCCCTTCGGCGGCAGCGAGCAAAGCGCGCTGAAGCTCCTTCAGTAACCCATCGAGTGCGTCGAGAGAATCGCGCACCCAGAGCTTCACATCGGTGACGACCTGATCGTTGCGGCTGCGTCCGGTGTGCAACTTTCGCCCCACATCGCCGAGACGTTCGATCAACGCGCGTTCGATGTGCGTGTGTATGTCTTCGAGTTGGATCGAGAAGGCGAATTCATCGCGTTCGATCTCGACTCCGATGGCATCGAGCGCCGCGACGATGGCCTCGGCCTCTTCGGCGGTAAGCAGTCCGACTTCGGCCAACATGCGTGCGTGTGCCTGACTGGCGCGGATGTCGTGGCGAAAGAGACGCCGATCGTAGCTGATGGATTCGGTGAACGCCTCAACGCGAGTGTCCGTCGCCCCGCTGAAGCGCCCGCCCCAAGTTTTATGGCTCATGGTATATCTTAAAACTCCTGTTTGAATGGTAGTCCTGGAGTACGTCGAATCAAACGATCTATTGGGACTTCCAGCGTTGAAAAGCTACTCGATGATCCCGGAGTAGATGTGTTAACGAAGGGTCCGCCTTTTCCGCGCGGAGCCAGTTTCCTCGACTCGATCGGCGCAGCCTAGACAATTGGCATCGCGCGCTACGACGAACAAATCGGGAAGCGCTGCTCGATCCCGCTGCAATTCGCTCAGGAACGCTGTTAACTCACCGATCGTGCGGCCATGCCCGCCGACGGAGCTTCGCACTTGGACCTTGAGCGGAACCTGATACTCGGCGGCCAGACGGTCCAAGAGTGTGCGCAACGCCACTTCATGGCCACAGTCTTCGCCGAATATCAGGACATTACGCATCCAGGTCTCCCCGCAGACAGACCCAAGATACGAAGCGTCCCTTCCGAGACGACGCGCGCCGGAATGAGTCGGTCTCCTTCGCGCAAACGTAGCTCTACATAACCCAAAGTGTTCACTTCGACTTCCACTCCCGAAACGGAATGTAACCGCGTTTCCGCGATGGGCGGCGGCAGTTTAGGGAAACTGGGCCAAACAAAAGACGACCTCTGAGTCATGCGGGAGGTATCGCACACCTTCAACATGGAGGCCGTTACATGATCGTTGCATCTTCTCAAGCGCTTGGCAAGTCCGATAGCCTCGTTCAGAACGTAGCGCTATCTGAAGACTTTTCATCAAGCCGCGACGCGGAGCGGAGCGGATGAGTGTTCCGCGCTCCGCTCCGCGTCGCGGCTAAACGCTGGCGGTGATGGACGGGGCGAACCCTCCGCTTTGCGCCCTCCCATCCTTCCTTTTTTCCCTCACAGATCGTTGCGATTCCGTTCAGGCGCGCGCCCTTGATCTCCGACCGTAGAATAGCAGGTGGATAAAGGACACCTGGCTCCATGGCTTAGGGGGAATGATTGATGAACGGTTTCACTGAAAATCGGGTGCCGGGGGCATATGAACGGCCTGGCCCAAATGATCTGGTGCTGACGTGGGGGGCCACTCATGCCATGCTGCCCTTGGTGGGACGCATCGTCGCCGACATGATGGCCGGTCACGAACGCCTCGCCCAGCTGCGCCCCGAACGAGAAAGTCTCGATAACCAACGGAATACGCTGTCCTGGCCGCAACGATCGCGGCGCTATCAAGTTCAGGAGGAACTCGCCGCCGTGGAGAAGGATCTCCAGGAGGCGTATGCCGAACTCGAAGTGTTGGGCGTGGCCGTATTGCACGGCGCGTCGGGACTCATCGGTTTCCCGACCATCGTGAACGATCGCCGCGCCTTCTTTTCCTGGCGTCCCGGCGAAGAGGATGTTGTGTTCTGGAACTTCTCCGGCGATCCGGTGCGCCACGCCGTCCCGGAATCGTGGACCAAGAGTCCGCCCGCGCCGCGTTCCCGCCGCGGCAAATCGCGCCGGCAGAAGTCGTAACTCGAACCGATACAGACCCATCGGATACAACCTCCGGAGCCGGAAAAGCGAGCGATGGAATCGTTTCCATCGCCCATTCTTCCGGCTCCGGCCATTTTGACGCCTTCTTCGCAATCGCCCCATTTTACCAAACGCCCCCTTGTTAGGGCGTCTCCATTTCCGTCTCCGAATGTGAATTGCCTATCGTGCCGGGAATGCCGCACTCGAAGCGGTCGGAGAGGGACAAAAGCGCGTGACGGCTGTTGGCGAACCCTCGTTCGCGGACTAGAATTGCCCGTCCTAGCGTAGGCTCCATCGGAACGAGAGACGGTTCTGTCCGCGATCCGGATGACTCATCCCAGCCGACCGAAATCCACCTTCGCAGACCGACTGCGCGCCGGGGGAATCCCTTGACTGTCCGCGAACGCAACTTGATGCAGGCGCTGGAGAAAGCACTCGTCCGGCGCATCGGCGAACCACGCTACAAACTCTGGTTTGAAGGACGAACGCGCTTCCATCGCGCCGACGATCAGCTGACGGTCGGCGTTCCCAATCGTCACTTTGCCGAGTGGGTGGAAAAGAACTTCGGCACGGCCACCGCCGAAGCTGCGCACGAAGTCTTCGGGCAAACCATGCAGGTGCGCTTCGTCATCGATCCAGAGCTATTCCAGGCGGCGCGGCGCGAACAGGACGAAGCCCGCGAGACCCCCGCTCCCAAACCCGTTCCCCATCCCGATCCCAAGACGAAGAAGGCCGGAGCGGAACGGGAAATCGAGAAGCCGCGCGAGACCACAAGCCGATCGAGGCGTTGGCATCGCCTGAGCGATTTTATCGTCGGAGCGTGCAATCGCGTCGCCTTTGCCGCCGCCCAGAGCGTCATCGAATCTCCCGGAGAGGGAGCCAATCCCATCGTTCTACACGGCCCTGTCGGCACGGGAAAGACGCATCTGCTCGAAGGCATTTACGCCGGCCTGCGCCGCGCCCATGTCGATTGGCGCGTTCTCTATCTGACGAGCGAGGATTTCACCAATCGTTTCGTCCAGGCGATGCGGCTGAATAAACTGACGGGGTTTCGCAAGCAGTTCCGCGAATGCGATGCGTTGCTGGTGGACGATCTGCACTTTTTGGCCTCGAAGAAGGCCACGCAGGCCGAATTTCTGCACACTTTCGACGCGCTGCAAGCAGACGGTCGGCAAATGGTTCTGACGTGCGATTGCCACCCGCGCTTGGCCGACGACTTCACTCCGGAGTTGACCGACCGTTTGCTCGGCGGCGTCGTCTGGGGATTGACGCCGCCCGACGCCGCGACTCGGCTGGAGATTTTGCGACACAAAGCATCTCCGAAGAACGAGAAGCCGCTGCCCGACGAGGTGTTGCGTTTTCTGTCCGGCCAGCTGCGCGGCAACGTCCGCGAGTTGGAAGGCGCGATCCACAGCATCCGCCATTTCAGCCGCGTCACCGGACGCGCCATTGATGTGCCCTTGGTGCGCGAGGCGTTGGCGGATCTGCTGCGCCACGCCGTGCGCGTTGTACAGCTGGACGACATCGATCGCTCCGTTTGCTCGGTGCTGCGTTTGGAGCATGGCATCTTGCAATCGAAAGCGCGGGCGTGGGCGGTCAGCCATCCGCGCATGGCGGCGATGTATCTGGCGCGCAAGCACACGGCCGCTTCGTACAGTGACATCGGCAAGCACTTCGGCGGCCGCAATCACAGTACCGCCGTTGCCGCCGAGAAGAAAGTGCGCCAATGGATCGAGGCCGACGCCGATTTAGCACTCGGTCAACGAAGCGTCGGCATCCGCGAACTGATCGAGCGCGTCGAACGCGAGCTGCTCCGTTGATCGACGGGGAGACTGCTCTTTCGTGCGCTCGGTTTCGAGAAGCGAGAGAACATGGGCAAGCGGAAACGATTTTGCCCGTTATGCCCAAAGAGCAAAGTCCGCGTGTGTCTGTTGCAGTCGTTTTGTCCGCACTTCTCTGCCTTGTCGGACGATTCTAAATGTGCCGGATGCGGATGAGTTGGAATAAAAAGACGAGGCCGCATCGCGAGTAAACCACCCCTTCACGGGTATCGGATTGGGGACGATGGAGCGCCCCCCGGCTGATAGCCGCCCCGTGGACGACTGGGGTCTTCCTTGTGAAAGGAGTCACAATGAAACGGATCGGCTTGATGGTTTGCGCCGTGTTGGGATTTGCTCTGAGCGCCAATCAATCGCACGCGAGCTGGAGTTCGCTGACCTACAGCGGCTACCAACCCACCTGGAACATCTTCGCCAAGCGTTACAAGTGCCTAACGGCCGAAGAAGAGCGCCTGCAAAAGTTCTGGCACGACTACTACGACGCTCTGAAAAACTACTATTGCGCTCTCGATCATATCGATTGGGTGGCGTACTACAAGAACCATGGCTATCAGATCAACGCTGGTTGCGGCGGCCCGGGCGGAAGCTGCGGTCGCGTCAACTACGCTCCGGTCTTCGTCGTGCCGGGCATGCAATGGGCCGCCCCCAACGCTTGCCTCAGCGGCGCTCCGACCGGTCCCGGATGCGCCCCTGGCATGATGCCGGGTCCGGGCGGTTATTAATTCGCCCACCTGATATTCGGGTTTCAGGGCCAGCTCTCGGCTACCGAGAGCTGGCCTCTTTCATTTCCTATCACCCGCACCACCCGCGCCACCGCCTTCAAAAAGTGACGAATCTATCCGCATTCGCCGCGCGACAACCCATTCGTGAGGTAGGCTATGGTACGAAGCCAAGCGCTTCCCTATCCGCACATTCCTTCCGAAAGGAGTCGCAAAGATGAGACGGAACCTTGTGTACGGGGCCGTGGTGAGCTTGCTGCTCGGTGCGAGCCTGGCGCAGGCCCAACACTATGCAGGTTGCTATTATCCCTCGATCCCCCAAAATCCAGATGCCTGTGGTCCGGGATTCTATTGGACCAGCCCATGCGGTCTAACCTATGGGCCGGCGTACTGTCTTCGTCCGCCGTATCCGCCGTTTCAGGGCATGGTTCCCGGCCCACCCCCCCAACGAATGCCCGGCGCGCCTGGAGCGCCTGGTGTCTCCGGCGCACCCGGCATGCCGGGCATGCCCAATTCGGTCGGCTTTGTTCCAGGAGCGAACCCGCAAAGCTGTCCGCCGATGTTTCCGACGCACCCCTACGCTCGTAGTCCGCGCGATTTCTTCATGTACTACGACAAAGACGAACCGTCTTATGTGAGATAAACAATCTTAATTGCCTCAAAATCGGCGTGGAGGGCGCGAGATTTCTCGCCCTCCACGCCGATTTCGTTTTTGGGTCGACGATTGGTTCTCTCCTGCCTCAATGCACTCTGTCGGCACGCAGATCTGCTATCATAACGATTGGGTAAGCGTCTACCGCTGCAAGGAGACACACATGCAATTGATCCATCGATGGATGCCGTTGGCTATCCTTTCGAGTTGTCTCGCTCTGGGATGTACCGGCCGCCCACCCGTCGCTCCTCCGAATGAGGAGACGAAGATCGGGGCGGCACTGGATAAACTCGATCCCGAGGATCGAAGGTTGGCGGAGGCGCAGAAGTACTGCGCCGTGGAACCAGAAAATCGTCTCGGCAAGATGGGCAAGCCCTTTAAGGTGACGGTTAAGAATCAGCCGGTCTTCCTGTGCTGCAAAGGCTGCGAAACGGCTGCATTAAAAGATCCAGAGAAAACGCTGGCCGCAGTCAGGCAACTCAAAGCCGCCAACGAAACGCCGTCGAAGAAGTGACTCCGCGTCCGTCCGAGCCTCGCGTTTCTTGGGAGCTTGGTGTTCGGCAAGGAGATCGCTGTGACCGGCGGTCGGATCACACGGATTCCTCATCCGAGCGATACTGGGCTTATGCCCGCTGAGCAGCGAGACGGTATCGGGAGCGCGGGAACCGAGGGAGTCTTCCCAGGCGCGGCATCCGCAACCCCGAAGTGATCGAGGCATCCGGCGTCATCGTGCAGGCAGACCGAGATGCTTTCCGTAACATCGTGGCGCGCCAGCAGGCGGCGTTGGTAGCTCGTTCGACCGGAGGGACTTTTCCGAACGAACTATCAATACTTGACCAGCTACAAGGGGCTGGCGTTCTTTGCCACTCGATCTACCGGCGGATACGGAGATTATCCTAGCCAAACGGATTTGGATTCAGTATTAACGTACTCTGTTTGTGGATATATCGCGATAACCTCCTGCGTTTGGTTAGCCGCGATGCGCCGGCGGAGCCCGTTCGCGCACCCAAACGCGCTCCGCTGGCGCGTCGCGGCTAACCGAGAAAGATTGACCAAGAAAAGGAGGTTAAGTCCAGACCTTGCACGAACTGCCAGATGGTTCGGGCGTCAGCAAATCCTCCAGCGGCATGACGGTGATCCCCACTTACGAACACGCGGTGATGGCGTGGCGTTGGCGGGACGCGAATCGATCTCAGGAAGTTGCGTGTGTCATGTGTCCGTATCCTCGAAATTCAAAACGACGACCTATTCATCTGTGCCACATCTGAATTATATCACAAGTTCTCACTCGCCCCTATCCTCTGAGTGCAAGGGAGATTATGTAACGTGATTGCGGACAATGAGTTCCGTCGTTTCGCTTCGCACGAGTAGCGCTGTGCCGTTAGCCCGCTGACTTATGGAACATCGGGGGCCGACGCTTTTCGTTCGCCTTTTTTCTGTTGGCACTAAAATTGAAGTGCGCAGGTGAGTTGCCACTGGCCGGGCGCGGTGCGGGCGGGACCGAGTGGAAACAGGACCGCGCTGGAAACCCACCAGCTCTCGTTGAGGTGCCAAGTCAATCCGGGCAACAGATCGTAGTTGGGCAGCCAACGAAGACTGTCGCGAGTGGAGGCGAATTGGCCCAGCGCGCCCAGCGAGAAATAGAGATTGCGCAGACTCTCCGGTCCCTCGTCGAGAAGCGGATGTTGCAATGCCAGGCCGTATTGGAAATTGCGCCGCAGCGGATAGGCCCCAATGTCACTGGCGTTGCTCAGGGGCACGTTCTTGGAAACGAATCCTTGCAAGGCGAGTCGGTCGTTGACGGCGTGGAAAACGCCAAACGATGGGCTGAACACGGTAGGCCCGTTGGGCAATCCGCCGAACTGCGAGCCGGTGGGCGTCACCGCTTGAACGCCGATCGAGCAACTCGTCGTGGCCGAATCGAAGAGCGTCACCTGCGAGTTGACGCGATAATAGCCGAAACCGCCTGGATCACCCGGACGACGTAAATCGAAGTACGGATTGTCCGCGCCCATGCCGAATTGAATCCACTCCGGCCCCGCGTTTTCGACCGTCGCAGCAGCCGCGTTGGTTCCGGGAAAGTGAGCGACTCCCGGCAGATCGAAATCGTCGTCTTGCATCCCGATTGGATCGGCGAGGAATCCCGGCGCGATGCGAAACAGATGCAAGCGCGGGATGCGATTGCTCGAGGCTGCCGCCGATTCCGAGAGCGCGGTACTCGACGCGAGATTAGTCTCCCACATGCGGAGGAGGGAAGTATCCTCAGACGCCGGCATCTGCGCCGTGGAGGGCGCGGCAAGCACCGCGAACCCGCAAAACACGAAGAACGCTGTGCCGAACCGAGGGGGGATAGAGAATACGTTCATGGTAGCTCGTGGAAGAAGGCCAACGAGCGCCTCGGTTCACAACGATTCCGAGGCAAACGGCGGACGGAAGGCATATCGACCGCTCGAGGAGAAAACAAGAGCAAGAATCGTTACATCTCAAACCCAAACCCTCGCACCAACCCACAGCCACAAACCCACAATCCGGTCGCCAAATCGTACAGCGCTACTCTCGGATTCTCCCCTCTCTCCTGAGTACAAGGGAGAGGAGTGTGTCGCTATACGGTTGGGCGCACTCAAGAAAAGAATCCAACGCGATCTCCGACGGCGCGGATCACACGAGACATACAAGCAACGCTATGAGCAGTAGCGATAACGCGACGACGGCGAGAACCCAAAGAGGGAATCGTCGGGATGGTTGCTTCGAGAAGAGGCGCGGCGATTCGATTTTCCTTGGGTCGACGGAGACCAAATCGGCGAACGGCGACGGCGCGTCGTCGTTCGGCGGCACCGAGACAATGGGTATGGGGCGGGAGATCGGCTGCGGCAAGAAGGCGGCCAAATCGACGATCAATTCCGCCGGAGTTTGATAGCGCTCGTCGGGACGCTTGGCCATGAGCTTGTCGACGAGCGCGGAGAGAGGCACGGGTATTTCGGGACGCAGACTTAGGAGGGGCGCGGCGGTGTCGCAGGAGTGGGCCAGCAGCTTGGCCATTAGATCGTCGCCGGAGAATGGAGGACGGCCGACGAGCAGATAATAGAAGGTGCAGCCCAGACTATAAAGATCGGAGCGGATGTCGGCGCGGCGCGAGTCGATGGCCTGTTCCGGGGCGATAAAGTCGATGGTTCCCATGACGATGCCCAATCGCGTCAGGCGTTTTGCTTGGGTCTCTCCTTCCTCTTCCTCGCGGAGCCGGGCCAGCCCCATGTCGAGTATTTTGACAACCCCAGCTTTGGATCGCATCAGATTGGCCGGCTTGATGTCGCGGTGGACCATGCCGCTTTCGTGGATGTGCTGTAACCCCAACGCAACTTGCCGGATGCAATCGCACGCCTCCAGCACCGACATCGAACCGCTCTGCTTCACCAGACGCGACAAATCGATTCCTTCGACGTACTCCATCGCAAAAACGTGCGACGCACCGATCCGCTCGGCATCGTAGGCGTGAACCACGTTGGGATGCGACAGGCACGCGCACGCCTGAATCTCTTGATAAAAACGATGGACAATATCCGATTTGCCGATGCGTTCTTTTCGCAGCACTTTGAGGGCAACAATGCGTCCGAGGCGCGTCTCGCGGGCTTTGAAGACCTGTCCCATGCCTCCTTCGCCGAGTCGTTCGAGTAGCAAATAATGGCCGAGTACCAGATCGGCGGCACGATCTTTGAAAATGCAATTCACTTGATAGGCGGTGAGCCAACCGAGTCGAAGCAGTTCGCGGGCCAGAGCCAAGGCATCGTCGGGACGAGTCGGCAGCGAGCGCTCCACTTCGTCGAGTTGCTCCGCTTCCAATATGCGGTAGCAGCGCAAGGTCTCGACGAATCCGCGAGCGGTTGCGATGGCCATTCGGTTGTTCCGGAGAGCCGACGAGGGAACGACACCTTTCGATAGTATATCGCTGGCAATGATGCCGCAAGCCGACCCCCGCACGGCTCTTCGACGAGACGAACGCCTCAATGTCCATTAAAATGATCGGCACCTTCGCGGGGACTTTCGTTCCTTGGCGTATAGAGAACAGTACGGCGCGACCGTATCCCTTCTTGTACGAGGAGATGAACCGATGTTGTCGATGGATACTCCGATGAACCGGCGGAACCTTCTGCGTGGCGGAATGACGCTGGGAACTTTGGCGCTCTTCGCTCCCGGCGTCTTGGCCGAAGAACTGTCGCGCACGCCGCGCATGACCGAAGGACCGTTTTATCCCGACAAGCTGCCTCTCGACACCGACAACGATCTGATCGTGGTGAACGATGCCATCACGCCGGCAGTCGGAGAGATCACCCATTTAACCGGTCGCGTTCTCAGTGCCAGTGGCGAACCCGTGCGCGGCGTCGTCGTGGAAATCTGGCAGGTCGATAACAAGGGCGTCTATCTTCACACCGCCGACAGCGGCCGACGTCAGCGCGATACCAATTTCCAAGGTTTCGGACGCTGCGCCGCCAGCGGCAGGGGCGAGTATTACTTCCGCACGATCAAGCCGGTTCCCTATCCCGGACGCACGCCGCACATCCACGTCCGCGTCAAGAAGGGAAGCCGAGAGTTGTTGACCACGCAGCTCTTTATCAATGGACATCCTCAAAACGGGCAAGACGGCATCTTCCGCGGTATCCGCGATCCTCTCGACCGCGAGTTGGTGTTGGTCGATTTCAAGCCGATTGAAAAATCGAAACTCGGCGAACTATCGGCTCAATTCGACATCGTACTCGGCGTCACGCCTCCGGAAGGCCCCGAGGCGAAGCGCAAATAGGTAAAAGTTTTTAGATACTCTACAGATGACTTTTGTCTCAAGGAGAAGACCATGCGTCTGGTTTGTGGATTCACCGTTCTCAGTCTTAGCTTCGGCCTGCTGACGCTGGCCGTCGCCCAGCAACCCAAAGACCGCCCGCCGAGCAAAGACGGCAGAGCGGCGAGCAACGATCTCGTCGCGCGCATGATGGCGTTCGACAAGAACAAGGACGGCAAACTCACCAAGGAAGAGATCGGGGATCGCCGTCTGCTGCGGTTGTTCGTTCGTGCCGACGCCAATAAAGACGGCGTGGTGACCAAAGAAGAGCTAACGACATTGGCCAAGAGCATGGCCGGAGATAACGAAGCCCCACAGGATAAAGGGCGAGGCGGCTTCGGGCCTCCCGGTGGTCGGGGCGGATTTGGCCCCCCTCCGGGAGGGCCGGGGGGGCGAGGTGGTCCGGGTGGATTCGGCCCGCCGCCTCCGGGACAGATCTTACCGCCTTTCTTGCAAGACCGCTTGAAGCTCAGCGACAAGCAGAAGAAACAGCTTGAGGCATTGCAGAAAGACGTCGATGACAAACTCGGCAAGATTCTGAGCGACGAACAAAAGAGCCAACTCAAAGAAATGCGCCAAGGCTTCGGTCCTGGTGGTCCTGGTGGTCCTGGTGGTCCTGGTGGACGCGGGGGTCCTGGCGGACGCGGGGGTCGCGGACCGGGAGGCCCGCCGCCCATCGACCGCGAGAAACGCTAAACGGTAGGCTCTACCAAGCGATGCGCCCCGGAATCGTCCGCGAGAGCTAGGACATCTTTCGCGGACGATTCGGGTCGATGGAGGAAGTCGCGGCGTCGAGCGCGAGGTGGAGACGCCATTCGTGGAACCCGCTACACTATAGGGAGGATTTCAACGACTCCGTAATGAAGCGCCGACCATGCATGCGACGTATCCGTGTCCCAACCCTGTCTGCACGCATTCGTTTGCCTCCACTGCCATAAAGGGAGCAGCGAAGCTGGTTTGTCCCAAGTGCGGCACGGTGTTCCACTTTGCTACCAGCTCGACTGAAATTGCTCGCCCCAATGCGGGAAAGAAGACGATTCCACCTCCCAGCTCAACCGCCGCCGCGCCGCCTCCACCGCCGCCGCCTCAAGTACCGATCGCTCGGCCCATCGCTTCGCCGAACGTGCCCCTCGCCGTTCCCGTGCAATCGCCTCCGGCAGCGGCGCATTTGGATTTCTCTTCGACGGCGGATGTGGTCGTTCCTCGAGCGAAACGCCTTGCCAAGCCGAAAGCGAAACGGCACGGGGCGCGCTGGGTCGTGTTTGCCGTCGCCGGTCTCTTCGGTCTCGCGCTGGCCGTCTGGGCGGGCATGTGGCTAAAGCATTTCTTCAAAAAGGCGCAAATCGAAGACGATCCGGCATTCGTGGCCGAGAAGTACAACGCGCGATTCGCCATGCCAGGAAAGGCCTGGCAGCGCGATAAAGACATCCAAATGAAGTTGCATGTTCACATCGGCATGAAATCGACCGAGAGCAACAACTACCTGGGCATCTTGTTTCGGGATTACGGGACCCGCTCGCCCAGCGACGCCGAGATGCTCGACGAGGTACTCGGCAAACTGAAGACTTACTTTCAAGGTCTCGAATGGGAGATTAAGCCGCGGGACGACGAAGTGCGTCTGGCGGGGCAACCGGCGCGGGTTCTGGAGTTTCAGGGCGACACCGTGGATTCGGTGACCATGAATGGCGAATGCTACGCGATGACGTACCGCGGGCAAGGATATTGGTTCTTCACCTGGGCACCGTTGGGCGACTTGCAAGAAACCGGCGAGGCGATTCGAGCGGATTGGGCGAAGCTGCGGCAAGGATTGGCGACGCTGAATCAGCGCGGGGGCTGGAAAGAGAAGCCGCGCGAGACGCTGCCGTTTGTGGGAAAACAGGCGAAATATCGGCTCGCCTATGTGAAAGGACTGTGGACGCTGGAAAGGCCGGAAGAGGACGACGGCCCCCTCGATCTTTTGCTTCGCGGCCACGAGCCGGACCCCGAACGCAAACCCCTGGCCGGCAAAGACGCCGTCTTCCAGGTTCTCGTCCTGCCCAAGCAAGCCGATCTCAAGGCGGCGACGGCTGTGGCCCTCGACTTCGTTCAACAGCGCGAGAAGAAGCTCTACGAACAGATGAAAATGGAGGCAATCAAGGACAAGAACGGCGTCGTGAACCGCGATGCGGACATCGGTAAAGAACCCGGCCATCTGAGTAAATGGCGGATGAAATGCACGGAAGACCTCGAACGATTTCTCATCGTCGCGGTGGTGAATCGACCGGAGGGTGCGATCGTTCTATTCGGCGATTGTCTGTGGGAGCGCCACGATTTTTGGGATGAAGAGTTCACAGCCCTGCTCGGTTCGTTCAAGGCGAGGGCGCGTTGAATCCAACCGGAGGCGTATCGGGAACGGTACGCGGCGCAGGCAAGGTTCCCTCCGGCGGCGGAGGGGGCGGAGGTGGAGGCGCGGACGCCACGGGCCGAGGCGGCGCGGGAATGCCGATGTATTGGCCGCGCGACCGCAGCTCTTCGGCCCGCGAGCGGACCTCTTCCAGGGGAATCGACTTCAAGGGACGCAGGGTGTAGTGAATCTGCCGCACGTCGCGCAGCTTAAAGGGATAGATATTCTCGGTGACAAAATCGATGCCGGGCAGATCGAACCAGGGGGCATAGTAAGGCTCCACCACGTTCAAGGTCTCGTAGCCTTCCTTCATCAACGTGAATTTCTGCTTGCCGTAGTAGATAAGATAGCCGTCGGCCGGCGTGGGACCCAGATAACGGCCATTGTAATAACAAACCGCGCCGGGCGGGTCGGAAAAGACCGTGAAGCGGCGCTCGACGCATCCGGTCGTCGCGCTCAGAAATAGCAGCGCCGTTAGCCACCCGATTCGCTTCATGCTTGCTCCCAACCTTGGCAATTCGCGCTGGGATATAGTCGGAGAACGCAACGATTTCAAGAGCAAATGATCGGCCTGGGACGGTGGGACGGTTTACGACGCGGTCGCCCCAATCCCCTCCTCCAACCCCTCTCCCCCTGAGTACGGGGGGAAGGGGCTTTTGGGACGGACTCTAACCCTGTACGGATCGAGGGCTGTACCGCGCGCTCAACCTACGGGCAATCGAGGAGATACAAGGTCGTGTCGCCATTGGCGGTCGCCAACTGTTTCCCATCCGGCGTGAATGCCAATGCGCTAACGAAGGGCCGGGGATCGGGCGATAAGATGGGCATGTGCGTATCCCACGAACGCAACTCCTTGCCTTCAGCGAGATCCCAAAGTTTGACGACGTTATCCACGGCCGTCGTGGCAAATCGTTTGCCGTCGGGACTGATGGCCACGGCTACGATCTTTTGCTTGTGCGCTTCAATGGCGTGCAGCATTTTTCGTTCGGACAATTGCCAAACTTTCACCTGCCCCTTGTCGTCGGCCGTCACCAGAAACTTCTTGTCCGCCGTCAGAGTCAAATCCATGATTTTGCGTCCCTTGTCGTGCGCCACAAGATCGTCGCCGACGCGCTGTTGTTTGCTGACGTCCCACAGATGGACGATGCCGTCGTCTCTTCCCGCGGCGGCGAGCGTGCCATCGACGCTGAAGCTCAGCGAATTGATCGAGGCGTGATCCTTGAGCGTAAGGGAAGCGATTTGTTTGCCGTCGCCCGCTCCGTAGGTGGCGATTTCGGCCAAGGCCAGCCAGGCGAGGACCCGTTTGCCGTCGGCACTCGTCGCCATCGCCGGTACGTCGTGGGCCTCCAGTTGTTGTCCCTCGCTGCGAATCGTGAGCTTCTCCTTGCCCGTCGCCGTGTCCCAGAGTTTGATCGTGCTATCCTTGTCAGCAGAAACAATCGTTTTACTATCTGCAAAGAAGGCTAAAGAGTTGATCTCTCTGGCGTGCCCTTCGAGAACGAACAATTGGCGGCCGGTTTGTAACTCCCACAGTCGGACGGTTCGATCGGCGCTGCCCGAGGCGATGAGCTTGCCGTCGGGACTGACGGCAAGGGCGATAATCTCACGAAGATGGCTGGAGACTCCCGAGTTTTGCTGTCCGGCCAACTCCCAGAGTTTGACGCTGCGATCGACGCTGGCCGAGACGAGATAATGTCCGTTGGGGCTAAAGGCTACCGAGCTAATCCAGTTGGAGTGCCCTTGATACGAGTGCAATTCGATGCCCCCGTCCACGTCCCAGAGTTTCACGACTTGATCGCCGCCGCCGGAGGCGAGCATTCGTCCGTTGGGACTGAAGGCCACCGAACTGACGACGGCATTGTGCCCCTCGAATTTCTTGAGCGGCTGGGTTCCCTTGGCGACGCTCCACAAGAGAAGCCTGCGGTCGCCTCCGCACGAGGCCAAGGTGTTTCCGTCGGGACTAAAGACCACCGCGCTGACGGCAGCGCCGTGGCCGATCAGCGTCCGCTCTTCCGTCATGGTTTCGGCGTTCCACAATTTGACCAATCGATCGCCTCCCGCCGAGGCCAAATGCTTGCCGTCACGGCTCCAGGCGACAGCGGTTACAACCAGGTTGTGCCCCGTCAACGAATGCAGTTCCTTACCCGTTGCCGTGTCCCAGACCTTGACGCGATGATCGGCTCCGCCGGAAACGAGGTATTTGCCATCGGGACTGAAAGCGGCCGAAGTGACGGCGGAGGTATGGCCGATGAAGGTGCGGATCTCTTGGCCCGTGGCAGCGTTCCACAACTTCAACGTCTTGTCGCCGCTGCAGGTAACGATGGTCGAGCCGTTGGGGCTATACGCTGCCGCCGTTACGGGCGAACGATGCCCCTTGAGAACCCGTTCCTCTTTCCCGGAGGGAATCGGCCAGACGCGCGCCACTTTGTCGGAGCCGGCTGAGACAACGTGCTTGCCATCGGGACTGAAGAGCGCCGACCATACCTTGCCTTGATGCTCGCCCAGTTCTCGATAGTGTTCGTCGCTGCCAACGTCCCAGAGCCGAACCGTCTGATCCATACTGCCGGAAGCGAGGAATTGATCGTCGGGGCTAAAGGCCAAACAGGTGACGCCGCTGGTATGGCCTCCTTGAAGCGCGCGGAGCAATTGTCCGGAAGCCGTATCCCAGATGCGAACGCTGGCGTCGTCGCTGCCGGTGGCCACATGCTTGCCGTCCGCCGAGAATGCGATGCTGGTCACGGGCTTATTGTGCCCGGCATAGGCGAGGCGCTCGCTGCCGTTGAGGAGGGAAAAGAGGCGGGCGGAATCGGGGCCTCCGGTCCCGACCGCCAGCGACTGGCCGTCGGGGTGGATGGCAAGACACAAAAGATCGCCGCGCGGCAGAACGGTGATCCATCGAACGCTGCCCTGCATCACGTCCCAACAGCGGATCGCTTTGTCGCCACCGATGGAGACGAGCGATTTGCTGTCTGGAGTGAAGGAGACGGTTTTGATGACCGAACTATGACCGCGCAAGTCGTGCTTTACGGTTCCTGCCGCCAGATCGTAAACCCAAACGTGTTTTTCCATTCCACCTGCCGCCAACCATTTCCCGTCGGGGCTAATGGCTAGGGTGTTGAGCGATTCCTTGTGCGCGGCGATGGTTTTCTCCAGTTTGCCCGTGGCGGCATTCCATAGCCTGATGTCGTTGCTGTTATTGTCGGTCGAGGCGATAGATTTGCCGTCGGGATGGAAGGCGAGCGCGAAAACGGCCCCCGTGTGTCCGGTGAATTGGCTGATCTCTCGACCGGTGGCGGACTCCCAGACGCGAACCACGCCGTCGCTGCTGGCCGTGGCCAAGCGTTGCCCGTCGGATCGGAAAGCCAGGGCGAGGACCGGTCCCGTGAACCTCAGTCGGCTGTCGCCGAACACCCGCGCGAGATGCGGCGGTAGATGGGGTGCCAGCACCGGCAGACTCCAACGCGCTCTTCGGAAGTTTGCCCGCGCTTCGAGCAACCGTCCCGCTTTCAGAGCATCGTCGCCCTGTTGGGCGAGTTTGTCCGCTCGCTCGTACCATTCGGGTGAGAATTGCTTGGTTCGACCTTCCTTGTCGGCGGCATCCCGTTCTTCTCGATACTTTGTCTGGAGCGGCTGGACCTTCTCGGCGGTGAGCTTGTCCGAGTTTTGTGCCGCTTGCACATGGAACAATGCCAGCAGCGCCAGGCCGACGAATCCGACGAGGAACACGGGTGAGCGCAGAAAAGAGAAGCGAAATCGGTTCGCGGTCGGCATGGTCGAAGACTCCATCGGTTGTCGGGGCATTCGCAGTAAGTTTTGAGTATAAAAGGCACAACGTCCTTTCGGCAAGCACGATTTCTCTTGTACGACGACCTTGCCTCGACGAAGGATGAGCGAGTTTCTGAAAACCTCCTCGGAGAGACTGCGCCGGAGTCGAGGAGGGAACCTCGTCGTCGGCCCCTTTTGCCGCGCTGAAATCGCTACATCTTCGAGACGCCTTACCTTCCTCCCAACCGCTGCCTCCCGAACAACGGGGAGAGGTTTCGCGTCGCGATCCGCGAGGCGCGACCGCCGAGGCGGATTCAGACGTGAAAAACCTTTTGCTTATGCTAAAATCATTTTAGTGGCAAATAGAATGCGTATGGGCCGCGTTCGCGCGGCGGACAACTCCTGGATTAAGACTCATGGACCGCCAAGCCGAGCCGGCAGCCTTCGCTAAAGCCTGTGCCTACCTCAACTATCGAAAGACCGCCAAGTGGACGGCCTTGGCGGCGGGGACCGGTACCGGCGTCGTGTACGTTGCGCTCCTCGTCGTCTTGTGGCTGTTCGTCGACTTGATGGTCTATCGCGGTCGGCTGCCCACCTCGCTCGGTCTAACGCCCTTGCAACAGGCGCGGTTTTTTAACGAATGGAATGCGCTCGATTCCGACGCGAAGAAAAATCGCTTGGAAGCAATCGATCTCGACGCTGAGAAAACCCAACGCCTTGTCTCGCTAGAAGACCTCGCCGCCTCGTCGCGCGAAGATCGGCGAACGATCTGGCGCGCACACGTTCGGCACATCATGGTCGACCGCATTGGAGAAGGCGCGCTGTCCACGGTCGAGGGCACGGAAGGCGTCGATTTTACGGCGGATGTCGGCATTACCAGTTTGGTCGTCCGTTCTCACGCGGAAGGGCGCATCGTCACGCCGATATTGGCGGCGGCGGCGCGTTGGGTTCCTTGGATGCGCAATGCCCACAGTGGCGGCGTCATCTCGCCCTATCTGATCGGCCTACTCTCGAGCGGCATCGGACTCGCTCTGTTCGGTGCGGCGCTCATGTATCTGATGCGCGAGATGGCGGCGCGGGCGAGCATTGAGGCCGCCACACGCCTCCGCCGCGCCGTGTATCACCACACGTTTCGTCTGGGCACGCTGGCCATTCGCGCTTTAGGCCCGTCCGAGGCGGTGAGCATTTTCGCACGGCACATCGAAGCCGTTCACGACGCGCTGTACACGCGCCTGACGGTCTACTATCGCGCGCCGATCAAGTGCGCGTTGTTGATCGCCTTCGCGCTGTTCGTCCAATTTTGGCTGGCGCTGGCGTCGTTGATGCTCGCCCTCCTGCTGTGGTTGATCGGCGGGCAAGTGGCGGCGCACTTCCGGCGTCAAGGGCGAACGGCCACGCATCAAGCGTCGGAACACTTGACCATCATGCGCGAGAGTCTTATGCTCATGCGTCTGGTCAAGTGTTACGCCATGGAGCCGTTCAACCAAAATCGCGTCGAGCGCCAATTGACGCGCTACACCCGCGTGCAAATGATTCGCTATCGAGGCGATGCGATCTATCAGCCGTTGTTGGTGCTGCTCGGTTTACTGTGCGTGCTGTTGCTGTTGTTCGTGGCCGGCATCCTCGTGTTGTCGGGGCAGCTGACGGTGGCGCAGCTGGCCGCTATGAGTACGGCCCTCGTCAGCCTCTATCGCCCCTTGGAGCGCTGGATCGAAGCGAGACGGCTCATTCGACGGGGCCGCGATTCCGCCGAGAACGCCTTCAAATTCCTCGAACGACGCGGCGAAGTGGGGCAAGTCGTCGGCGCGGAGTTCCTGCCTCCGCTGGCCAAACAGATCGAGTTCGACAACGTCACTCTGCGCGAACCGGGCAGCGGGCGATTGCTGCTCGAAGAAGTCTCGCTCGTCATTCCAGCCGGAAAGCGCATCGGTCTGATCGGCGCGGACGATCTGGAAAAACACGCTCTCGTTTATCTGATACCGCGCTTGCTCGATCCCACCAGCGGCGAGATCCGCGTCGATCAACACAATCTCCGCTGGGTCACACTCGATTCGCTGCGCGCGCAGATCGGCACGGTGTTGATGCACAACCTCGTCTTCCACGACACGGTGGCCAACAACATCGGCTGCGGCGACAACGCCTTTACGCTCGGTCAAATCATCGAAGCCGCCAAGGTGGCCCACGCGCACCACTTCATTCAAAAGCTGCCGCAAGGCTACGAGACGCCCATCGGCGAGCTTGGCCATTCGCTGTCGATCAGCGAGCAATTTCGCATCGCCCTCGCACGCGCGATCTTGCGCGATCCCGCGCTTCTGATTATCGAGGAACCGGAGGCGGCCTTCGACGAGGAGACCAAGGCGCTCCTCGACGATACCTGGACGCGCGTTTTGCCGGGACGCACCGTGGTCTTCTTACCCCATCGCATCTCGACGATTCGTTCTTGCGATACGTTGATCCTGTTGCACAAAGGCCGCGTCCACGCCACGGGCATCCATAAGGAACTGCTCACCCAAAACCAGCTCTATCGCCATCTCCATTACATCGAGTTCAACGAAATGGTCGAACAGGTGTAACGAATTCACCCGGCCTCCGACGCAGCCGATCCCTTTTTTGGGCGAACCGGCTGCGTTCGTCGCCCTGGCCGCATCGAAAGGACCGCATGACGCAACCGCGCGAATTACAGGCCGCCCTGGAGGCGGCGCGGCAAGCCGAACGAGTCGTTCTCGAAGCTTACACGCGCTTCCAGGCCATCCCCGACGCACCCATCGACATTTCCACCGAGGCGGATCGACAGGCCCAAGAAACCATCTTGAGCTATCTCAAAAGAGTTTTTCCCGGCGACGCGCTGTGCGCCGAAGAGCGGACGCCGTCCTTGGAAGGGGTGGCGAGCGTCGGTTCGCGCCTCTGGGTCGTCGATCCCATCGACGGAACGCGAGGCTTCGCCCGCAAGAACGGCGAGTTTTCCGTGATGATCGCCTTCGTCGCGGGAGGTCGGCTCGCCGTCGGCGTCGTCGCGGAACCGGCCAAGAGACGCCTTACCTATGCGGCGCACGGCCAAGGTTGTTGGCGGCAGGACGGCGAGAGCGAACCGAGTGTTTGCCGCGTCTCGGCCACAAGCGAATTGGCGGCGTCCGCGATGGTGCAAAGCCATTCCCGCACTCCCCAGGTGCCGTCGCGGATGGCTCAGGCCATCCGTCCGAGCCGCGTGGTGGAGACGTATTCCGCCGGCGTGAAGCTCGCGCTGGTGGCGCGCGGCGAAGTCGATCTGTATGTCAACGACTACACGCAATTTCACGATTGGGACATCGCGGCAGGCCACTTGTTAGTGACCGAGGCCGGCGGGGCAGTAACGGGGCTACACGGCGAAACCTTGCAATATGGACTGCCGGAAGCCTGGCAGCGCTGCGGACTTCTCGGCAGCAACGGTATCGTTCACGCCGAGGCGCTGAAGAGGCTGGAACACGTTCAATTATAAATTCGGCAACTGCCAATCGATCGGCGTCTCGCCCAACTCCACGAGCGCGCGGTTGACGGCCGAGAAGCATTTGCTGCCGAGGAATTTCTTGAACGACAACGGCGAGGGATGCGCGGCCGTCACGATACGATGACGCCCCTTGTCGATTAACTTGATCTTTTTCTGTGCATAAGCTCCCCACAATAGAAAAACGAGCGGGCGCGCTCGATCGTTCAAGGCGAGAAGGACGGCGTCGGTGAACGTCTCCCAGCCCTCGTCCCGGTGCGAATTCGCTTCGTGCGCGCGGACGGTGAGGACGGCGTTGAGGAGCAGGACGCCTCGTTCGGCCCAGGGAAGGAGGCAACCGTTGTTGGGGATCGCGCAGCCGAGATCGTCGCGCAGTTCTTTGAAGACGTTGAGCAGCGATGGCGGCGGCGGCACGCCGGGACGAACCGAGAAGCACAATCCGTGAGCTTGGCCGTCATCGTGATAGGGATCTTGCCCAAGCAGTAGCACTTTGACGCGATCGAAGGGAGTTCGGCGAAAGGCGTTGAACACATCGTCTTCGGGGGGAAAAACGCGATGCGCCGCGCGCTCGGAGTCCACGAATTCTTGGAGCCGCTGGAAATATGGCTGCGTCCATTCGCTCGAAAGAACGGCCTGCCAATCCGAGGGAACCCGCACGCGCATGAAGGCAATCACTCCAAAGCCATCGGAGCCTTCCAGTGTAAGCGAGAGTCTCGATTCCCCTCGCTTGCCCTGCAAGGCTCCGATTCAGCTCAATCAGACGACGTGCGTTGCTGCGGATGATCCCCTTTGCATTGAGGTCACGGGACGTCGCGTCTCTTCGGGATCACTCTGGAACCGCCAGAAGCGCAACGGCTGGGCGTCGAACAGATCGAAAACGTACCACGCCAGTTGATCGTTGTGAACGAAGGGCACGAGCGCTTGCCCTTGGATTGGATCGAGAGTATAAATATCCATTACTTGCAGTTCGTCGAGCGCTTCGTGGAAGCGGTCGTCGGCGCGAAGGGCCTCTTTCTCGGCTTCGTGTTGAGCGATGAGGTCGGCTCGATTGGGCCGTCCGGGACGATTGGCGAGGCGTTTGACGCGATGGTGGTGCAGCAAAGCCTCGAGCGCATGTTCGCGCAGAGAACGAAGGATTGACGTAATATAGGGCGCGGCAGTCCGAGCTTGTTGGTAAGTCCAAACTTGGATGGTTTGCGCCCGCTCCTTGGCACCTTTCGGTTGACGTTTCACGGTAAGCCTCTCCTGCTGGGAGTTATGCGAGGTCGAACCGGCACCCCCCGTTGGTCGGCGCGCTCGCAATGTGTTTTTCCACTCGCGGGGCACTTTCTCCCTCCTACAATTATTGTAGGCGAGACTTTGATCTCCGGAGTGATGAGAAGCAACGAAACTTGAGAATAAATCGCTTTCGCTTGAAAAAAATCCGCTTCGGTGAACCATTCTCGCGCACAAGCATAATAGTCGCCCTCGCTAGACCTTCACAACGAAAGCAGGACCGTATGCTGCGTTCCTTCAAGATAGGCAAACTGTTCGGAATTCCGCTCTACGTCCATACGACATTCTTCCTGTTGCCGGCGTGGATGCTGCTATCCAACCGCGAGAATGGACCGATCGATGCCCTCTTCGTTCTCTTGGGGTTGGCCGCCGTGTTCAGCTGCGTCGTGTTACACGAACTCGGCCACGCGCTTGCGGCGCGCCGGTTTGGCATTGGCACCGAAAGCATCACGCTTTTCCCCATCGGCGGCGTCGCTCGGCTGCAACGCATGAGCGACAAGCCATTCGAGGAGATCTGCATAGCCGTCGCGGGTCCGGCGGTCAATCTCATTCTGGCACTGGCGTTCTTGCCGTTGCTGGTTCTCAATAACCGTCTCGGCATCGGTCTGGGCGGTGCATTCTACCATCCCGATTCGGGACTGGGCATCGCTTTGGCGCGCGTCGTCTATTGGCTGTGGGCGGCGAACCTCGGGCTTCTGCTGTTCAATTTGCTGCCCTGTTTTCCGATGGACGGCGGTCGCGTGTTGCGGGCCGTCCTCTCGAACTGGAAGGGGCAATTGCGCGCCACGGAGATCGCCGTGCGCATCGGTCTGTTCGTCGCGTTCTTCATCGCCTGCCTTTCGGTACCGGCCCGCAGTCCCATGCCGATCTTTCTCGCTCTCTTCGTTCTCTTTGCCGGACAGATGGAATTGATGGGGTTGCGTCAGATCGAAGCCCGTCGGCGCGCGGCGCGGTTAGCTCTGCCGATGATCGCCGAGGACGACTCGGGTTCGGTGCCGCCGTTCTCCGGCATCGCCTGGGACAGTCGGGCCAGAGTTTGGGTAATGTGGCACAATGGACAGATCGTTGGCCATTGGGGAGCAAATTAAGTGCGAACGAGCCGTGCCAACGGTCGAAGTTAAGAGGTGAGCCGTGAAGCCCGTCTCCCCCTGTACTCGGGGGGAGAGGGATTGGGGTGAGGGGGCGAGGAATCCACGGAAAAATGCACCCCTCACCCCCAGCCCCTCTCCCCTGAGTACAGGGGAGAGGGGAGCTTTTTAGAAGCCCCTCTCCCCCTGTACTCAGGGGGAGAGGGGTTGGGGT